>JAAZNL010000003.1 GCA_012798315.1 candidate division WWE3 bacterium | reverse complement strand
ATATCAAGTGATTGTGAAGGATTTGTAGTTCCTAAGCCTATTTGTGAACCGTTGTCATACAATGTCCCAATATTTAGCGTATTCGCATCCGCAAATCTTGGAATATAGCCTAGTTCACCGGCTCCATCAATAGATGCGTTAATAGGTGATGTTGATGCTGAGATTATTCTGCCCTTTGAATCTATTTGTATTATCGGGATCCCTGTGGATGAACCATATGTTGCCGCTGTAACACCCGTATTTGCTAATGTAAGTGTTCCGTTTGATGCTAGGGTAGCATCGCCGCCAATTGCTCTTATATTAAAGCCGGTCCCTGTACCAATTGCCAAAGTACCTGCTGGTGCAGTAGAAGCGTCAACACCCAAACCTCCTCTGGATGTTAGTAATGCGCCGGAAGTATTATTTGCGTTGGTTAGATCGATAGCACTTTGAGTTAAAACTTGAGACCCTGTATTCAAACTAAGGTAGTTTGCGGTTCCTGCAAGTTGTAACGCAGGATGGGTATTGCCCGCATTGGTGGAAATTTGAGAATCCAAATCATTTAATACTGCCTGGACGTTTGTACTGTTTGAATAATCAAACTCATCAAAAATGCCAATCATGTAAGCACCGGAACCGGCGTTTGATGCGGAAGAAGATAGGGCAGTACCGCCGACAATTAAATTAGTACCGGCTCTTAAGTTAGTGCCATAAATGTCTCCTGATACATCCAACGCATAATTGGGACTGGAGTTGCCGATTGCTAATCTTCCCTGAGTGTTGTCCCAGTATAGATTTTGTGTAGATGCAATTCCTGATGTTCCGTTCCAAAAAGCAACTCTGCCCGCGACACCTGTGCCGGTTACACCACCAATACCGGATGCTGATGAGCATTTCCATCTGTTATTTCCCGCATCCCACGCCAAAATCTCGTTTGTAGCACAACCGCCGATAAGTCTTAATCCGTCTGAGGCAATTTCTAAACCACTGTTAGATGCTGTTGTTGAAGTTGTGCCGGTTGTTGCAATATCGACTGAAATAGCTGTTCCGCTTCTGGTTAATGGGTTATTAAAAGTTAATGTTTGTTCAAAATTAGCTAAGGCTGTGGAAGCTGCTATTATTCTGCCTTTTGAATCTACTGTTAAAACGGGAATTCCCAGAGATGATCCGTATGTTGCCGCTGTAACACCGGTGTTTGCTAAAGTAAGTGTTCCGTTGGAGGCAATAGTTGCATCTCCACCCATGGTTCTAATATTTAAACCGGTTCCAGTTCCTAAAAGTAATGTTCCGGCGGGGGCTGTGGAAGCATCCAAACCTAAACCGCCTCTGGATGTCAGTAAAGCACCTGAAGTGTTATTTGTGTTGGTTAAGTCGATAGCTCCCTGTGTAAGTAATTGTGTAGCGGCATTCAAAGACAGATAATTAGCTGTACCTGCCAAAGCTACCGCAGGGTGGGTATCACCGGCTACTGTAGCAATTTGTGCATCTAAATCGTTTAACACTTGCTGAACTGTACCTCCGCCGGACCATGTGAACTCATCAAATACTCCAATTAACGACGCACCAGATGTAATATTGCTTGTACCTGTATCATTCAAACCAATTGTTCCAATATATAAATCAGAACCGTTGCTAAGTCTGGCATCCCCGATTACTTCTAACTTATATGTAGGATTGGTCGTTCCAATACCGACGTCTCCGGTGGCATCTATGATGAATGGGGTAGTGTCAGTAGCTTGATCATTTACTCTAAAAGAATCACCCGCTGTAGTGTTAGTTAGAATTAAAAGATTTGCACTGGAATCAAAAAAGAATGGGGCATTACTACTGGAATCTCCGACAGATAAATCTTGAACTGTATTAGCCGGATATAAAATTCCGGATCTTACTGCCCAAAGTCCGTCACCGCTTCCGGTTGCGGCTTCATAGGCGGCATTGATCGCATCTACTATTCCGGTGTCCCCGCTGGTAAAACCGGTGTCAGCGTCTGTTAAAGTTATTGCTGGTGTCAGGTTTGTGTCATCAAATGTCACAGAAGTTCCGTTAATTGTAATTGGGTTAGCGCCGTTACCTATGTTGGCAACGCCGGTAATACTAACGGGACCTGTAACAGAAAGCCCGCTTGAAAGTAAAGCCAGACCATTTAGTGTTGATGTGCCGTTTACTGTAAGACTGTTATCGGTCGGATTCCAGGTAATTTCTGTGTTGTCATTTACCATCGTACCTGTGGCATCTGCAAAGAAAATACCATTCGGATCAAATCCTGTGGTGGTAATGACACCTATCAACGATCCATAAATTGTTCCTGCAACTTCTAAATCACCTTCAATAAATTGGCTTTCCGGTGTGCCGGATATATATGTCGGAGTTGTACTTCCATTTCCTAGATGAAGATCTACTACCGGGGTAGTGTTACCTATACCAATAAACCCATTATCTGTAATTCTAAGTCTATCTATGTCATTTGTTCTAAATGCTAAATCTGTGTTATCTGTAGTTCCTATAAAATCAACGTTTGGGTTTGTACCTGTGTTACCAGAAAGTAACCATGCGTTTCCTAACAGACTGGTGGGGGTAGCCCATTCGGGTGCACTACCATTTGAGGTAAGTATCAATCCGCTTCCGCCTATATTCAAAGTAGCCCAAGTACTGTTAGTATCTGCAAATATAATATCTCCTGTTGCGAAAGACGAAATTCCTAAACCCCCAAATTCTGGAGCAATAGGATCTCCTTCCCAAACCCCTTGTGAAATTGTGCCAAGTGATGTTATTTCTGTTTGAGATACGCTTGTCCATTTTCCATCGACAACCATTAGTATGTTGTCATCGGTTGGATCAGTATCTCCTAAAGGAGCACCGTTTATCCCGGTTACTACTGTGTCATTCATGCCAGTACTTGTTACATCCCCGTTAATATCCAGCGCTTCCTCTAATGTAGTTTCTGTTACATTATCTATTGCTGCCAAATTGTTAAGAGTTGCCGCACCCACAAAGTTCACTATTCCTACTGTAATGGTTCCTGTTCCAAAATCTCCGTTTTGATTATTTGTAGTTAAACCACCGGAAAGAGTAGATAATTGATCCACTGAAAGATTTCCGTTCACAGTCAAATTCTGCTCTGCGGTTGTATCAGCTTTAAAAATCGCGGGTATGTTAATTTTAAATACAAAATCTGAGTTGAGATCTTTATCAGCAAGCACGTTTATCTCGCCGGTATCTTTTAAACCCAAAAAATTCCCGACAGAGTACTTTCCTAAAATGTCATTCCCATACCTAGTAGATAAAAGCTTAAACCCTCCGATAGAGAGTATTGTTAACATCGCCGCGTAGAAAACAGGTTTTTTAAGCGCTTTAACTTCCTTTATTAAAGCCGGATTAATTAATACAAAATGTTTTTTAGCAGTTTCCTGAGTTTTTATAATTTCCGGGGTTTGCAGAATTTCTGTAGTTTTAATCTCTTGAACTGGCGTATCTGTTCTAACAGTTACGTTATTAAAATTGCCGTGTTTATTTTGCTTTAATTTCTTTTCGTTATCTAAATCTTCTTTTAACTGATAAATCTCCGTAGTATTAAATATCCTATAGCCGTTAGGTTGCCTGATTGATTTTATTTTATTTTCTTGCTCAAGTCTTCTTAGTGATGTAGGGGAAATTTTTAAAATTGAAGCTGCTTCAGATACACTTAAAACCTGTTTATCAGTTTCATTTTGTTTTACATTTTCAGTTACATTTTTTTGGGCAGGCTTGTTACTCATTTTTCGAACCTTATCAAATATTGAAATTTAAACATTTGATAATGTATAAATGATAGAAATTCGCTTCATTGTTGTCAACACTTTTTATGGTTTCCATTTATTGTTATTACAGCAACTGTTAAGGTTGCATAAAATACAGTTGGGTAATTTTTTTATAAAAAAATTTATTGTAAAAAATATTTGAAATATATTACATGCGCTTTAAAAAAATGCATTATATATGACATTGTATGATGGCGGGCTATTTTACTGCATTATTAAATGTATCTTCAGAAATTGTAAAAAGTGTAAAATTTCCTTTACATTTTGCGCGTTTATTTGATTAATTTTTGAAATAATTTTTATACCTTATAGTGTTTTATAAATCGGAAATAGTTATACGGATATTGTGTTATGTCTAAACTGTATATTTATACGGTTAGGTTAATTTTTTCCGGCTTTAAAATGCCCTGTGCAAGTTTTTTTAATACAAAGTGGTATTTAGTTACCTGTAATAAATAATGTGCCTTTTTTAAAAAAAAGAGTAATTAAGTATGTGCTATTTTATGTAAAGGCTGCCACTAGAGCGTTTATTAACTCTAGGTCTTGTGTATCATATTACTATAGGAAATACGTTTTTTTACCATAAAATGTTAAAAAAATTATCAGAGTTACCCAAATAAATTGAGTAATTTATTAGCCTGACAAATTTTATGGAACTTTAGAAAAGCCCGGTATAACAACTTGTGGTAAGGTTTATGGAGAACGGAGATACCGCGAATAATTTATTACTCATTTACTTCTGTGCATATTTTAAAAAATTATCTATACTATTATAGTAATGAAATACTGCTCAATTACTTTTAAACTATTTTTATACCCGATCCTTGTGTTGGCCTTAACCTTTATAAGTTATAAAGCTTTGGCCCTTTCTTCCGGGACTGCATTTTCCGTACCTATTGAATCTGAAGCACCTGTAGGCAGCATAATAAGTTACACTACAGGAAAATATGTTTTGGCATTTAAGAATTACGATGAGAATATATTTGGAGTTGTTACTGATGTGGCAGCTACTTCTGTTGAGGATATTAATTTAGAGAAATATAAATTGGTAGTGAATAGCGGTGAAACACCTGTGTTGGTTACGAACAAAAACGGAGAAATAAAAAAGGGAGATTTTATAACATCCTCAGAAACTCCCGGTGTAGGTATGAAGGCAACTCAAAGCGGCCAAGTAATAGGAATCGCGTTAGAGGATTTTGTTACTGCAAATAATGACGAAGTAGGACTTGTTGCTGTTTTTATGAACGTTAAGTCTCAATTCATTGCATTGTCGGGAACTACTAATGTATTGTCCGCACTAAAGGCTGGGCTAGAGTCCCCATTTCTTTCACCAATTATCACACTAAGATATATTTTGGCAGCTTTAGTTACAGGCGCTAGCTTCGTTATAGGGTTTGTTTCGTTTGGAAGAATTTCAGGGAGTAGCGTGGAAGCGTTAGGTAGAAATCCTTTAGCGGGTGGTTCTATTAAAAGAGTTGTGTTTTTTAATTTCCTCCTAACATTTAGCATAATGTTAGGTGGTTTATTTATTGCTTATCTTATATTGATAATGTAGTTATGATAAAATTTATATATGCAACTGCCCGTTGAATTTGTTAATTACATAGCCAAATACTCTTATCTAATATTCATTTTTTTAATGTTGCAGGGTTCGTTGCTGGTTATTCTTTTTTACCTGTTTATAGATAAATTTACATCGTCTAAAAAGGTAAAACTACAGGAATCTACAGTTAAGCAGGAGGCCTATACAAAAGCGTTATCAATATTGGAAGAAGCGAAAGATTCTTCTTTAAAGATAGTAGAGGATGCTAACAAACGTGCCCAGGTTTTACTGGGGGATGTTCAGTTAGTTACTGATGACGTGAGGCGCGATCTTAATGATCAGTTACAAGCTTTGGCGGATAAACACATCCAGGTGTTGAGTTCCACAAATGATGAGTTTATTAGTAGCTTTAAAAAGGCCTTAGGAGATGAAAGTCAGAAGACCACTGATGTATTGGAACAAACTACGACAATAGTAAGAGATGCTTTACTCTCCGAAGTTGACCAATTCAAGGACATATTGCGAAAGGAAACTTTTGAAACTGAAGAGCAACTTAAAAATAGGATACAGGACGAGTATGCTGCTGTTAGAGACGAATTGGATGAATACAAGAAAAGTAAATTGGCATCCATTGACGCCAAAATATATGAAATTGTGTACGAGGTTGCTAGCAATGTTACCGGCAAATCGTTGGATGTAGATTCGCATCAGGCGGTAGTAATTCAGTTTTTAGAGCAGGCAAAGAAGGAGCATCGTCTTCCATAAATTTGTATGACAGACAATTCTGTAATATTTTCTCATATAGTCAGGCAATTAGTTACAAAAGACAGTTGTGTTTTGTTAATTAAAGAATTAGAGACTGTTAGAGATTCTGGTTATTTAAAAGACGCCCAGATTGCTATTAATAAGTTTTTGTCTTTGTCAGATAAATACCAAGGAATGCTTAACCCTGGTTTTACTTTTGAATCCGCAGTTTCCGACATTTTGTCATATGTCGATAGCCTGGCAAACTTTTTGTCCGGCTTGGAATATGTAGAAATTACTTTGGCTTTTCAACCAAATAAGGTATTCATGCAAACATTATATTCGTGGTTTGCCGATTATTTTAGTTTTCCCTTTTATTTGCACTTCATAGTAACCGAAGAAATAGGTGGGGGCATTGTTGTTTCATATAAAGGCAACTACATTGATTTAAGCTTAAAAAAAGCCATTTCGGATTATTTTGTTTCCAATAAAGAAAATGTTTTTGCAAAACTATAAAGAAGAATTTGAAAAATGTCTCAATGAGATAGGTGAGGTAGGTTACGTAGATAAAATTACGCCGCCTATTGTATACGCTCGGGGATTGCCCAACATTCGTAACAACGAAGTTGTGTATTTTGAGAGTGGTGAGATGGGCATGGTGTTTTCGATTAATAGAGATTCCGTAGAAATATTAGTTTTTAGTAAGGATGCTGTAAAAATGGGCACACGCATATCCCGTTCCGGTAACCCGCTCAAGGTGCCCGTCGGAAATTCTTATCTTGGTAAAGCTGTTAATCCTTTAGGCAAAAGTATACACGCAGGTGTTGTTATTCAGGATATTGCGGAGCATCGTTCCATAGAGGAAGTTCCTGCCGGTATTGAGAAACGAAAAAAAATAAATAAACCTTTGGAAACCGGAGTATCTGTAGTTGATTTAATGGTTCCGTTAGGTCTTGGTCAACGTGAACTTGTGCTTGGCGATAGAAAAACAGGAAAATCCGAGTTTTTAATGCAAGTATTACTCAGTCAAGTCAGAAGTGGCTCGATTTGTATTTACACCTGTGTCGGAAAAAGAAAAAGTGATGTAAAAAGATTAGAGGAGTTTGTAGAGAGAAATAACTTGAGAGACAATACATGTCTTGTCGTAACAAGTTCCACCGACCCAACTGCGCTAATCATGTTAACACCTTACTATGCGCTGACATTGGCTGAATATTTTAGAGATACGGGTAAAGATGTGTTAGTAATAATCGATGACTTGTCTACTCATGCTAAATACTACCGTGAAATGTCTTTAGTGGGTAAAAGATTTCCTGGCAGAGAGTCATACCCCGGAGATATCTTTTACGCACATTCGCGTTTGTTGGAACGCGCCGGCAACTTTGACATTAATGGTAAAGAAGTATCAATCACTTGTCTTCCTGTCGCTGAAACTATTGAAAGTGACATCTCAGGATATATTCAAACTAATTTGATGTCCATTACAGACGGACATATATACTTCGATAAAGATTTGTTTGAACAGGGACGCAGACCGTCAGTAAATTATTTTCTTTCAGTCACCAGAGTTGGCCGACAAACGCAGACAAAATTGCGTTGGGGTGTAAACAGAGAATTGAGCAGTTTTTTAACTCTGTTGGAAAAAACGCAACGTTTTATACACTTTGGCGCAGAAGTTAATGAAGGAATAAAAGCGACTATGTCCATGGGTTTTAAACTACTTGGTTTTTTTGACCAACCAATGGGACAGGTAGTGCCGGTAAACATGCAGATACTATTGTATTGTTTAATTTGGGTAGGTTCTTTAACGGGGGATAATTCTTCTAGCTTAAGGTATGCCGTAGACAAAAGTATAAACCTTTATCACAAAGATCCTGAGTTTAAATCGCTGGTAGATGAACTTGTTGTGAAAACGGATGATTTTAATGTATTGCTCGGAAAAATTAGCGCTTCGGGCAAAAGCATAATGAATTACCTGGAGACGCATTAATAATATGTTAAATAAAAAAGCCTTACAAAGTGAGATGGCGGTATTACTTAGCATGCAGGAAATTGTAGGTGCTTACGAGGAAATTGCCGCAATGCGAATGCGTAAAGTTAAAAAATCTGTTCTGCAAAACCGTGATTTTCTTTCGGGTTTGAATAATTTGTATAACAGGGTATGGTACACCTATTTACACGAACGACGTGTCAACGCCCTAGGATTTCCTGTTAAAAGACCGGAAAGTGTTTTTGTCGGTAACGGTAAAACAGTATCGGTTTTGGTATCTGCAAACACACGTTTGTATGGGGATATTATCAAAAAAACTTTTGATCTTTTTCTGAAATCGATAGTAGATGTAGAGACCGACATTGTTGTCATAGGTAAATTAGGACGTCAATTTATGTCAGAATCCGGACTAAATAGAGAATACAAAGCCTTCGATATTGCAGATACAGCCTATGAACGGGAAGATATGAAGGATGTTTTGGATTATATTCTAGCCTATACTAACGTCATAGTTTATCACGGTTTGTATGTGAGTGTTCTTACCCAAAATCCGACAAAAACTTTGGTTACAGGTCAAGCCTTAGATTTAAAGGAAGGAAACGTTAAGGATGAATTAAGATGTTTGATTGAGCCTTCAACCGAAGAAGTGGCCCAATTTTTTGAAAAGCAAATATTGTCATCAGTTTTTGAACAATCCATGTTTGAATCCAGTTTAAGTAAATATGCTTCAAGAATGATAAGTCTTGATATGGCAAGCGATAACATATCAAATTACCTTAAAGCTGCCCGGTTTCAAACCATAAAATTACGTCATTTAGTAAATAATATTAAGCAGACCGAGAGGATCTCCGGTATTGCTTTATGGGATTAAATAGGTAGCATATTCTTATGGGAGAATTATCGTCTACAGGCAAAGTTATAGGTATAAACGGTTCCATTGTAGATGTTGAGTTTCTCGAAAATATGCCTAGAGTTAATGACCTTTTAACTCTGGAGCAAGACCAGGAAGTTAAGCTTCTTGTGTATAAATCTTCGTCTGAAAAAAGTTTTTACTGCATCAATCTGACTACAGCCATTTCCATCGCACGTGGCGCAACGGTTGTTTCGTTGGAAAGAGAATTACGTACTCCCGTTGGGGAGCAGATATTGGGAAGAATTGTCGATATTTTCGGTAGGCCGCGTGATGGAAAAGGTCCTATTAATGCCAGTGAAATGCGTCCGGTTTTTAGGCCCACTCCCGAATACGAAGACATTCAATCTAAAATAGAATTACTGGAAACCGGTATAAAGGTTGTTGACCTTTTTGCGCCTTTAATTAGGGGAGGTAAAACAGGTTTGTTCGGCGGTTCAGGAGTAGGAAAGACCGTATTGTTAACCGAAATTCTACATAACATTATCAACAAAGACAAAGAAAAAAATATGTCGGTTTTTTGTGGTGTGGGCGAGCGTACACGTGAAGGTCATGAGTTATTTTTGGAACTTCAAAAAAGTGATGTATTGCCTTACGTTTCTCTTATGTTTGGAGCGATGGGTGAGAGTCCTTCTATCAGGTTTTTAACGGCGCATGCGGCAGCTACTGTGGCAGAATACTTTAGAGACGATCTCGGTAAGAATGTCCTGTTTTTTATTGACAACATGTTCCGTTTTGCACAAGCAGGCAACGAGCTTTCTTTGCTAATGAACACAATTCCTTCTGAAGGCGGCTATCAGGCAACTTTGGCTTCAGAAATGGCGTCAATTCATGAAAGATTGGTTTCAACCACTCGCGGGGATGTTACAACAATCGAAGCAATTTATCTTCCGGCGGATGATATTTTAGATCAGGGTGTCCAGTCCATTTACGATTATTTAAATTCCGCTATTGTTCTTTCGCGTAATATATATCAGGAGGGTAGATTCCCAGCCATTGACATAATGTCCTCAGGATCTAGTGCCTTAAACCCTGAAGTAGTATCGCCTTTACATTACTATGTTTCCGTTGAAGCCCAGAGTTTAATGAAAAAAGCAGAATCTTTGGAAAGAATAGTATCTTTGGTCGGAGAAGCCGAGCTTTCAGACGAAGACAAAGTTACATACCAGCGCGTTCACAAAATAAAGAACTTTATGACACAAAGCTTTTCTGTTACTGAGGAACAAACAGGCCGTCCGGGAAGTTATGTACCTCTGGCGACAACAGTTCAGGATGTTAAAGATATTATTGACGGAAAATATGACGACCTATCGGAAGATAAGTTTTTATATATAGGAAGCGCGCAGGAGTTGCGTAACAAAAAGTAAAGATTCCTCGTTGGTGAAAGCCGTCACTTTCACACTCGAAAATAACCATAACATATGCCTCAGTTAAATAACACAGAATTAACTTTAGATTTTTATATGCGTAGTAGAACTAAAAACTACTTCCATGGCACAATACATTCGTTAACTGCTTACAACGATAAAGGGGAATTGGACATTCTTCCAATGCACACAAACTTTGTAAGTATTGTGACGAAATATGTCATAGTAGACAAGGGTTTGAGTACCGAACAGAAATTCGATTATGAATCAGGAGTACTAAGTGTTCAGGAACGTAAAATAGATTTGTACGTAGGTATTTAAGTTTTACGCTTCTAAATTTACCTGAACAGATTTACCCATTGTGGTACACAAATATACGCTCTTAATCCAGTTAACAGGTGCTTTTGCCGGTCTGTTTTGTTTTAACGATTGCATCAATTCTTTATAATTTTCCACTAATTGTTCCTTGGTAAAACTTCTTTTACCGATTATTGTGTGTATCACTGGCACATCTTTTTCTGTTCTTACTTCAATTTTACCTTTTTTTACCTGGTTAACTGCTTCCTCAACATCTTCTGTAACGGTTCCGGTTTTAGGATTTGGCATCATACCAACCGGACCTAAGATTCTTGCAACTTTGGCTATTTTTGGCATGAATCTGGGTTCTGATATAAACACATCAAAATCCACTTTCGGTCTGAGTTTGCCTTTTTCTATCTTTTCCAGATCTTCTTCCATCAATTCAATATCGGCATTTGGCACTTTTTTAGAAGCGAGTACAGCAACTTTTTTAGTTTTACCGGTACCCTGAGGAAGGGTAGTGGTGTAACGCACGTTCATTTCCTGTTTCTTATCTTTAAAAAGATTTATATGCACTTCTACGGTTGCATCAAATTTTGCCTTTTGATCTTTTACTTTCGTAATAGCTTCTTCTATTGGGTATGTTTTTTCATCTTTCTTTATCATATTTATCCTTTACCTTATAACCTCCACACCCATTGAACGGGCGATTCCTTCAATTACTTTTACGGCCTGATTAAGGTCTTTTGTATTCAAATCAGGCATCTTGATTTTTGCGATTTCTTCTAATTGAGCCCTGGTTATTTTACCCACCTTGTTTTTATTAGGTACTGCAGAACCTTTGTCAATTTTTATTGATTTTTTAATTAGATTAGAAGCAACCGGAGTTTTTGTAATAAACGTGAACGATCTGTCTTCGAAAACGGTTAAAATTACCGGAATTACATCGTCACCCATTTTAGCGGTTCTGGCATTGAATTCTTTACAGAAATCCATAATTGGAACTCCGTGTTGACCTAATGCAGGTCCGATAGGCGGCGCTGGATTTGCTTTTCCTGCGGGGATTGCTAACTTTACGTACGCTTTTATTTTCTTACCCTTTTTGGGTGCTGTTATAGCCATTTTTGTTCTTTACGACGTCCGCGTCACATACAAAAATATGACTCCGTCGCACAGGGCTTTCTACCCTGAATAAAATACTTATATTCTCAATATTTGAGTGAAATCCAACTCTACGGGAGTCTCACGTCCAAATACCGATACCAATACCTTAACTTTGCCCTGATCATCGTTAACTTCATCTACTTTGCCTAGAAAGTCTCTAAAAGGTCCGTCTGCAATTTTTACGGAATCTCCGACCTGGAATTTGGCCTCAAATTTAGGAGCTTCCATCTTGGCAAACTTCATTAAGGTTCTGACTTCAGGTTCCGGAAGTGGGGTAGGGGTTGATCCCATGCCGACAAATCCCGTAACTCCGGGCGTAGATCTTACTATGTACCAGGTATCGTCATCCATGAGCATTTGAACGATCATATATCCCGGGAAAAGCTTTTCATCTGTGGATCGTTTTTTACCTTCTGAAACAACAATTTTTTGTTGTTGAGGTATAAACATTTTAAAAATTCTGTTCGTAAAACCGGCTGCCTCAGCCCTTTGTTTTAGGGTAATAGCAACCTTGTTCTCATGTCCGGAATAAGTGTGTACTACATACCATTTTGCGTCTTCAGGGACGTCCGGATTGACTACAATTACTCCGTCTTCCTTGTTAGCTTTTTGTTCAATTGTGTCTGTTTTTTTATCAGTCATATATTTGTCCTAGAAGTATATCAGGCCAAGTAACTTCTTAAAAATATAATCGAATAAAGTAACTAATAATCCTACCACAGCGCTTACCCCGATAACGTACCCGGTTAAGCGGATGGTGTCCTCTTTAGATGGCCATTGTACCCGCTTTAATTCGGCAACTGACTCTTTAAAGTAAGCAGTTATTTTATTCACGAATGGGATTTTAGCACGTTTTTGCCTGCTAGTGAAGGCTTATTTGACCATTTATATACAGACATGTGATAGAATTCATAACACGTTATGTTAAATATTCTATTTAATGAACCTATTGTTTTTTTCATATTAGTACCGGTACTTTTAATGTCGTTGGCAATACACGAATTTGCCCATGCTTATTCGGCAGACAAACTAGGTGATCCTACCGCGAGATACTTGGGCAGGGTAACTTTAAACCCGTTTGCTCATCTTGACCCCGTTGGTACCTTGTTGCTCATATTTGCCGGATTTGGCTGGGGTAAACCTGTCCCTTTTAATCCGATCAATCTTTCTAATCCAAAGAGAGACAGCGCGATTATTTCGTTTGCGGGGCCGTTTTCCAATTTTATAATGGCAATAACAGCTGCGGTGTTAACTCATTTATTGCAAAATGCCGGTGTAATTACGGCTTCTACAGCAGCTGGCCTAATCATTCATGCCGTGCTACAGATGTTTATTTTAATTAATCTTTCACTTGGATTTTTTAATTTAATACCCGTACATCCGTTAGACGGCTTTAAAGTGGTTTACGGACTTTTACCCACGAATATGGCCGCACAATGGTTACAAATGGAATCTATGGGAATGATCATTTTACTAATTATGGTGATGACAAGATCCGTCGGTACTATACTTGACCCATTGGTACAGTTTTCGTTGCGAATACTCGGTTTTTGATTACCTCAATTTTCTCGTAGCGTTTGACTAACTTTACCGGTTTTTCTAATATTAAATAGTGGAACATGATCTTCGGATTATGTACTGCAGTCCGAAAGGACGACTTCCTGGTGTGATCGTTCAAACTGGAGAAATAATCCTCAACTGATTATTACCAGCGGGATCTTTACCAGCTTAATCTTAGGGTTAAGCACAAAGAACCCACCTTTTCTTGAACGGGGTGTGCAACTTCAGCGGCCCGACACACCGGGATGGACTTATTATTGATCTATTAGTCACCAAAGATCCGCCTTACGGCGGATCTTTTCGTTCCCATATTCAGTAAAAGTTTTATAATAGCTTGGTGATTGTATTTGACGGGCGTTATCACGCACAAAAGTTAGAAGAAACGATCTCAGAAGCCGTAAAGGCCGGTGCGGCTGCACCATATGTTTATTTGGTAATTATTCAGGTAGGGGATAATGTGGCTTCGGAAAAATATATAAACTTAAAACTTAAGCTGTGCGAAAAAGTAGGTGTACGCACTAAATTAATTAAAATTCACACTAATCTATCGGATACTGAAATTCTGTTACAGATACAACAAGTAATTGATTCCCCAGAAACCGGGGGGTGTATTATCCAAATGCCTTTACCCAGATTGAGTCTAAATAGTGCTCTAGACTTAATTCCCTTATCCAAAGACCTGGATATGTTATCGAGTAAAAGTATGTTTCAATTTACATCGGGTAACTATCAAAAAATGCCTCCGGTAGTCAGGTCGGTTGATTATTTTTTAAAAACAAATGGCATTGATTTGCAAGGTAAGTCAGCAACAGTCGTTGGTTACGGGCAAGTAGTTGGCAAACCTGTTGCGCACTTTTTATCATCACTGGGGGCTAAAGTAAATGTTTTGGACAATTATAAAACCGGCGTACCGCTTACGTCTGATTTATTAATTTTAAGTGCGGGTGTACCTAACTTAGTTAATGGGGAAGATATATCTTCAGGGTGCGCTGTAATAGATTTTGGATCTTCTATTGTCGAGGGCAAAACTGTGGGTGATCTGAATATGCATTCTGCTCTTGGCCACCTTTCAAATATATCGCCATCGCCCGGGGGTATGGGTCCGTTAGTTGTCAGATTCCTGGTAATGAATTTTCTTGGAATATGAATCTAATCGCAGAGTAAATTTCATGGACTTTATAGTGAAAAATAGCTAGAATTTTAATGTACAACCATGCCCGAAATTCAAATAAAAGTAGACCATGTTAAAAAGATCTTCAGAGTCGGAACTCAAGAAATTGAGATTTTAAAGGATATTAGCTTTGAAATTGAAAAAGGCGATTTTGCAGTACTTTCGGGACCTTCGGGCTGTGGTAAATCCACAACTCTTCATACAATTCTAGGATTAGAGCCACCTACATCGGGTAAGGTTACTTTTTTTGATCAGGATTTATATTCAAATACCACCGAAGATGATCGATCCATTTTTCGAAAACGCAATGTAGGTATGGTATACCAACAGGCTAACTGGATTAAAGCTCTTAATGTGCGCGAGAACGTGTCTTTTCCTCTTACCCTTTTAGGTATAAGTAAACACGAGGCGTTTACAAAATCAATTAAAGTATTAAATGATTTAGGTATGGGTAACTGGGCAGAATACGTTCCGTTAGAGCTTTCTTCGGGGCAGCAACAACGTGTAGCTTTGGCCAGAGCATTAGTAAACGACCCAAAAATTATTGTTGCCGATGAACCTACAGGTAATTTAGACTACAAATCTGGTGTTGAGATAATGGAATTGTTAAGCAAACTAAACAAGGAAATGCAAAAAACTATAATAATGGTTACGCACGATTTGGAGTATTTAAAGTTTTCTAACAAAGTTGTTCGTATATTTGATGGAAGTCTGGAAGGTGTGTACACGGGGGAGGCTTTACAAAAACTAATCGGATCTGTCAGCTTTAAGAGAGGATCCATGGATGGAGAAGAATCTGCTACCAAATCCGAAAAAACTGGTAAAGCCAATAAATCTGACGATGCCTCGGTCGTGGCTGTTCCTGGCACTAATACTAAGGAGGCCGTAAAATGATAAAAATATTTAGACAAATCAGGGGTTTACTCTATTTTTTAAACCCAATTCGATTGTTCAAGTTGTTCGTCCGTTTTGTAAAAGATTTTCCTCAAAATATCAAACACCTTCGTGCGAGCTTAGTGGAGCTTAGTTCATTTCTTGTCCTGTTCACAGTTTTTTTAATTAATTTGCCAATAGTCGGCCTACTCAAGGCCAACTTCATTCCGAATTTTGTACGTCTTATTCTGCTTAAACTAAATAGAAACATAACCATGTTTGTAATGAAGTACGACAAACCGGACATGACTAGGATGAACCGATTAGAGTTGTTTGAATTGGCGTTTAGAAACATGACTTTCAAGAAAACCCGAACAATAATAACCATAGGAGGTATGGCATTGGGAGTCGGGGCAATTGTTTTTTTGGTGTCGATTGGGTACGGACTTCAGGAATTGGTTATAGATAGGGTAGCCCGTTTAGACGAAATGCGCCAGGCGGATGTTTCTATTCAACCAGGCAGTAACGTTAAACTAACCGATAAAGCTGTATCGGATTTTAAAGAAATTAAACAAGTTGAGGAAGTTCTGCCTCTGATCGGTGTTGTCGCAAAAGTGGCGTATCAGGGTTCCAATTCCGATGTAGCCGTATACGGTGTTACAACAAATTATCTTAAGAACTCAGCAGTTAAAACAATTAACGGAGTATTATTCGAAAGCAATGAAATCGGTTTAATTCCTGACTTTAAATTTGCCCACAATTATTTAAACAAGGTTTCCCCAGGTATACAAAAAGACAGTTTTGAATTGGAAGTTGACTCATCTGGTAATGTAGCAGGAGCCAGAGTTGCACGAAAGAATGTAGCAATTGGTCAGGAAATTCAGGATATTACTTTTTCCATTTTTCCGCGAACATGGCTGCGGGCCAGGGCATACCCATCTACCGGCGCTGAGGTTCTAGGCTATGTTAAAAGGGTAGAGGGGTTACAGCCGGGTAAAGAATACTGGGGTTCTTCGTTTGACCCTGAGGAGACAGGCAAAGTTATTCAAGATCTAAACGGTAACTGGCTTGGTAAATGGATCAAGACTCGGTCTTATATTTGGGAAGAAAAAGAGTGTGATGAGGCTGACCCCGATTGTGATGGCGGGACGCATATGCTTGTCAGAGATGAATTCGGAGAAAAAGTGTACAAAGATGTATATTTTGCGGAGTTAGAAGTTGTGGTTAATTCAACATCGTATGATCCGGAAAAAAATAACGACGTTTTAGGTGTTTCGGATGAATCCGCAAATGATTCAGGTATTACGGCTGATGATTTAGCTGCGGTACTTGCGGATGAGACATCTACTATTGATGAAACTACTGACGGAACGTTAACAGGTACAACTGCCGCCGGGGATTCCAGTTTGAACGATGACGAGTATTTAACTAAACTACTGGAATCATCTTCTTCCGCAGGGATGTCGGATACTGTAAAAGTACCTCTTCCTCCTGAAACACTAAAACAGGCTGTAGTAAATGAAGCCTTTTTGAAGGTATTGGGGCTGGATAACACAAATCCTATCGGTAAAGAATTTTCCACATCTTTTATTATTACCAGTAATTTGTTGCAAAATTCCGCGCAAAAAGTTGAATCCGAACCATCCAATTACAAAATTGTAGGGGTCATTCCGGGAGATAACACACCTTTCTTCTATGTGCCTTTAAGCGATTTAAAGCATTTAGGAGTTGCCAGCTACTCGCAGGTTAAAGTAGTTTCTAAAGGACAGGAAGTATTGGCGGATATTCGTGAAAAAATCGGTGCGATGGGGTATTTAACAAGTTCAGTTACGGATACTGTTTCTCAGATCAATCGTTTATTTGGAACAGTCAGAATAATTTTAGGATTAATAGGAGCAGTAGCTTTAGGTGTAGCTTCATTGGGCATGTTTAACACTTTAACTGTTTCTTTGCTAGAGAGAACCAGGGAAGTTGGCTTAATGAAAGCAATGGGTATGACCGCGATAGAAGTAAAGCGGTTGTTTTTAACAGAGTCTATGTTAATGGGTTTTGTGGGAGGTATGTTGGGAATAATGTTTGGGTTCTTGGCAGGCAAATTTATTAGTCTAATTTTATCTATCTTTGGTTTAATGAAAGGCGTTGGTTTTATAGATATTGCGTATTTACCTCCAATTTTTGTATTACTGGTGTTTTTGTTATCTTTATTCGTGGGATTAATCACTGGTCTTTACCCGTCAAGAAGAGCAACTAAGATTTCTGCTTTAGACGCGCTGCGCTACGAATAATCGTTTTAAACCATTAAGCAAGGATTTTGGATCTTCAGCCTGTCTTTTCTGTTCGTTCCAATCAAAATCATTTCTAATCTCATGTCTGTTATCTATCAAAAATTCATCTGTTTTACTATTTCTCATGCCAATTTCGTCTCCATAATAAATTATTTTGTGCCCGTTTTGATTCATTAACTGCTTATATAAATTAATAATCTGCTCCTGATTGCCGTTGAGAATTTCGGCAATCCTTAAGGCGATTCTTTTATCGTGTTTAGACTCAAATTTGTTTTCCGGATCAAGTTTTTGCTTCAATCTTTGTTGTAGATCAGCGTGCATAACATACAAAGGCATCGCGTCGTGCATGCCCAAAAAGTATATCCAATCGCCTTTGTCAGCAGTATAGCTAGTGTGGTTTTGCTGTTGTTTTATTAAATTCTCATCTTTTTCAAAAAAATTTAGCCACATGTTCAGTGAATCTTCAAAATTGATTAGTGCCGTACAACCATCTCTGCTTGAACCAAAATAATCAGCGGCATGTAGTGTAGGTAAATCCGCTTCGCCTATTAGCATTATATCTTTTTGTTTGCTTAATAAGTGTTTTCTAATTGCATTAACAATGTTATGCGTTTCAGGCAATGCCACGCTCAGGGAATGTTTTCTTTTGATAATGTGAGTAACAGCGTCAAGTCTGAATCCGTCCACTCCCATATCTATCCAAAAATCCAATATTTCAAAAAATTCTTCTATAACCTGAGGATTATCCCAGTTTAAATCTGGTTGCAGCGGATAAAATGTTGCAAAGTAATAATCTTTTGTAAAAGGGTTATAAATCCAGTTGGTGAGCTTGGCATTCGGAAAGGCATTTACCGCCGTAAGCATGTCCGCTCCCGACTTACTCCACAAATAGTAATTTCTTTTTGGATTGTCTAAAGAGGCTCTCGCTTCCGCAAACCATTTATGTTCGGTTGAAGTGTGATTAATAGGTAAATCTATTATGATTTTTAAACCTTTTTCGTGGGAAATCTCTGTAAGTTTTTTAAAATCTTCAAAAGTGCCTAACTCACCCCTTATCCCTTTGTAGTCGGTTACATCATAACCATCGTCCACCATGGGGGAAGGGTAATGAGGCAAAAGCCAGATCGCATTCATACCCAGGTCGCGTAAATAGTCTAGTTTAGTAATTAAACCTTTGATATTTCGTGCAAATTTATCTATGTAAAGTTCGTAAATTAGCATACAATACTACATATATTAACATTGAAGGAAGAGAGTAGAAACGATAAACCGAATGTTTATAGGTTGCAGCATGCCCTATAGTATGCTACAATTCTAGAATATTGAAATCTTGATAATCCGATAATCAATCATGCTTTTTTAGGAGGACACTATGGTAATGCCTACGTTGTATGTGGTTGGCTTAGTTGTTGGGACGATTCTGTCGTACAAACGTCCCGCTTCAACCAGCCTGGTCGCCATGTTTATTTTCTTGGCTTTCGGCCTCACCGTGTGTTTATTCAGCGACGCTGAGATTCTGGGCAAGACCCTTTTTCTTTTCGGGGTCGGGATCGCCTTAGGGCAGATCTTACGCGCGCTGCTTATGCGCAAGGGAGACTCTCAACCGATTGGGCGCTGAAAGACTTTCTTTGAGAGGAGGTGGTTACAGAACAAAAACCCGCTTTAGTGCTATAGGCACAATCGCATCCACTTTTTCAGAGAAAGGAAAAAGGTTATGGCAAAAGTAATGTTAACGTGCGGGACTTGCGGTGAGAAAGTCAAGGGTTCCGGGGATACCGATAAAGCAGCCATTGCCGCGGCGACAGAAAATCTTCGCTTGCACATCATGAAAGCCCACAGCAACGCGAACGCAAAGTCCCGGCGGACATCACGTTCCTCCCAGCAGGCGCAGGGAAGCAAATGATTACGCTTACCTACACTTGCCCTCATTGCCATACGATTCTTACCGGCAGGGGTTGCAACGGGAAGATAGCCGAAAAGCTTCTTGGCCGTGAAAAGAAGAATCATTGGCAAAAATGCGAAAAGAACCCTTTTAGCGGTAAACGGCGTTAGCCCTGAAAGAGCACGATTATCTGTATTGATTTTCTTAGAGGTTGCTTTGAACCAATTTTGATTTATGGTTTGGAGCAGCCTCTTTTTTTTGTCCTTTTTTGTGGAAAGATTACTTTGCTAATGCAATTAATAAAGTGCCCCCGGTGATAAATGCAGCACCAAGTATGGTCATTAAATTTATTTTTTCCTTTAATATAACAACCGCAAGAACAATAGTTAGCACTAAACTAAGCTTATCGATAGGCACCACTTTTGAAGCTTGCCCAATTTGAAGTGCTTTAAAATAAAAAACCCACGATAAGCCTGTGGCAATTCCGGACAGTATTAAAAAGACTAAAGTGTTTTTGGGTAGGGTAGTCATGCCTTTATGTTCGCCGGTAGCTATTACAATTCCCCAGGCAACCAACAAAATTACAACAGTTCTTATTGCCGTGGCCAAATTCGAACCTACGTCTTTTATACCGATTTTGGCAAAAATAGATGTTAAAGCTGCAAAAACCGCAGATAAAATTGCGTATCCAAACCAATTCATGTTTTTAATAATACAGTAAATCCGGTTTTCTAAAAACAAATGTATGTTGGTTGTGCCACTGCGAGAGAATACGGTAAGATATAAAAGAATTAGATTAAATTATGAACACCGAAAAATTGGAAGAGCAGGGGACAAACCTAGAACAAAGCAGTGTAGTCTTAAAAATACAGAATATGGAAGTTCCAATGTCGTCTAGTGAGTGCTTAAAATCTAAAATAGAATCCGGTGAGCCGCTGGATGATGATGACAAAACTAGATTAGCAAGAGAAATTGCAGAATTAGACGATTCCAATTTTTATCAAATAGTAAATAATGCATGGGAAAAATATCTATCTACGTTTCCTCATATTAAAAAATTAACAGATAAAATACCGGGTATTGATAGTTACAACCCTTTATTTGATCCACCCCCTCATTCAACTCTATACGTAATACCTGAATACGGAACTGTCGCCTCTGTATCTCCGCAGGAGGGTAGTCTTACCCAGGCTTTATCTATAGAAGACCAAAGGCGCCTAATGGTTACTCAAATGTTAACTAGCCGGTATAAAGGTTTATACCCAAAAGCTGCGTCAAGGGAGGATAATGCAGATTTAGAATACCGGGTTTGGGCGCATGAGGCAGGACATACAGATCTAAACAGAACTTATAAACAAATTTTAAACGCAGCTGACAGAATAGAAAAAAAGTATTCACCAGGACATTTTACGGTAGGAACAGATTGTGGAAAGTACGGTGCAATTACCGCCTTTCAAGAGGCTATAGTCGAAATGAGCGCCTCCGAAATGCTGGGATTAGAAGTTACTACACTTCCCGATGTCTTGCTTTCGAGAGGTAATGTTACAGTTTTGCACGAACTTAAAAATACCGCTGAAAGACTTCAAAGGGAAAGCGGGGATACGTCAAAACCTGTTGATAGCTACGTTTGGGAGCTTTGGTATAAAAGCGAACTTCGGGAGGATGTAAGAAAAATGTGTAGGGCTATTATTGAGGCCCGAATACAAGGGATAAATCCTTTAGAATTAGGCGAGAGTGTGAATCAAGTTATACTTGTAACGTTGGAAGGAAACCCGGGAATGCGACACAACAAATACACTTATGAATTAATAACCAATATGGTTAATACTGCTATTGAGGTAGGCAATGTAAAACCAAGCATGCCCCCCATTGAAATTACACCAGAAAAATTAGACGTTTTTGTAAATCAAAGAGAAACTTTAACTAATATTTTGGCCAGGGAATGGTACAACACGGTAGAAAAGCAATAACTGCGAGGACGATGAATTATTTTTTCCTTTAAAAAAAAACACCCATGGGTTTTGTTAAACCAATGAGTGTTCAGGTTTGTGCACCGATACTACAAAACGTAATCCTTCAGTGCTTTGACGAACTCGTCTGTCGGCGTATATTTCCCCTCGGAAAATGAAAGCAACCTGCGGTTTACGAGTGTATCAAGGCAAAGCCGTTCTTCGGGGGTCACGTCGTGTGTGCACAACACTTTGTATTTCTCCCAGGTGAACGAAACCCAGCCCCTGCACGAGCGCGCTATGACAATGATGTTGCAGGATACAACTTCCAGTTCGTGCTTACCCAACGTTCCCACCAGGCCTCGTTTTATGTTGATATCCTCGGGTTTTACAGCTTCCAAAGTCAACGTTTTCATGGAATCTCCCTTTCGTCGGTGATTATTATAGGTTGCCGCTATTGTAGCACAGAAAAGTAATGTAAGCCTATAGGTTTTTTGGCAGGGGCGGAAGGAATCGAACCCTCGACAAAGGTTTTGGAGACCCATGTGATACCACTTCACCACGCCCCTATGGAGCCCACTCGCGGAATCGAACCGCGGACCACTTCCTTACCATGGAAGTGCTCTACCATCTGAGCTAAGTGGGCTTACGGTTTATTAGAAAAACGTTTGGTGCCGAGAGAGGGATTCGAACCCCCGAAGGCAAAGCCAGCTGATTTACAGTCAGCCCCAGTTGACCACTTTGGTATCTCGGCGTAGCAGTCAAAATATTAACACCTGAAAGCTTTATAGTCCATAAAAAAAGACTGCCTTTGCCCGCGATTGCGAAACAAAAACAGTCTTGTTAAGTCCGATATAGCCGAGTGCTAATTTAGCTATTCGCCAAATGTTGCCGAGCCTCGTTTACATCGGTGGTGGGTTTGGAGTTTCCCGAACCGTCCAAAAGCAGGAAGCTTAGAAAGACACCTTCACCTTCTGCATCACGTACAGCCGCGTCCAGTTCCTCGCGCGTTTTGCATAGTTTTCCACGAACGTACCCATTAAGAGGTATCCCTCTCATTAATTCAAGGACGGACTGGCACAGGCCGGCGATGCGTTTTCCAGGTGTGTTAAATCCACGGACGTGCACGGTGTTCATGACAGCTATTCTCCTAGCCAGTGGAAAGCCGCATTTCGGTTATCCAGGACTTCGTAGTTGACTTGCCCTCTTTTTTGTTCCACGCCGACAAAAATTGTCTGCTCGGCTTGGGGAGGGAGTCCGCGAAGGAAAAAAATAACACCGTCCTTGTCGGACACCTGCCTCCAGGACACAAGTCCCCACCCGGCCTCAGCGAGGATAGTTAAAGGTGTTTCGTCTTTTGACCGAATAGCCTTCATAGCATGTTCGGCGTTTACTGACGACGAAAAGCTCATACACACTACTTGGTGGGTCATGCTGTTTACTCCTTATTTGGGAAAATGGGATTATTGTGAGCGTATTCTACCATATTCTGGAGCCACCCGTGAGAGTCGAACTCACAACCTGACGCTTACAAAGCGCCTGCTCTGCCATTGAGCTAGGGTGGCATTCGAATAAGCTGCATAATTTTAGCATGGAAAAATTTACTTATGAAGTAAAAAACATATGTTGCGTATTTTGTTGTGTCTGAGCTATAATAGCGGCATCGTATTCGCATTAGTGTAGAAAGGAGTTTGAAATGGCTAATGGTCTTGGTAAGCATCCGTCGAAGCATCCGGCAAGACCTAAGTGGTATCCAAAATCCGATTTGCCACCTGCGCAGACAAGACGAAGGTTGTGCGCCGGCAATTTGGGCGAATGCCCCAGTGTCGACACATGTCCTCGGCAGTCGAACCAATGCTCAGCGGCCCGCGCGCCTCAGTGTCCACATTTTTGTTCGGGCACAGACAGAGACGACGAATAAACGGATGAATAAGGAGTTTTTGCCATGATGTTTACTGCATCGCCTCGCGCACGCGAGATCATTTGTTTAGGGCAGGGGGAACTATAAAACAGCAGAAATTTGTAATTATTTTACATAAGCTGCGTTCCTCCTGCTCCTACCCAACAACCCTTTAACTTCTTGATAAATCTCTATATCCATGTTTTAATCTACCTTGCTATGTCTAAGATATGCCAAGTATGCGGAAAACAAGCTCAAAAAGGTAATCTCGTTCCTAGAGGTGTTGGTAAACGTGTTACACGAAGAACCATTGCCCAAAGACAACCTAATTTGAGAGTAAAAAGATTTAGTGTAGACGGAAATACCGTTAAAATGCTGCTTTGTGCTTCATGTTTAAAACGTATTAAATACGATGCTAAAAAGGCCGAAGTGGCTGCAGCGGTAGAAAAATAGATATTAGGATTTTAAGTAGCCGTTTTCAAATTCTTTCCAAGTTACTTTACTTTTACCTTCCAGTTGTAACTGTTGTATTTCCAAAGTGTTTTGATCTGTTATTACAGCTTGATATACTTTCACTTTCTTTGTTCTGTCCACACCGTCTCTTATTAACACTTTAGGATTCCAAAGTTTTTTATTGTTTTCGAGTTGGCCCAACGTTGTCCAACTTATTGGCCACGGGTTAAATGCTCTAATTGCGCAATCAATTTGAAATGCTTCCTGTTTCCAATCAATTTGAGCATCTTCCTTGTATATAAAAGTGCTGTCGGGGTGGCTGGGAGATAGGGTATAGCTGGCCTCACTTTCATCCTGAGGGCGTAGAGGAAGTTGCCCCATATGATATTTGGTTACGACTTCCGGTAATTCTCTGGCGGCTAATTGAAACAAAGTGTCGTATAAGAACCCTGAAGTCTCGTTGTTAGACATTTTATACCCAATTTGGTGAATAATGTCTCCCGCATCCATTTTTCTGACCACTATATGGTATGTAATTCCTGATGTATCATCGCCGTGGAGAATTGCAAATTGAACAGGTGAGGCGCCCCTGTACTTTGGTAACAACGAAAAATGTATATTAATAAATTTGCCCGGAAATTGTTCTAATAATTTTTCCGGTATTATAAAACTAAAGTCTGCAACCAATATATAGTCCACATTAGAGCTCTTTAATTGTTCAATTACATCCTCTAGTTCTAAACCTTTTAAAGACCCGATAGTAACTAGTTTAATGTTATTTGCTTTAGCCCATGCTTTTACACCTGTTTCTTTTTTCTCCTGGTGTCTTCCAACGTTGACGTCACTTT
>JAAZNL010000059.1 GCA_012798315.1 candidate division WWE3 bacterium | reverse complement strand
TCTACAATATTATATCTATCATATCCTGCAAAATTTTCATCGCCCCCATCTCCGTCTAGCGCTACAGTTACTTGCTCCCTGGTGAGTTTGGAAACTAAAAAAGTAGGAAGTATTGAATTATCAGCTATTGGTTCATCGTAGTAATCCATCAATGTAGGAAGCAATTCCATCAAATCATTTGATGTGACCATAAGTGTGTTATGAGAAGTGCTATAAAGATCAGACACTATTTTTGCATATTGGCTTTCATCAAACATTTGATTATCGAACCCTATACTAAAAGTGTTTATGGGTTTTGGGGAGTTTTTGGCCATAAAAGCCACAACAGTGCTAGAATCTAGTCCACCACTTAAAAGCGCGCCAATTGGAACGTCCGCTATCATTCGCATTTTTACCGATCTTTCAATTTCTTTTATAATAATTTCCTCCCATTCCTGTTCTGAATGTACATCCTTATTTGAAAAATCTAGTGACCAGTATTTTTTAATTTCTAAATTGCCGTTTTGAAAAATAAAGTAATGCGCCGGCGGTAATTTATAAATGTTTTTAAAACCAGTCATCGGCGATGGTACATATTGTAGTGTCAGATAATGATGGATAGCTACTGGATCAATTTCCGGTGCGTGTTTAATTATTTTTAATATTGCTTTAACTTCAGACGCAAACACAAAGTTCTTCCCGTCATAATAGTATTTCAAGGGTTTCTCACCGATTTTGTCTCTGGCGCCAAACAATAACCTTTTTCTCTTATCATAAATTACAAAACTAAACATCCCGTTTAATTTTGATAAGCAGTCAGTACCCCATTCTTTGTAGGCATTTATAAGTACTTCCGTATCTGAGTTTGATTTAAAAGTATAATTTGCCGCGAGTCGTTTTCTAATAGTTTGAAAATTGTATATTTCTCCATTAAACACGATCACTATATCTCCAGAGTCGTCGTACATGGGTTGGTTGCCTGCCGGAGAAAGATCTATGATTGCTAACCGTCTGTGTCCCAAACCAATTCCCATATCAGAATATAGTACATCGCCTTTACTATCGGGACCTCTGTGCGCCAAGGTGTCTGCCATTACACTTAAGTCTGACTGAGTATAGTTGCCGCTAAAACCACATATACCGCACATTTACAAAAATCTCCTTATAAAATTGAAGATAATAAATTTAGCTTTTGCAGGCAATATTCTCATTAGGATACTCTGAATTATCCCATAAATTTTATCAGTCGTGGAAATTTTGTAACCATACTCATAAATTGCTTTTTTGCGGATTTTTAGTGTAATTCTTTGTTGCTCCATACCCCTAGATATTGATTGTGATTGGTTATGTGTTCGGAGCTTTATTACCGGATCTAAAAGGTTAGCAAATTTACCATATTTACCAACGCGAAATAGCAGATCGTAGTCTTGTGTAACGGGAATAGATTCATCATAGTAACCCACACGTTCCACTACTGATCTGACCCAAATTGTTGCTGGATGCGCAAAAGGATTAAATCTAAATATTTTTTTTCTTATCTGCTCATCCGTTTGAGGGTAATGTCTAATGTTTATTTCTTTGAGATTACTATCACACACATATATGGCTCCCCCACAGACCACAACATCGGGGTTACTTTCCATGAACTTAACCTGATTTTCAATCCTTTCTGCAAACGAATAATCGTCAGAATCCATCCTAACTATATACTTTCCAGTTGCAACTCTAATTCCTACGTTTATGGTCTTTGTCACTCTAAGTGTTGAAGAATTTTTAATAATTTTAATTCTAGGGTCGACATAACTTTCAATTATTTGTATAGAAGAATCTGTACTCGCATCATCTATAATTATAAACTCATAGTTCTTGTAAGTTTGATTGAGAATACTTTCAATTGCAATTTTCAGGTATTTCTCTGTGTTATATACAGGCATTACAACCGAAACAAATGGTTGTTCAGACATTCGTAGATTCCGAAACAATATACAAAGGTCGATTTACCACTTCACTATAAATATAGCTTAAGTAAAGTGACATAATGCCTAAACAAATCAGAACAATTCCTATTAAAAAAGCATTGAAAAGAGTTAAAGTAACCATGGGTGAAAAATACCAAGAATAATAAATAACGAACCAAGAAACACTAAATAAAGTTAAACCAGCAGATGTTATAGTTAGCAATATTCCAAAATACCCTATAAATTTTAAAGGTTTCAGTGAAAAAGTAAGGATACCTGTTTTAGCCAGCACCAGACTTTTTCTAAAACTAAATCCTGCCCTACCGTGAATTCTTTTTCGTGCAATATACTCAATCTGCGTGGCTTTAAACCCTAACCACGGGACGATCCCTCTTAAAAATCTATTTACTTCTCTAAATTTTTTTAAGTGGGATAGGACCTTTTTATCTAATAGTTTGAAATCGGCCATTCCCTTTTCTATTCGCACGTCGGAAAATGCATTTATTATTTTATAAAAAGCATCTGAAAAGAACTTTTTCACGAAACCTATATCCTCTGTAGAAATACGTACCGTGTGTACAACGTCAAAGCCTTGTTCCCATTTTTCTACCAATTCCGAAAATATTTCTGGCGGATGCTGTAGGTCGGAATCACAATATATTACCGCCTCCCCTACTGCCTGATCTAATCCTGCGGTCATAGCAATTTGATGGCCGAAATTACGCGACAATCGTATTCCTTTAATTCTGGCATCTTTTGATTGTTCCTGAATTACCTGCCATGTTCTATCCGAACTTCCGTCGTCTACCAATATGTATTCAAAGTCGTATTTAGGAAGCTTTTGCGCGAAGACCTGCTTGATTTCTTCAATCATGAGGGGAATATTTACCTCTTCGTTGTAGGCCGGAGAAACTATGGAAATCAGTTTTTTACCGGTATCAGTCATATAGACATGATACTATAAACAGGCCTAAAAACCCAATATTGGACGTGATCCGATATTACTGAGACCAACCCGACCGATTCTCAACTTTGGCTGTTCCACCGGCGAGTATTACTCCATACGTATTAATAATTAAACCGATCCAACAGGCAAACGGATGAAAAAACCAGGCAAAATCGGGTTTTTTAACAAAACCAATAATAGACTGAACATAAAGCGGAATTGTAAGAATTGTGGAAATTATAAATAAACTTATGCCATTTGACTGATAACCCCAATCATATTTTCTGGTCCCAATTTGGCGGAAGTACATTAAGTCATTAATTCTGCGGCGTTGTTTTCTCACAAACTTACCGATATTTGATCCTGAATACGTATGGGCAATTGAGTTTTTTACTTTTATAAATGTAACGCTCCCTTGTTCCTGAATTACCTGCGCCAAAATATCTATATCAAAGAGATAATCGTTAGTATCGGCAGTTTTAAGAAAATCGGCTCTAAACACAGTACCGTTTGCTCCGATTGTCGGAATACCCTGTTTATTAAACTTAACTAGCAGGTAATCTCCCATGTCCTGCTCCTCGTGCGGCACATTAGTCCATTTTCCGGTTAAAATACTGTAACGATCATAATTACCGATAAAAAGGCATATGGGATCGTTCATACCAAGTAACGCGCAATACCGGTCAATAAACCCATCTTTTGGTCTGTAAGTAAAACCCCAGGGCTCGCTTCCTAAAGCTTGCGGATTTGCCAGCAATGGTTCTACCATGCGTCTTAGCCAGGAAGTATCTGATAATACGTTGTCAGAATCAACTAAAGCTATATACTCGCCTGTCGTGGCCTTAACGCCGGCAGATTTGCCCGCTTCTCCGGTTTTTAAAGGATTTTCGACAATTTTAGCTTTAAAAAATCTGGCAATGTTAAGTGTGTTATCTTTGGACCCGCCGTCCGCAATAATAATTTCTATTAAATCACCGGGATAATCCTGCATAGCTATTGAATCTAAACATGCCTGCAAAACCTTAGACGCGTTTAAAGTAGGTATTACAAATGATATTTTTGGAAGACTCACAGTGTTATTCTACTATTTAACTTTGAATGAGGCATCGACTTCCGCTTCTTTCTTTCGGCTTTCTTCAACAGTAACTTCTATTTTTTTATCTTCCTGCTTTTGTGTTAAATGCGTGAACATACTTTTTATTGCGTCAGTCCAAAATTTTGGCGATTTCCAGCTTACATTTGTTTGTGACTTATCAAAATCTAAAAGATGCCCCACTATCTTCCAAGCCGAATATCCTAAAAATTTTATATCGTCCCAATTTCTAATACTTATTATTTTTCTAAAAATATATTGTGGCGTAAAAAATGATGAATACAGTTCTTGTGTAAGTTCATATATACGTTCCTCCGGGAACGGAACTTTCATTACCGGTTGCCTCATATCAAACTTTTCGTAATCCAACGGATCTACCGTTAACCAATTCTGCTCTATGCAATCTTTGTACAAAGGTGTGCCCGGATACGGAATTACTATAGTTGCCTGCATTGTATCCACGTACCCTTTTTTAAATAGATTTTTGGCCAAAGCAATTGTATTTTTAGCCATTTCTTCTGTTTCCCACGGATAACCTAACATTACTGTTAAGTGAGGCTCTAAACCTGCTTTTTTAGCCATTCTGACGCCTTCTTCTATTTGATGTACTTTAAGTCCTTTATCTAATTTATCCAACGTATATTGATTAGCAGATTCCATGCCGTACAAAATAAAACGGAAATTTGCTTTGCCCATAATATCGTAATACTCCTGGGTTAAAGCGTTTAGTCTCATGTTGCATCCCATTACCACCTTTTTGTTGTAACCAGAATCAATCAGCAACTGACAAAACTTTTTTAAAGGAGGCCCGATAAATAATGTCCCCGCGTCATCAAATATCTCGCGGACACCGTAATTATCAACAACGTGTTTTACTTCCGCGAAAAGTCTTTCGGGCGAAAATCTTCTGTAAGTACCCAACGGATTTATCGTATGATCCCAAACACAAAAAGTACATCGGTTCCACCAGCAGTCTTTTCCCGAGTACATATATGTAGCGGGTGTATATTTGTAATTTCCGTTAGCATACGCATATAGCTTCCATTTTGTTAAATCTCTATCCACAAAAGGAAGCTGATCTAAATTATGTGTTTGCTTGAGTAGACCTGAAACCCAGAAGGCTTCTTCTCCGGTTTTTTCTGATTCCTCATATTTAACCCATTGTTCATCCAGCGTTACCCGGGTGTCACCTATTCTTCCCCAAATGCCGCCAACCAGCGGAACTTTTTTTGTTAAAGAATCAGCTAAATCGGTTAACATAAAATCGTAATCGCCACCGGTAATAATATAGTCTACCTCAGAATTTTCCATTGTCTCTTTGGGTTTAAATGTTACGTGATCCCCGACCAACACTATAATCATTTTAGGAAATTTCTTTTTTAAGTCTGAAATTACTCCCCAATGAAACCTCACAACCGGAGATTTGGTTTCTAACATTAATAAATCGGGGTGAGATTGCGAGAGATTTTCAACCCAGGTATCGTAATTCCATTCCTCGGCAATTCCGTCCAGCCAGATAACTTGGTATCCATTAGCCTGAGCCTGTGAAGCCGCGTAGGCCGGAACCATAGGATATATATACGTTTTTGCGTTAAAGTATTGAAACTGCCTGTTTTGTGATAATAGGGGAACACCTTTTGAAGTGTTCATGGGTGGATACCCTATTGCGATCTTGTATTTATTATCCGGCATCCTAAATATAGACTATTATAAATAACTTGCTTGGTCAATCGTATGCTACTTTTCAGGATACAGCTGATTTCCGTCTAAATCCTCAATAATTATGGCAGTTGTAGGGCAGGCTTTGGCAGCTTTCATAATTGTAATTGCTTCATCCCATGTTCCGTCTTTTACATATGCTATACCGTCATCATCCAGATCAAATGTTTGCGGAGCCTGTATTATACATATGGCCGCGCTAATACATTTATCATTTATAACTTTTATTCTGACTTTAGAACTTGCGTTTTGTGTAAACTCGTTTTGTCCTTTTTTTAGCATTTTAACCTTCCGTGTAATTTCCTGTAACTTGATCTACGGCTTTTAATTTTAACGCAGGCCTCTTAATAAATCCAACCAGAAAATTCACGCCATATACTACATGAGTAAGAAATGTCCCGACCAAAAATACAGGCAATGCTAAAAAATTTGAATCTTTTATAAAAACCTTGCGTCCTTCGAGTAACAAAGCTGATGCGTATACTAATACAAAAAAAATGTATAAGTTATAAATAACTATATTAACAAAACTAAGCGGAATTCCAATTAATAAACCAATCACAAAAAGCGATGGAACAAAATACATTGGTAAACGGGAAGTTTCCGGGTATATTCTGGCGAACCTGCCCCTGTGTGCTCCATATCGCGAAATTTGTTTTAGATGGGGAATAAGTATATTGCGCCTATGGTGAAACACTATTGGTTTAGGGGAATATAAAAATGGTTTATTATGATACTTCACCAAATCCAGACATAGTTTTGTATCTTCTCCCGGCCAAAAGTCTTTGGAAAAACCACCGATTGCCCAAAACGCCGATGTCCGAACAAACAAATTAACAGTCGGATAATCATTTATAAAACGTTCTCTCTGCGGAATATGCCTATAAGTAGTACCCCCGCTTGCCAACCACGATTCTAAAATTCTGCCGCTCATTCTTTCTAAAAACGGCGCTTCTAAAGGAGTAATTGCCGGACCTCCTAAAGCATATACCTCGGGATTTTCAAAAATATTAGATGCCTCAAAAAGCCAATCTGACGCAGGAAAGGCATCATCATCCAAAAAAACCAGTATTTCCCCCGAAGCATTTTTGGCACCAATATTACGCTTCTCGCCGGGGGATATCGGACCGGAAGTAATAAGTGTAAAACGGTTATCTCCTTCAAAATCATAAGACTCTGCGTTATCAAGAATTATTAAAACTTCAAAATCGGAATACTGCAGTTTTTTTATTTCTTTTATGCTCTCTTTCAACAAATAGTTAAATGAACGGACCGGAATGATTATGCTAAATTTCACTTATTTTCTACCTCCCCTGTATTTACGTATAAATCAAGCTCTTTATCATAAACCCATTTACGTCTGCTATTGTCATCGTAATATTTAAGAAAATGCATTCTGTAAAAAATTGAAATTGTATCGTACAGAATTCTTTGTATTTCGGGGTCTAAAAACAGCAAACGCGTAAATGAGCTCCTTTTATAATCCATTGTAATAACTACCGGTGCCTCATATATCCGTTTAAAACCCAAACGTTTCGCTACACTCAACAACTCTATATCGAACGCGAATTTTTTAACGACTAATCTGGGCAGAACTTTTTCAAGCACTTCGCGCTTGTAAACTTTAAGACCTGTTTGTGTATCGCGAACTTTTATTCCAAATAGGATTCTTACCAAGGCATAATATCCTTTGCTGTACATTTTTCTCCACCACGGATATACGACCTTTGAAGCTGGATGCCCTTTACTTCCCACTATAATATCGGCTTCGTACCATTCCATATGTTCTAGAATCATAGAAATACCGTTGGGGTCAATGTCCATGCCCGAATCGATAAACGCTATGTAATCTCCTACCGCCCTGGCCATGCCATATCGTACAGCGTAGCCTTTGCCCCTGTTAGTTGGATAGCCTACAACAGTTACTTCGGACAACTTCAGCTCACAAGCGTTTTCATAGGTTTTGTCCTGAAAACCATCTACCACAACTATTATTTCAAAATCCCAACGCGTTTTCGTCATCACATTGTAAATGCGCCGTATATCATCTTTTATTGTCTTTTGCTGTTTATACGCAGGTACTATTACCGATACAAGCATAATCTGTTCAAAGTATAGCAAATACGAAATTAACCTATTTTGGGCTGAGGTTTTTTATACAAAACGATAGCGGTAATTACTAAAAGTACAAAAAATACGGATGAGGTAATAAACGTATTTATCGATATGACTTCTTTTATTGATTGCGAATTTATTAACAAAAAATACTGAAGTAATACCGCAGGCAGAAGGAATAAAAATATGTATGTTTTTTCTATCGCCATCATAAATAATATTAAGAAATTAACAAGCACATAAAATCCAATAAAAATAGAAAACCCCGGTAAATATCCAATTGAACCGGAAAACTTGTTGCCGAAAAATAAGTTTGTTAGTAAACCTGGCAGTGTACTAAAAACTATGGTGCCAATACCAACTACCAGTAGTTGTATAAAAAAGAAAAAAGAAAATACTTTTAGCAATGGCTTTTTCTGCGCGTAATAATTAGCCACTCTTGGGAACATAACTGAACTTACGGTAGACGAACCAAATAGCAATATTTTCCCTAACGTAACGGTTCCCGCGTAATATCCGGCTTCAACAGATGAAAATAATCTTTTTACGACTATTAAATCAACATTATTCAATAGAATTAAACCCAAGTTTATAAACAGTATCGGAAAACTATAAGAAAGTAATTTGGAATATTCGCCAACGGCGTTAACCGTGCTTAACTCTTTTAAATTTCTCGATAATAGAGTTCTGCTTACTACATATGCAACTATGGTTGCCATAAACATTCCTGCGAAAACACCTGGCAAACCAAAACCCGCATATAGTAGTACAACGGGCAGTAAAAATCTGGCAAAACTGGAGGCAACATTTGTAAGCGAATACGAACGATATCGTAAAAACCCCTGTAAATACGCAAAAGGAACAATTATAAAATAGGAAAATCCTGTCACGAACGCGTATAAAACCGTGATATAGGTATCATTTATTTTTAAATAATTCGATATAGGCAAACGTAAAAGTACCAACAGAATTGTAATTAACATCCCAAAAGATGCAGCAAGTATTTGGAATTTTCTATACATAGTGGAAAGTTGGGCGAACTCGTTTTTGCCAGACAGATCTGCGACGTATTTTATAAGGCTCGTACTTAGTACATAAGAAGGTACTCCTAAAATATACGATATTGCCAAATATGTATTAAATAGCCCGTAATCTTCTATAGACAACAATCTGCCCAAAAAAAACTGCAAAAGATAGCTAAAAAAAGACGCTATGTACGTCCCGACTGTAACAATCATTACTCCGTGCAAATCGGCGTTTGCTAAAAGTCTTCGCATTAGTTTGATACTCTTTCGTAAACGGTATACATTTGAACGCCATTTTTGTAAATTTTTCCCTGTTCCTGTAATTTAAATCTAAATTCGTACTGAGACTCGTCATTCCATACAGGATATACAAAATATCGGGTTCTGGTGGCAAATGGCCTTAACTCCTGAATTATAGACCAGGATTTTTTTTCTCGGAAAAAAGGCCATATTTGCGTATAGTACTTTTCCTGAAAACCCACGGTTAATATGTTTTCGATTTCACTTTTCTTATAAATTAGCTCCTCAAAGCTTTTATCATCTGGTGCGTCCTGATAACCTTTCTGAGCCTTCAGATCCATAAAATATTTGAGTATTTCTGGCTCGCCTATAAGCCATTTTGGTTCCAGTACAAACATGCCGGTACGTAATCCGCCTAAAACCGGGTTGTAATACGATAAATAATCATAATGTAACTTTGCCGCAGTTAACACCGCCGGAAAAATTAGTACTGCAAAAAGTATATACGTGTACTTG
>JAAZNL010000058.1 GCA_012798315.1 candidate division WWE3 bacterium | reverse complement strand
CATCTTTTACAAAGTGCATACCACTAAGTTTTTCGAGTCTTTCCATTCGTAAAATATACTTTTTGTGTGTTTGAGGATTTGGATACCAATCTATGTTGGTGTAATAAATTCCGCCGGCTAAATCCAAAATTAACTTAGTTGCGCGGTGAATGGCCAGCTCGGTAAGGTCGGGATGCAAAAATTTATCATAACGTAAAACTGTTTCATTTTGAATTTTTAATCTTCTGGACGCTTTACGTATTGCAACTTGATTATAATTTCCTGCATCCAAAACTATGTCAGTAGTTGTTTTTTCTATTCCTGTTGACTGTCCTCCGACAATTCCCCCTAACACAGTGGGGACATCGTTCTGGGTTAAAACAAAATTTCCATCATCGAGTTCTACGGTTTCGCCCAAAAGAGTAACCATTTTCTCACCTTTTCGTGCTTTCCGTATTACAATTTCCTGTTTCTTTAATTTTGATAGATCTTGGGCGTGCATGGGTTGACCGGTTTTAACCATAACGTAGTTTGTTATATCTACGATATTATTTATGGAAGGAATTCCGTATGCCTGTAATCTGTTCTTTAGCCATTCCGGGGAATCCCCTACCCTGATATTTCTAAACACCCGTGTGTTAAAACGGTTAACCATATCGGGGCAGTCGACTTTAATATTTACAAGCTGATTTGCCTCAGGTTTTTTACCTTCTCTTGTGTACAGCTCAGGAAAAATAAAATCTACCCGTTCAAAAGCGGCTAAATCTCTGGCACATCCCGTTATAGACAACCAATCGGAACGGTCCATTCTGTGTTCCAAATCCAAAATATCTGTTTGGTATTTACCGTCGTGATATTCCGAAACTGGTTTGTCTAGCATTAGCCCAAGTAAGGTAAAAGATTTTGCTAATTCTTCTGTGCTTTTATCTGTTTTAATATATTGTTTTAGCCATTCAACAGGTATTTTCATATTCGTTATTTTATAGCTTAAATGTAAATTAAACCTCCACCATACAATTTCCTAATATCATCAATAGCAAATTTGTTCATAACAAGTCTATCCAAGCCCATGCCAAAGGCAAAACCCGAGTATACTTCCGGATCTATTCCGCACATTTTTAAAGTGTTGTAGTGAATCATTCCAGATCCCAAAACCTCTATCCACCCACGGAATTTGCACACCGTACAGCCCGCGCCCTTACAGAACGTACACTGAATGTCAGTTCCCATTCCCGGCGAAACTTCGGGATAATATTTATATCTGAAACGTAGTATTACGTCGTTACCGAACAAAAATTTGTGAAAGGCTTCCAAGGTTCCTTTTAAGTGTTGAATCGTAATTCCTTTGTCGACCACAAACCCCTGGTATTGGTGGAAAAAAGCCAGATTGGTCGCACTGGCCGTTTCGTTTCTGTAAACCTTGCCGGGTACAACAACCCGGATCGGAGGTTCGTAATCGGTCAAAATGCGCGATTCAATGGATGATGTGTGTGTCCTCAGCAATAAATCGGGCTCGTTTATAAACAAAGTATCCTGCAAATCTGTAGCGGGGTGCCCTTCGGGCAAATTTAGTTTTCTAAAGTTATATTCAGCTGTTTCAATTTCCGGGCCTTCGCCTATTGAAAATCCATAATACCTAAAAAAGCTGTTCATTTGTTCGATTACCTGATTTATCGGGTGCATGTATCCGGCGTTTTCAGCAGGCAACGGATATGTCATATCGATCATCGGGTCTTGAAGCTGTTCGTTAATCAGAAGATTTCGTTTTTTTTCAATTAGTGCTTTTAAATCACTCTGAACTTGGTTAGCCTTTGGTCCAAATGTTTTCTTTTCTTCAATCGTGAAACTTGGGAGTTTTTTTAAAAGGTTTGTAATTATTCCATGGGTTTTTGAAAAGTACTTAAGATAAATAGTGTCTAGCTCGCCGGCAGACACACAGCTATTTATTTCTAGGGTCGCATTTTTCTCAATAACTTCTAGTTCGGAGTCCATGGGTTTATTTTATTACTATTTGTGGCCTATTTAAAGGCTTTTTGGTTAGTAGCTACCGCGTATTTTCCGAATCTTCATCGGAAGCGATTGTCGTAGTAGTACTATATCCCTGGGCTTGCAGCAAAAATGCTTTGCAGTACTCGCCGTTTAAAGCAATTAATTGTTCGTGAGTTCCTTCTTCCAAAATTTCACCTTCCTTAATGACTATTATCCTGTCTGCGTTTCTAACGGTAGAAAATCGGTGGCTAATTATAATGACTGTTTTGTTGTTAAAAAATTCATAAATTCTGTTAAAAATGTTGTATTCCGAAACAGCGTCAATTGATGAGGTAGGTTCGTCGAACAACACTAAAGGCGGGTCACGGTAAAATAATCGGGCTATGGCAATTTTTTGCCATTGACCTGAAGAAGGTCTGATTCCTCCTTTGTACTTTTCGCTTAAAATCTGATCAAATTTATTTGGAAATTCGTTAATAAAGGCCAATGCGTCCGCAGATTCAGCCGCCTTCATTACTCTATCTTCCTCGACCGGAATATCAGATCTCCCAATTAAAATATTTTCCCTCGCAGTAAGATAAGGGTACGTGTTGTATTCCTGCATAAGCACGCCTGAGTTTTTGTAAAATGAATCAATACTAAGATCGTTTATATTTATGCCGTTTACCAAAATTTCTCCTTGTTGCACACGGTACAATCTTAATAGCAGTCTAATCATTGTAGTTTTACCCGCGCCGTTGTGGCCTACTATAGCCACTTTTTCTCCTTTTTTAATTTTTAGATTAAGATTTTTAATAACCGTTTTTCCGGTTCTTGGGTATTCGAATGTGACATTTTTAAACTCAATTTCCGGGCCTTCATGAATAATCGACATTTCCTTTGTACCATCCGGAAAGCTTGGGGTTACCTGAAACAGCTCGTAAGTATCTTTTAACCTTAACGAAGTTTCCATTAAATCATTAGTCATCATAAAGATATTAGTTATGTTTCCCTGAAGTGACGCGAGCATTCTTTGATAAAAAGTCGCAGAACCTACTGAGATTTCGTGCGCTATAAGCCTGGTGAATATATTGATATACCCTATGTACAAAATGACTTCTGATAAATTATCCAAAAAGTAACCGGAAAGGTTCCATTTTCGCAATATTCTCAGAGTGATTCCGGTGTACCAATTCGTAAAGTCCATAAACTTTTTATCTAAATAGGAGTAACCGGAATTTATTTTAATTTCCTGCAAGTCCCTTGAGTCCATTAAGTCTTCAAAGGCCCCGTACGCCAAACGGCTTTTTTCGGTATTTTCATACCCGTGTTTGTAGATCATATATCTGTATTTCTTATCGTTTAAAACCACAGGAAGAACCGATACTGCAGTAATCAATGCCAGCCAGGGTGAAAAAGTTGCTACTGCAATAATAGCACCCGTTGAAGAAACAATATTGTTTAAAGTGTCCTGTATGCCTCTAAAAAAGCTGAAAATTTCCTGCATATACATGTTTGTACGATGAAGTTTGTTGGCGACTTCCGGATCTTCCAGTGTCTGAATACCAATAGAGTTAACCTGAGAATATATTGTTTTTCTGGATAAAGCCTGAAATTTTGTTCTGACGATACTACGTGATGCCCCTGTAACATACGAAACCGTACTGGCAAAAATGTTGTAGAAAAACATACCAGCTAAGTACGGGTAGAGTTCTGTAATGCTGGCATTTTCCTTAGTTGCCGTTTGTATAATAACGTCAAGCAATTTAGCGAAAATCCAGGTATTTATTATGGGACGTAAAGAATTTATCGAACCGCCAATCAAAAAAGCGAGAGTATTTTTTTTATCTATTTTAAATACGTACTTTACAACCCAAACGCTTAAACGCAGAAACTGCTTAAAAGACATTTTTTGATATTTGTCCTGATTGTTGTTATTTGGGGTCTCGTTCTCGGGCATATGTGTCGAATGATTGTGATGCTACGCTTTTTTTACTTTTTTCACAATCTCTTCGAACGCTTTAGGGTCGGATATTGCCAACTCAGACAACATTTTTCTGTCGATTTTGATATCGGCTTTGTTTAGCCCATCTACGAATCTGCTGTATTTAATATCAAAAGATGTTAATGCTCCGCTGATCCTCGCGATCCAAAGTCTTCGCATATCTCTTTTTCTTTGTTTTCTACCGGCAAAAGCATGTTCCCCCGCCCTTACAGCAGCTTCGTTAGCTCTTTTAAAAAGTTTACTCCTTGTACCTCTGTAGCCTTTTGTCAGCTTAAGTACGACTTTATGTTTTCTATGATCTTTTCTGTTACCTTTTACTCTTGGCATTTGTGCTCCTTATTTACCTGCTTTTGCAAGCAGCCTTCTTAAAATTCTTATATGACCTTTGTTACTTTGCACTAACGTGTGCTTTTTCCTAAGCTTTCTGCTCGTATCTCTTTTTTCCTTTAAATGACCTTGGCTGGATTGTTTTTTTACCAGTTTGCCTGTGTTAGTCACCCTAATTCTTTTTGTTAATGTTTTCCTTGTTTTTAATTTGTTTTTCATAAATTTCCTTTTTTTGTTGCTATTTAGCAATAAACACTATAGATATCATGTTTCCTAAACGCTTAGCAACATCTTCAGGTTTTGCGACCTCTTCCAAGCCTTCGGTAAACAAATCAATCTTTTCAAAAGCTTTATCCGGAAACAAATTCTCGCGTCCTCTCATGCTTACCGTGACTTTTACCCGGTTTCCGTCTTCAAGCCATTCTTTTGCGCGGGTTAAGTACCTATTCACATCCCCCATTCCAACGGAAGGTCCTATGCGAACTTCCTTTAGCTCACTTTTCTTAGACTTAGCCTTTGCGGCCGACTTTTTCTTGTTTTCCTGATACAAGAATTTGTTAAAGTCCAATATCTTTGCTACCGGAGGCTGGGTTTCTGTAGCTATCAAAACCAAGTCCAAACCACGAGTTTTTGCTTCGGTTAAAGCCTGGTATGTGGGTATTACTCCTAAGTTTTCGCCATCACCAGTTATTACCCTTAGTTCTTTTTCCTTAATTTTTTCGTTTATAAGGTAGAACTTGCTTATATTAGTTTTCCTCCAAACACTAAGATATTATACATCCATTCTCACCCAATTTGTTAGGTGCACGTGATAAATTACCATAATAATAGGCTTTTGGTCAACCTAATATTAGATATTTTGGCGACAATTTCATCTACCTTGACCGCTTTTAAGTCTTCCCCGCTTCTGAGTCTGACACTTGCGGAGTCGCTTTCGATTTCACGGTCGCCAACAATCAGCATATAAGGCACTTTTTTCATTTGGGCATCCCTTATTTTTGACTGCATGGAACCGGCTTTATCATCAACTTCGACGCGGATTTTATTTTCTTTGAGTTTTGCCGCGATTCTCTGCGCGAATTCCTGATGTTTTTCACCAATAGGTATAACTACAGCCTGGGCAGGGGAAAGCCAGACCGGAAAAGCCCCGCCAAAATGTTCTATTAAAAATCCAACAAACCTTTCATGCGAACCTAAAGGTGCTCTATGAATAACTGCTGCAAGTTGCTTTTCGCCGTTACTATCAGTGTATTCAAGGTTAAACCGGGTTGGCATATAGAGATCCAGCTGTGAGGTGGAAATCGAGTATTCCTTACCTATGGAAGATTTGATATTAATGTCGATTTTCGGACCATAAAAAGCGGCCCCACCATAGTCTTCTACAAACCTAATGCCAAATCTTTTCATCGCGTTTCTGGTCATTTTCTCCGCTAAATCCCACATTTCTTTATTTCCGTGGTATTTTGCTTTCTTTTCTTCACTCGGAAGTCCTAAAACAGCAAAATAATCATCTTTGGTTAAGCCTAAGGTTTTGTAGTAATAATCATGCAGTTCTAAGGATTTCACAAACTCATCCTCTGCCTGATCGTAAGTGCAATATATGTGAGCGTCATTTTGAGCAATTGATCTAACCCTCATCAACCCAAAAAGAGTTCCAGACTGTTCGTAACGGTAAACTGTACCGTACTCGGCATACCTTAACGGGAGGTCGCGATAAGATTTTGGCGATGAGTTGAAAATAATATGATGATGAGGACAATTCATACCTTTAAGGTAGTACTCTTCCTCGTCAATCATCATAGGCGCGTACATATCATCTTTGTAATAAGGCAAATGACCGGAAGTTTCGTATAAAGTATGTTTGGCAATATGAGGGGTTGCAACGCGTTTATAACCCCAGGCTTCTTCAGTTTCTTTTGCCCAGTTTTCCAATTCGTCGCGGATAATTGTGCCGTTAGGCGTCCATAAAACCAGCCCGGGGCCAACTTCATCCGAAATTACGTAAAGATCCAGATCTTTTCCTAACTTTCTATGATCACGCTTTTTGGCCTCTTCCAGGCGTTCCAGGTAAGCATTCAACTCCTCTTCTGATGCGAAGGCTGTGGCATATATCCTCTGCAGCATTTTGTTTTTCTCATCGCCTCGCCAATAGGCCCCGGCCACATTAAGCAATTTAATAGCTTTTATTTTTCCGGTACTTGCTACGTGAGGTCCCCCGCACAAATCAATGTCGTAATATTTATCTCCTTTTTTGCCTGTTTCACAAACGGTAATTTTTTCACCTTTAGTAGCAATTTCATTAACAAGTTCTACTTTATAGGGATTATCTTTGAATATTTTTAAGGCTTCGTCCTTAGTAACAGCTTTCATCTCAAGTTTTAGATCTGCCTTAATAATGTCTTTCATGTAAGCCTCAATTTTTGGCAGGTCTTCTGTTGAGATTTTTCCATCGTAGTCAAAATCCCCGTAAAAGCCATCTTCAATAGGAGGACCCATTACCTTTTTAGCCCCTTTGTACAAGGCCTCTACGCTTAATTGCATCACGTGTTCTGCGGAATGGCGCATGGGCATTAAAGGGTCTTCTTTTAGTTTTTCTATTACTTTTACTTTTTTCATGTTAGTTATCCTTTGTTTTATATTGTAAATTTAATGAAAATCGTTCGCAATATGGGTTAAAAATCATAGTTATCCCCTTTCGGGGTTGTGGTTGTTAAAACAGTTGTTAGTTTTGTGACCATTGGTAACATCAAGCCTATTTTAATACATTTCTTTGTCTTTGGTAAGCCTATGTCCGTAAAAACACAGGCTTCGTTGACACCGTATTGGGTTCGGATACAATGGGCAAAGTGATAATAAATGTATATAAACCAAAAAACTGGACAAGTTTTGATATAGTTGCAAAAGTACGAAATTTGGCTAAAACTAAAAAAGTAGGACATTCCGGAACGCTGGATCCATTAGCCGAAGGTGTATTGATTGTTTTAACGGAAAAAGACACTAAAATTCAAGATACTTTTAGGGATTTACCCAAAGAATATTATTTTGAGTTTATTGCCGGTGTTACCACGCCATCCGCTGATTTAGAAAGTCTTCCAAAGTATGTAAACGCCCCAAATATCGAAAAGATAAAGGAATTAGCGCCGCAACTTTCCGGACGATTCGTTGGTCAAATTGAACAAACCGCGCCAATATTTTCGGCCAAAAAAGTAAATGGTCAAAGGTTGTATTCTGTGGCACGCTCTTCTGACCAAGAAACCAAAGAAAAAACATTGTCATCATTACCCAAGTTTACAGTTACTATTTACGAGCTAAACTACAAGGGTTGTACAGAACAATCAATAGTAACTGACCAGGGAGTAGTAAAATTACCCGTACTGGCTTGGCATGTTAAATGCTCGAGCGGTACTTACATAAGAACTTTGGCCGAAGATTTAGCGGTTGCATTACAGACAAAAGCGGTTGTATCAAAGCTTGTAAGAATCGCCATTGGGAACCATAAAATTGAGGATTCGGTAAAAATTGAGGATTTGCGTTTTTAACCTGTCTACAGACTAAAATTTCAATATTTCTTTATCAACCTGAATTATCTCCGTCCTTAGAAAATTTATTTTTTTAGCTATCCAGTAAATACCATTTACGGTTAAACTAAATATCAAATAGGCTATATACGCGTAAAACTGAAAGATTCCAAAAAGCAGTAAGGCCATTACCGGTTTAATAAAGTTTTTATATGGTTCTATTAAGGCGTTTACCTGCGACTCTACAATTTCTTTTGTATCAATACCTAAATTTTGGGGATTTGTAAATGCCGGGTCATTTAAATCAGTAGGAAGACCAAATTGTTCCAACATATTTACTACTGAAGGGTCAACCTGGCTTAAATATCCCTGAGGAGTCCCCTGAAGTGTGTTTTTAATTTGTGTCTGTATAGCCGAGTCCAAAGCGCTTCCGACCAGATCCGCTGTTTGTTTACCCAAATTTAGTTCATGCGTCTTGCCCGTGTTTACCATAACCAATACACCCGCAAAAACCGAGAATAGAAATAAAAGTCCGTTTGTAGAAAATTTTAATATTATGGTAGGTTCAAATTTAATAAGAAGATCTCTTAATTTAGTGGATTTCCACACGTCGTACATAAGCATGACAATTACTGCGGCCGATGTAATTACGGCATAAGTTAGGTTCTGAGGTGCTAGAACCATAAACATAGCCATTCCGGTTGGTACAGGTACAACCAAATACTGCATCCCGTTACCCCACGCACCAACACTAATAGAAAAAGTCCACGAAATTAACACCATTAAAAAAATTACCAAAAGAGCAAAAAAAGTATCAAAAGAGAAAAAATTACCCTTGGAAACGTAATCCAAAATAAGCCAGGACAGCAGATATGTTTGGAAAAAGGTTAAAACAACTATCGTTACTGTTTTTATGTAATAAGCAGGTGTATGCATTACAAAAAGTATAGCAAAAGTTTGGTGGGCTCCACAGGGCTCGAACCTGTGACCTCCACAATGTCAATGTGACGCTCTAACCAACTGAGCTAGGAGCCCAAACCATCCTTGTTACCGCCATATTTTACCCATTTTTTAGTAATAACGCTACCGGTAAAATTTTGAACTTATAGTGCAAAATGGTAAAATCCAAAGTATCTTGAACTTAAAATACGAATAGAAAGGAGTTGAATATGCGCGCGAAAGTAATGTACTACTTGGCTTATTTCATGTGTTCGAAGCGCAATTGCAAGGAAGAGATTGAAGGTGTTGGTCATACCTCCGCCGAAGCAGCGGCCGACCTCCGTACGTTGTATGCTGAACACCTTGTGAAACACCACGGACTTGGAGAATGGTCCGCCCGACTCATTGCAGGACTTGTTCGACCGACCAGCACAGACGAAGTTACTGAACCCGGTCCATACCCAAAGGAGCAGCGCCATGGACAACCACAAGATGTTTGAGGCTTCTATTTTATGCCCTGTTTGCAAAAAAAAATTTACGGCTACCGCTCGCAACCATTGGTCGGCATACCAAAGCGCTAAGGGACAGTTCGAGCTGCACAAAAAACTCTCCCATTCAGAGTCGTCCAGAGGCCGTGTAAAAGCGAATACGAAACCGTATAGGGCGACAATAGTATGCGAAGAGTGCAAACAACAAATTACCACTGGCCTAATCGCTGACCTCGTCAAAGCTCGATTTACTGTCCGAACGCTTTACAGCGCACACCTTCAGGCCCGACACGGGTATTCTAATATGGATGCCCACGTTGAGGCTGCTCAACAAGACCCTTCGGTCGAGGAGGTATAAGTACGTTCGGGGTAACAAAACCAAAAAGACGGCATCTAACCTATACGGAAAGTGCCGTCTTCTTTTTTTCTCGATTGGCTAAAAACTATTACTTTTTCTTAGATTCCATTATTTTGTCGACAATACCATAAGCCAATGTTTCTTTTGAATCCATCCAGTAGTCACGTTCCATATCCCTTAATGTATCTTCTACAGTTTTACCGCTATTTTGAGCGATAATCTCTGCAAACTGATGTTTAAGTTTTATCATGTGTTTAGCTTCAATTTCTATGTCTGTAGCCTGTCCGCCGGTGTTGCCTATTAAAGGCTGGTGGATTAAGGTGTATGTGTTTGGCAAGGCATGCCTTTTGCCTTTTGAACCGCTCGCTAACAAAAGTGAAGCCGCCGAAGCAGCCAACCCCACGTTAATTGTAACAACGTCGTTTTTAACGTGTTTAATGGTATCGTACATAGCAATTCCGGCATATACTTCCCCGCCGGGGCTGTTAATATACACCTCTATGTCTCTTTCAGGGTCCTGACTTTCTAAAAACAACATTTGAGCAATAAATGTGTTCGCAACACCCATATCTATTGGTCCTGTAACAAAAACTATAAAATCTTTTAGAAGTCTGGAATATATATCGTAAGATCTCTCATATCCGTTTGGTTCTTTTTCTACGACGATCGGAACCAGAGTATCGTTTCTTCTATTGGTGCTCATGATGATTTTCTCCTTCTATCTCCTCAATAATTTCGGAGATAACTTTATTTTTTTGAAGAATACTTTTTACGTAAAGCTTTTCGTACAGGTTATCCATGCGGCTTTCCGGGTTTTCAAAGCCACCTGCTTTTAGAGTCTCTAAAATCTGTTCGTCCGAAATATCCACGTTTTTATCCTTAATTATTTGACCTAATGCAAACTCCGCTTTGATATTTTTCTCAGCAATAACCTTGTATTCGTTTCTTAACTCATCAGATGTTTTGTTCTGTGATTTTAAATATTGGTCTAACGACAACCCTATTGATTGAGCCTGATTTATCAATTTAGACAGCATTCTGTCAGTTTCTTCATCAACCAGTAAATCCGGTACTTCCAGCTCAGACACTTTAACTATCTGATCAATGACCTCGTTAGGGCTTAAATGCAGGTGAATCTCCTGAATTTGTTCACCTTTAGCTATCTTTTCTTGGTTTTCCTTTGTTTTTTCGTCGAGCTGAGTCTGATATGACTGTTTTAAAGGTGAAAGATAATCCCCGATTTTGATTTCAGGCCTGACAGCTACAGTGGCAGTAAAAACAAAATCCTTATCAATATCAAACTCATTAATTTCTACTTTAGGGTTAGATACAGGTGAAACTGATGTTTCTTTTAAAGCCTGAGGGTAAAAAGCCTTTAGCAGGGCGTTAACTAGATCTCCGTATAGATTAGAAACTCCGACTTTGTCTATTACAATATCCCGGGGAGCTTTGCCCTTCCTAAAACCTTCTACTTCGGTTTCTTCTATGGCTTTTACGACAAGCAGCTCGTAGGTTTCTTTTACTTTATCTACGGGAACTGTAACTTTAATATTTAATGTTGATTTTGGTAGTTTTTCGACTTGTGTTTGCATATTACCCGGAAATATTATCATAAAACCAAAACTTTGACTATTTATCAGACGTATAATTTGCTACGCTTATTATGTATGATGAAGTGGTTTAAACTACTATTTGTTTTGCTTGTTATTGGAGCGTTTGTATATAAAAGTTTTGTGTATACTGACGAACAATACTACTGTTCAATTAAAGTTTTACCTAGTTTTCAACCTAGCAATTGGGATTTCCGCAAGGTTTTTAAAATGTTAAAGCAGACCGCTCCGGAAGAGTATCAATATATGTGTGCAAATGTTTCCACTATAAGCAAAGATATGTCCTGTGGTGGTTTTGATGGAGGATGCTACTATACCGAACAACGGCGTACCCTTTATATAGGCAACGACCAGGATAATATCGCGGTTACTACAGCTGTAATTATTCACGAGTTGTGTCATGCCAGACAAAATAACGAAGGCAGACCTTTAATAGAGTCTGAATGCTACCAAAAAGGTGCTTCTTATCTTAACGGACTGTATTCTTATTGATTTGCAGAATTTGACCAGTATTCTTTGCTCATCACGCTATATTTTAAAATCTGTTCTTTCCTTAGTGATACCGCGTTGTCAGTATTAGAACTATCCGGCTTTATGAAAATGGTTTTTGTACCGCGGATATAGCAACCATCAGTGGCGATCGGGTGCAGTTTTCCGGACTTAGATTCACCTAGCAGACAAGATGCTTCCGAAATAGTATCCACGTACTTACATATATCGGTATATGCCTGTGAATCATTATTTTTTATGCTGGTTAAAGCCTTAAAAACAGTTTCGCGGTTGCCCTTAAGAATGTCTTTATCGACTTTTATATAGCAATTATTAGGGTAATCAATAAACATTGTGTAACTGAGAATCATATACGTACCTGCGCCAAAAAAGAAAAGGAGCAAACTTCCAAAAATTAAAAATTGGATACTCATAATAATAAAGCGAAATGCGCTTACACCCTTTTTCTCATTTTCTTCTAAATTCGAGATATTGTCGCTGGTGTCGTAAAGGCTGATCATTAGTAAAATTATAACTTGAATAAATAGAGTTTGATATAAAGAAAACCCCGCCTCAAAACATATCTGTTAAAAGCGGGGTTTTGGAGATCTCATCGTCTTTGCGGCTTTTCTTCAATTGTTGCATACGGATAGCCGTTGGCCTTAAGAAATTCCACGATCTTAAGGGCTGCAGCACGATCCGGCGTTTCAATAACTCCTTTCTCCGCGTCTTTAACAATGATGGTTACGCCAAGTTTAGCGCACATCCATACTCCAAAGGGAAACGGCACAGATCCTTTAGCCTGTACAATCATTGTCACTGCCTCCTTCTTTTGGATTTTGGACGTTATTATACTACAGGTTTTTTCTTTTGGTTAGTTATGCCCCCTAGATTGTTCTGATGCTATAATTGCAGCATATGAAAATAATTGTGGTAAATAAAAAAAGTGAGTTTTCTGAGGAACAAATTCAGAAATTAGAAAATCTTGGCAGTTTAGTATTTATAGAGACTCCTGAAGAATTTAAGTCAACTAAGGAGTTTTATCTGCCGGGAGAAAAAATTGTTGCTCTAGATCCTGGAATTTCTGAATGGTCGTTTCCGAATGAAACCATAGATAAAATAGAAAATTTAAAAGCAGTTTGTCTGCCTACAACTAAGTACGAATGGATTGACGGAAAGTATTTGAGAAAAAAGGGAATAATTTTGACTAACGTACCGAAATACTCTACAGAATCAGTTGCGGAACATTGTATCTTATTAATGCTCAGCCTATCGAAGAAATTGCCTATGATTGTTAACGAGGGTTGGAAACTTGATTATGACAAACATATGGGTCGAGAGATTAAGGGATCTAAAATGGGTGTAATTGGTTTGGGAGATATCGGAAAAAGAGTTTTGGAGTTGGGGAGCGCACTGGGAATGGAAACGTTCTACTGGTCTCGAAAATCAAAAGATCCAAGATTTGAATATGTAGAACTAGACGAATTAATAAAAAACAGCGACTACATTTTTCTCACTATTTCTGAAGGTCCTGAGACTAAAAAATTCTTTTCAAAGGATAAAGCTGATTTATTGAAAAAAGAATCTTATGTAATTAATATATCGGGGGACGATGTGTGGGATTTCGATTACCTTTTCCAAAAAACTACTAGTGGGCAGATTGCCGGTATGGCTTTAGACGACGATAGAAGAAAAATGATTGATTCGAAATCAAACATTCTAATTACACCGCATATAGCGTGGTATACAAAAGAAGCGTTTAAAGAGGATTTTCGTATTTGGGTCGAGTGTATTTGCTCTGTTGTTCAAGGTAACCCGATTAACGTTGTTAATTAGGATGCTTTGGTGGGCGAGAGAGGACTCGAACCTCCAATCCTTGCGGAATACGGTTCTAAGCCGTACGTGTATGCCATTCCACCACTCGCCCATTTAAACCACATGTTATTAATAACAGAAATAGGCCAATTAATCTACATGGTACAGTCCCATTTAATAATGTATATTTAAAACATGTCCAAAGGTTTTACCATGATCGAAATTATGATAGCCAGTTCGGTTCTCGCAATTTTGGGAGGTGTCGGATATAGTATTTTAAATCCGCGTGCCGCCAAACTTCGGGCTGAAGACGCGATTAGATTGGCAAATATTCAAAAATTAGCGGAAGGATTAGAGGCGTATAGACAAATTGAACGAAAACTGCCGGTAGATACAGATGGGAATGGTGATCCTACCAACGACGTTGTTAATGTAAACATACACCAGTTTGTAGCCGATTGGCCCGATGGCCGCCCGACAGCTGCTACTCAATATAACTATGTTGACTCAGGAAATACCGTGTTTGGATTAGTTGTAGCTCGCTCTGACGGACGCATTTACAAGTATAGGTCTTCTACACCTTGGGGAAAACGCGTCCGTGAGTGCGGTAGTACGGCTGTACCTACAGACGACTTGTGTCCGTAGTCTCTTTTGTTTCGATAGCCGTAATTTGATTACTAAAGTAATTTACCGAGTTAGCCCAGTGAGCGTGAGCGGGTGGCGTATAGATAGGTGCTATTTTATCCACCGTATCGTAACCTTTTTTAATGTAGTTATCGTTTAGACCCTTACCCACTACCTCAATGGCTTCAGAGTACGAATCAAACGTAGTAACTTTAGTACCATAAATCCCCCACCCGAAAGGGTTGTAAGATCCGGGTATTAGTCTTTTACCACAGGATGATTCTATACAGGATATAGAAGGCAAAAGCCTGTAATCCATATCGTACTTTTCGGCGACCTTAATAAAGTCTTTGGCATAAGGCTTTAAAGGTGAGTTGTACTTGGCAAAGAACTCTTCTAATACTTGCTGCTTGTCTACTTTGTTGTACTCAATAGAATACACAATTCCCGCCTTGGCAAGCTTCCTGGCTTCTTCTTTTCTTATTATAATGTCGATGCCTACCAAACTGGTAAGTATCGTGATAACAGGCAGTAATACTGATATTACAGCCTTTAATGAATGTTTCATGGGATAATTATATCATTACTATAGGGTACAGGCAAATGCTATAGACTGACTATTTCGGATTCTTCCGATGTGGAATAATTCTGAATTTGATCGCCAAAATTCATTACGCCTTCGCACCAGGAACCTTTGGATGGTGGTGTGTATGTCTTCATAATTTCACATGGCTCGGTCACACCTTTTTGATAGAAGTTTTCAGACATGTATTCTGAAACGGTTTCAATTCCCCTTACCCAGTTATCAAACGTCTGAACATTATCCCCGTAAACTGCCCAACCCCACGCATTGTACGACTCCAAACCGGATGGTTCAGGCGTACGTTTGCCGCAGGTTGATTCCTGGAACGATACGGCTGCAACCAGCCACCATGGAATATTGTATTTATCCGCTTCGTAGACAAAAACTTCGCCCAAGCCCTCCAACGGGCATTTGTACTCTTTAAAAACAGCATTAATCTTTTGAGCTCGGGAGTCTCTGGTATAAATAGAATACGACATATCCTTTAAGGTTAAAGGTGTAGACGCATATATTGAGTATTTATCTTGCTGTAACGGCTTAACTTTCCACGGTAATAATAAAAAAATTAGTGTAGCTGCGGTAAACATAAAAAAAGAAGAAAACGCCCATATATGTGCGGGTTTATAGTTGCGTGTTAAACTGCTTAAAACGTTTTTACTTTTGGAAAGTTCTTTTCCAAGTTTAAATAAAATACCCGGCTTAATTATTTGACTGCTTTTAGAGATCACAGAAGAAATAGCAGTCGAATCAAATAAAGATGTAATAGATTCATTTTGTCGGATGAAACAATCAGCGATAGAGTTTTTCAACTCTCTGCCATTTTTTAAAAAGAATACACGTTTTTTATTTGGCATAATAGTATTAAGTGCTTTTAGATTAGCACATTTGAAACTTACCCAAAATACTTTTTTAACATTTCACCAATGAGAGTTGATACGATGATAACGATAATACTTATAGAAACGTGCTCCCTAATTACTAGAAATGGTTTTTCGTTCGTTTCTTTTGCCAAGGTGTAACTAAAAAGTACCAGTAAAAACAAACCCCAGATCACACATGCAATTACCGCCGAAAAAATCGGCAACAAAAGAAACGGTACTACAAAAGTTAACGCAGATATCAATTTTGTTATAAAGGTGGAGAATGCTGCTAGCCATGGTTCTTTCTGTCGTTTTATTCCTTCAGATTCCTGCGACACATGAATACCAAGAGAATCCGACATAGCATCGGCGAAAGCAATCGTGAGAATACCCCCTATTATTGCAAGTTTAGATTCGGTACTGGCACTTAACCCGAGAATTAATCCGAGAGTTGTAATGACCCCTGAAGTAAATCCAAAACTTAATCCTGATTTGATTGATTTGTTATTTCTAAAATTGTTCACAGTAGAAATTTCCGTTAAAGCCCTAGCTTTTTTCTGATTTCTAAAATTATGGTATCCAGACTTGTATTCGACTTAACAAAGTATTTATCAATTCCGTATTCAAGATAGGTTTTTGGTTTTTCTTCCGTAGTTAGTCTTTCTAAAAAAACAACTGTGTTACCATAGTCGTCATAATTTGTTACCAAAAAAATCGGAATTCTGTTAAAACGTTTATCTTTTTTAACCGCCGCTACAAAATCGTATCCAGTTTGCTCTCCGACTAAATAATGGTCAAGCCAAATCAGGTCCACTTTATTTTGTTCCAACATTTGTAGCCCGCCGGAAGCCGTACTGGAAACCAAAGTTTTAATACCATTTTTACCGAGTTTCGCGTTGATAATACGTACAAAATTATTATCATCCTCTACCACAAGAACTGTTTTACCTGAGTCAGGTTGATTAGGTTCTATTATTTCTTCGGCCATGATCGTATTATAAACCTTTTTTAAATTCCGTTATTAAGATAAGTTGAAATACCGTCAATTATTTCGTCAAGCTTATGCTCAGCTTTTAAAAAGTATTTTTTAGCACCAAGAGCAAGCATATTCAGCATTTTTTCCTGTGAAGCTGAATTACTGACTACAAATACGGGTACACTGTTCCAATACTCGCTTTCTTTGATTGCGGCCATAACTTCGAGTCCATTTAAATCCCGAAGCTGATAATCCAGCCAAATACCATTAGGAAGTTTTGGAAGACTTTTTAAATAATCCAATGCCTGACGTCCCGACGTGCACGATACAGTGTCATAGCCACGTTTATTTAGCTTAATGCAGATTGCATTTAACAGCATAATTTCGTCTTCTACAATCATTATTAATGGTTTTTTATCGTCGGTCATATTATTCTCCTTTTAATCATATTAAGTAGTATTTTCATTATCAAGGGGTAATAGTTACCTCCCCGGCTTTTGCTTTAACTCCTTTTAAATCCAGACTAAACCAAAAGGTCGTACCTTTTCCTTCCTCGCTGTCGAACCAGATTTTTCCGTTTGATGATTCGATAATGGCTTTTACAAGATAAAGTCCCAGACCCGTCCCATCTGTTTCTACTTTAGCCACATTTTCTCCCCGGTAGAATTTTTCGAATACCCTATGAAACTCACTCTTAGGTATACCATATCCAGAATCAGAAATTTGTGAAATAACTTCTTTGCCGTTATTTGATATAAAAATGTCCACTTCCCCACCCCGTGGGGTGTATTTAATAGCGTTGGAAAGTAAATTTAAATAAACGTTACGTATAAGTTTGGGATCAATGTTTATTTTTGGTAGGTGCCCGTTAATACTTACTACCATGTTAATTTCTTTTTCTTTTATTTTCACCTGGAGTTCGTCCAGCACAGTTTGGACCAAGTCTCCCAAATGAGTGGGAATTGGATCGACCATTATTCTTCCGGATTCAATTCTCGAGACGTTTAAAAGTGCGTTAACAAGTTCTATCATTCGCTCATTGGATTGGTTAATACTTACAATGTACTCCCTTTGTTCCTGTGATAAATCTCCGACATCCCCGTCGAGTAGCATTTCCATGTACCATTTCATTGCAGTAAGAGGTGTTCTTAATTGATGAGATGCCAGCGAGATAAACTCAGTTTTCATACGATCAACTTCTTTAGCCTTAGTTATATCCCTTGAGATTCCTACATAAAACGAAACGTCATCCTTTTCATCCAAAATAGGAGATATTTGGGTTTCCAGAACATATTTAGAACCATCTTTTTTTGTGTTAATAATTTCTCCTCTGAATGGCTTTTTCTTAACACCCAATGTGTTCCACATTTCCTCTTTAAACTTTTCATCCATTTCACCGCTCCAAAGAGTGCTTACATCTTTACCAATAATTTCCGGCGGTTCGAACCCGGTAATAGCTTTTGTTGCGGGGTTTGCATACATCACGATTCGGTCTCCGTTGGCCATAACAATAAAATCCGATGCGGTTTCTACTGCCTGTACGAATTTTTTAACCATTTCTTCTGAGCTTTTTCTGTCGGTAATATCTTTAATTAAAGTTAAGATAAACTGCCCGGTACCAAGAACTGGATCTTTTATAGGAAAGTTTTCTGATTCGACCCAGCTATATCCCCCGTCTAGTCTTAAAAATCTGTAGGAAAGAGTAAAATACCCAGGCACTGCCCTCTGGAATTCTTTTGTAACTTTTAATTCATTTAAATCGTCTTTGTGGAAATACTCAAATATTTTGTGACCGATCAACTCATCGGGTTTGTATCCAAAAAGGGTGTGTGATGCAGGAGAAGCGTAAATAAAGTTATTATCTTTATCAAGAATACCAATAAAATCACGATAGTAGTTACCGATTAACTTAAGTAACGCCGGATTGTCGTTTAACACGTTTACAACCGCTTCAGTTTGCGGGGCAGCATCCATAATAAAATGATAGCATTTTTTAAAGACTGGAAGATACGTAACAATTCCTGATTCTGGCCCTTTCTTCAGGTGGTTTGTTACGCGTGTATAATGGCTGTAACTGACGTTTGGAATTCTCACAAAAAGGAGTAGATAAAGTGGACGGTGATGAGTTTCGTGTTAAGCTGATCTCTTTGCGTAGGAATCAGACTGTTGTTTTTGAATTCAAAGGCATGGTTCACTGGGCAACAAATTTTTTAGCCTTGTTTAACGTGCCTCCCCTGATGTTTCAAATCGCGCCAGAATCGGCCATTAGTTGGGAAGTGGTAAATAGGTTTATGATGTGGAGAGACACTTACGATCATGGCTTTCCTGTAACCTGTCGTGTTTTAAACCCAATAAACAAAGCTTGTCTATCGTTGGATTGGGTGGTTGACTACATCGGTCCATTACTTGATGACTTTATTGTCGTCACCAAGCCGGAATAATTATTTATCTCCGGCTTTTTTTCTTGGTAGACTATAGGGTGAAGATGCTATAATCGTTTCACAATTTCTTATCCCACTAAAAAAGGAGAAAAACCAATGCTTCCTCAAACTTCGTTTGGTAAAAGTCCAAAACCTTGGTGTGATTGGCGTACTGTTGAAATTGGTGGTTTGGATACAACACCGAGAGCAATGTTGGCCGCTATAGTAGGTGCCGGTATGCGCGTCACGGGAAACGCACAAGTGCTCCTCGATAAGGTTAGATTTGCCAAGAACAGGAAAACTTTGAATCTGGTGCTCGTTACCGGCCCTCTGCTTGGAGTTTCCACTTACGAAAAGGTGTTTGAAGCTGCCAAGATGCAGGGGTTATCGCTCTGTCCAGCCGAAGTCGGGCCTGTTCTGCGGCAGCGATACAAAGATCAGCCTCATAGTGAATGGGATGTTATCGCCATGAAGCCGATATCCGACTTTTACGGTACTCCTTATCTATTTACTTTGTCGCATAAGGATTACAGGCCATCACTAGATACTTGGTTTCGTTACCCCGGTAGTAAGTGGTCTAGTAAAAACAACTTCATTTTTGTGCTCAGCGATTGAAGTTTATTCGGACTTGGTTCTTTGAAGCCTCGTATGTGTATTTTATTCATGCGAGGCCTTTTTTTATTTGTATTTTAAAACTATTAGTATAAATCTTTTGGTTGGGGTGGGCGGTAGTGGAACTTTTACTTCTCGAGGATGAAAATGAGACAAATGAGACGGTATAAAAAAACTTTTCTTATAGCCATCGTTTATTATCTTACTGCCTATGGTAAGTTGCATAACCACAGCAAATTAGTTACTATTCGGGTAACTAATTAGTCAAAATGGTCATACGAAATACGAAAGGAGACGAAAATGCCTTACAGGCTTAAAGACGGAGTTTATTTGGTAGAAGGTGCCACAAGAGGTGCGATTCTTGATACAAATTCCGGTCTTGTCTATTCCGTAAATGGAATAGCCTGCCAGATAGTCAATTATCGCTCAGAGAACAATACATATTGGGGGCAATTGGTACAAATGGGTCTCGCAGAAACCTGTGTATCGTCCCCCGGGATTTCCGCGATTCAACCACTGAAAGACACCGAAAGATTAAAATTCGTGTGGTTTGAAGTGGTAACGGATGACTGCAACGAGTGTTGTGAACATTGCTACGCCGGTTCAATGCCAAGGACTTATCGCAAAGAGATGGGTTTTGCTGAAAATGCACTACAAGAGCTGATAGCACAACCTGAACGTAAGAAGATGCGACACTCCGATTGGCTACGATTGATGAAAGAAGCCTACGATCTCGGTTGCCGGGCTGGTCAGCTTATCGGTGGCGAGCCATTTTTGTACAAAGGTGAAAATGGAGAAACATTATTGGATCTTGCTCAGTACTTGGTGGAGCTTGGTTACACACGTGTTGAAATTTACTCCAACGGCACCTTGTTAACACCTGAGAAGGTGAAGCTTATAAAAACCCTCGGCGTGCATGTAGCAATTTCGCTGTATTCAAGTGATCCGTCTACACATGATCTCGTAACGCGAACACCCGGAAGCCATGCCAAAACCATGCGAGCGATCCAATGGCTCAAGGAAGCTAGTGTCCCATTGCGCGTTGAAACAGTACTGATGAAGAGGAATCAGGAAACGATAGCAGAAACCACAGCTCTTAAAGAAACGCTTGACGTTGTCGGTCGACATCCAGATCCACTGCGTCCAAAAGGCCGTGGAGTAAATCCACTACTTCAGCCTGACTTTGAGTACGTGGTACGTTATGGTTTGATGTTAAAACCAAACTTTACTGCCGAGACCGATACTGTTTCCCACTACTCCTCTGGGCACTCGTGCCTATTGGGTAAGATAACGGTGACTGAGTTTGGTGAGGTTTTACCATGCATCTTTTCACATGACAATGTCGTGGGAAATGTGCTTGTTGCACCAAGCCTAGAAAGTGTCCTGAGAGAACCTGTACTTACTCGTATTTGGCGTGCAACAAAAGATGGGGTTATGGTCTGTCGTGATTGTGAGTACAGATACGTCTGTTTTGATTGCAGACCGCTATCCGAAGGTGCTTCCGCTGGAAATGCAGGCTATCTCACTGCTCCATATCCAAGATGTACATACAACCCTTACACTGGAGAATGGGGGCAAGGTTTATGGAAAGTTGATGAGTTGGGATATGCATTCTACGATCGGACTTTGGCAGCTGAAATCCAAGAAGTTGCTCGTACTATGTCCGAATCGGTGACCGCCCAAGTTGCGCATTAGTAAACACGCTGTACTACACTATGTGTTGGAAGGAGGTGAGATTTACTTGAACACACAAAATGTTGTGGAAGAGCCCACAATCGAGTTGGTTACAGTTGCACCAGCATGTGCTTCGTGTCAGCCCACATGCCATCCGATCAACTGCAGCCCTAGCAAGGAATGCCAACCGGACAGCATCTGCAAACCCGATCAGGCGTAACGGCATTTTTGCCAAGAGTGTGTTTACATAGTTTCGGAAGATTCAATGTAAACACACTTATACTTTTTAAAATTAGTTTACAATTATTATATGGAATTAAAATTCGTTATCTCAAAACAAGCACTTTTTGTAACAGCACTAATAAAAAGTGCAAAAATCGAAGGTTGGGTTGATTTACAAAACGAGTTGTGGGATAAATACCGGCTGGGCTACCAACTACTCCAAGGGAATGCGGAAAGTATCTTTGCGACAGAAGATTCAGAGAGAGTTCTAGAGAAAGCTACAGAAGAAGTAAAACTACTTATGAGTGAAGGAATGAAATCGGACAAGTTTCTCCTACTATTACAAAACGCAAAGGAGTATAAAACCTGGCTAGAAAAAGAATGGATGAACAATAAAGAAAAAGTAGAAAAAGAACTTAAGGACATTATGAAAGTGGATTTACCAAAAGATACTTTTACAGTTTATGTTATGGGGAATTTAGTTCATATTGGAAGACATTTGGGCAGATACAAATTTGCGTGGGGTCATGAAGAAGATTGGCCTAATTATAGTCTAGTATATTTAGCTCATGAGTATCTACACGGTGTTTTTTCGAGTTCGGATTTAGAACATGCTGTTATTGAGCTTATAACAGATAATGAATTGCGCGTTAGATTAAATAATGGTGGCGAATATTTTATCTGCAATGGAGAAGTTGTAGGCCATGCGTACTTACGTGAAATTGAAATGAATCTATTACCTAAATGGAAAGAATATCTATTCGATAAAAATGTAGATATTCACTCGTTTATTGATTATAACAGTAAGTAAAATACCGCGCTAACATACACACGGTTGCTCCAGGATATCTGGTCGGGGTGGGCGGACTCGAACCGCCGACCTCACGGTCCCAAACCGCGCACTCTACCAACTGAGCCACACCCCGACGCGCAATAGTGCCAGAACTACCCTATTCTATCACAAGTTTGACTATTATAACTGCGGAATAAGCGTTTCTAAAACTGCATTAAACGGTTTTGAAACATATACCAGCCGTGAATTGTTAATTAAATCTATAACATGAATTTTGATAGTGTATTCGCATTCCTTATCTATCGGACACACCGGCGGATTTTGATCCTTTTTATCAATATTTCTGGAAAACTCTGATACTACAAACACATCATTATTTAAAAAGTAGCCCCGGTCGAAATAACAATTAGCTAGCAGAGAACAGTCCAGTATTTTTGTGTCGATTACCTTGTCCTCTTTTTGCCCGTAAAAACGTACTTCGTTAGATTTGTATCCGTCACGGTCTATGTTCCGTAAATCTAAAAATTCCCGTTTGCTGGGTGAAAAAACAACCTGTTTTTTAATATTTTGATGCGCGGCTATAACAGCGTTAAATTTTTCCTGTTCTCCTGGTTGTTCTATTGACGTTACATTTGTCCATTTGGAGTTATATAACTCTACTTCTTCCTGCAGTCTAAATTCGTCTGCCTCGGTTTTAAGGTCTTTATTTTTGAGATTTGTGATCCATCGTTGAAACCCTTTGCTTTGTTCTATTTTCGTGGGTAATTTAGAACGATCTACTGCCTTTTGCTGCATTATGTTGGAAGTTACACCCATGGTTACCAGAATCGTGAAAATTCCAAAAACTAATATGTTTTGTTTCTTTGACATACGAATATTTTACACGGTTTATCTTCGGGCATAAACCGACTGCCCATTTTCCGCTAAGGGGGCATTAACTACCACATGTCCGTCAGGATTTAGGACAGCTGTATAACCCGTACTGTTAGTATTTAATTCTAAAGGGTCCCAGAGCGGCATCGTTATATACTTTCCGTATAAAAAATTAACATCGTATAAACCGGTGCAGTCTGATGCGTCAAACCGGCAAAGGTAGACAGGTGTACCTGAGAGGCCGTTTGGATAATCCCCTTTATTATCAAGGGCGTATTGGTAAAAACCCAAGGCAAAAGTTTGGACGTCCAAATTACGACGAACGTTTCGGGCAGTGCCAACATGGCGTTTTTGGTTGAGTACAACAATAGAAAACGATGCCATAATAGCTAAAATTGAAATTACTACTAACAGTTCAACAAGAGTAAATCCGCGTTGATTTAGGGATATTTTTTTCATGGCAGTAACTAAATGTTATGTCTGAAGCATTACAAAGTCAAAGCTCCTTTTCAAAACCCTTGGTGGCGCTTATAATTACCTTGCTATGCTAAAAAAAGCTATAAAAGATAATACAGGCAGTGCTTCCAACTGGATATTGGGAATCGCGTTTTTAATAATTGTTGGCGTAGGTGTTTACGTTTTAGTCTTTAAGAACATTAAGCCCAAATTAACAGGTGATGCAGCAAAGACAAAGGAAACAACGGCTTCAAAAGCCGCAGAAGACCCCAGCTTACATCAGGCTTTGACCATTTCTGACATCGCAAAAAGACCCAATGTGTACGAAAACAAACGTGTAATTTTACTTAAAGTTTTAAGTCGTGGGTGGGTAACCGATAGGGCTTTTATCGTTACGGATGTCCCCGTAAAGACCCCCAGCGGAACGAGCACCCCTTCTGGTTCGTTACTAGTAATTAGAAAAGAACAATTCTCCCTTCCCGAACACGCCCCTGACGGGATGATAGCGTTGGGTGAAGATAAAAGACAATTACGATTAGAGGGTACTGTAAAATACTTTAACGTTGATGAGGTATCCAGTATGTGGGGAATTACATTTAGTACAGCAGACTATAACGCTTTAAAAAAGTATAACAAAAAACCAGTCTTACTTATCGATGTAATAGAACCTTATCAGACCAACAAATAAATTTATTTCCACAAAATATGTCGGTAGAAACTTTTAAAAAATATATATTGGATAAAGGTATTGATATAAAAATTATAGAAGCTCCAAGCACTACTAAGTCTGCTAAGGAAGCGGCCGCAGTCCATGGCGTTCCGGTTGGTTCTATAGTTAAATCGCTGTTGGTAAAAGTAGATGACAGATTTGTTATATATTTAACACCAGGCGATGTGCGTTTGGATTTTGATTTAATAAAAAAAGAATTTAACGCGAGCGAAGTGCGCATGGCAAATGCCGACGAAGTAAAAAAGGTAACTGGATATTCAATAGGAGGAGTTCCTCCATTCGGTCATAAAACACGTATAGAAACTCATATTCACCCGGCTTTTTCAAATGACTATCCCTTATACGCTGCGGCCGGTTCCGCGCTTGCAAACTTTGAAACAACTCTAGAAGAGTTACAAAAGATGCTTGTTAAATAGCAGCGTAGGTGAATTTTTCGTGAAGTATGTTTTTTTCATTAATTCCGTTTTTTATCAAGGTATCGTTCATTTCGTGGATCATATTGGGATTACCGCAAATTAGAAATAAAGTATTCTTTTCCCTAGATAAATCTAATTTAGACGGTAGGACCTTAGTTACTCTTCCGATGCCCTGAGAAAAGCACAAATAATATTTAAATAGATTGTTTTGGTCTGAATACTTTTTTAAGTATTCTTCTTTAAATAGATTTTCGGGATTTCTAATACCAAAGAAAAACTCGATCACTCCTGAAAACTTTAAATCCTCCAGCTTATGTAACATAGATTCAAACGGTGCGAATCCTACTCCGGTTGCAATAAACACTATTTTGTTTGGCAATTCGTTAGGTAGAGTAAATTTTCCTGAAGGCCCGATAAATGTAATTTTTTCTTCGACATTTATTCTTTTTACCAAATCGGCTCCTTTGCCGGAATGCGATACCTCAATAAGTAGTCGTATTTTGCTGTGGCTGTTCTCTTCTGATGATATAGAATAAGCGCGATATTCGTTTTCAGCCACTTCTAAAGAAACGAACTGTCCGGATTGAAAATCTATTGAGTTTGGATTATGAAGATTTAAGGTTAGTTCGACTGTATTAGGGTTTAGGTAGTCTTTTTTGGCTACGATAGCTTCAAATTTTTGCGGTCTTATAAACATACTACGAATTCGCTATTTGGGAGATAGGCTCTGAATTTTGATTTTGGGCTGATGTAGGAATATTTGTTGGTATCGGTTTAGCCGTAGCCCTGATTGAATTTATAAAATATTTTTTACCAAAAATACGAAGCAAAATTAACACTGTTACTGTGATACCCGAGGAAGCATATATTGTTATCATCCACCACTCAGTACTATCAGTTCCAGCCAGTATAGCGTGTACCATAAAAAGCAGATAAAATAAAAAACTTAGATAATGCACTTTTCGCCAATTCTTTGCGGATATTAACTTATTTTTTAATCTGGAAGTTGCTACCAAAATCAGACTTACATAGAGAGCGAATATTCCTAATGCAATCGGCATGCCTAATTCAAGTCCGACTGCAGACCTTAAGTCCGGTCTGACTAACGCAAACGGAATCAAGGCTTCTTTCAAAGTCATGTGCAGAACATCATCGAACAAAAACGAAGAAAAATGAATTATTACCAGAGTAAGTGCTATAAAAGTTGCGTTAAAACTATGTGTTTCCAAAGCGTCCGGAGCGCTTATTATTCTGTATTTTAATAAGAACTTAGAAGTCATTAACAACCCGAAAATTACTACAAATGTAAACATAATAAATGCAGAAATTCCGGCAATCCTTCCGATATACCAAAAAGTAGGAATTCCTCCCGCAGGTAAGAATTTTGTTGTTTCTTCTTCGTGCGCAATTATGTTTGATTTAGGGTTTAACGGGTCAGAACCATCTACCACTTCCTGATAATCCAAAATTGAATCACCGTCGGTGTCCGCGTTAAAAGGATCTGTTTTATATTTTTCCAACTCGGCTTTATCCGTAATACCGTCAAAATCGGTATCTTTTTCATAAACTGCGGCTGAACCGGATGACTCCTGAGCCAGGGAGTAAGTTCCATAAAATCCAAGTATAAGAATCACTAATGCAGACAGTACTAGAGTAATTGTTTTACTTTTGCCATACATATTTTTTCATTTCTTTCGAAATTAACACTTCGCCAAATTTCGTTAAAAATACCGCAGGTATTTTTCCGATATTACAATATTTTAAACCATCTTTACCCCCGAGCAATAGCAATGTTTTAGCGTAAATGTCCGCGTACACCGTATTATTGCCTATTACTGTTACGGACAATAAATCATTTTGAACGCTTTTGTGTGTTTTGGGATCTATAATATGAGTTTTTGTTTCTCCGTCCTTTTGCCATACCCGTTTGCCGATTCCCGAAGTGGCTATAGCAAGATCCTTTACTAATAGTGTCGGTAAAAGCGTATCGGGTTTTTCTTCTAGCGGATTTTCTATTTCTATTGCCCAGTACGGATATTTGTTTATCCTGTCAGTACCTCCTAAAAACATATCTCCTCCAGCATCAATGCAAAAATCCATATATTTTTGGCTTACCCATTTTGTTGTTTTATCTACAATATAGCCTTTTCCGATACCTCCGAAGTCTATTTTTAAACCTTTAGGTTTTCTGATTATTTTTGTTTGGTAATTTATATTGATATCGGAGAAATTAAATTTTTTAATTTCCTCAATGGGTTTTATACTTTTGTCGTAAAAACCTTGATTTTTGCTGACATTGTATCCTTCATTTACCAAATAGTTGTGTATTGTCGGATCAAATAAACCCTGCGTTTTTTTATAATAGCTTTCGCCTGCTTCAATTAGTTCTAAAAGATCTTCCGATGCCTCAAATATTTCGGACTCGTTTAAATTTGAGAGATAGTTGTTCGGAATAAATCTGCTGTATTTTTGTTCAAAGTCTTTCATTTGGTCTATTATTTTATCCGCGTCTGCCTGCATCTCGTCTTCAGGAATTTTTTCCGAGGCCAAACAAATATAGACGTCCGTAGCCATTATTTTGTTTTTTAGAACACGTTCAATTATTTTCATTGGGATTTAGTATTCAAAGGCATCAAGAATACCATTATCATTTTCATCTGAGAAATCTATGAATAAAAAGTCATCTTCGTTCTTGTATTTATCCAACGCATTTGGTATCCCGTCGTTATCTTCGTCAGTAAACAATTCTTTTTCGTGAACTGCGGGGTGTGGGTCCAAAGCATCTACTAGCCCGTCTTTATCTGTATCTATGTCGTATCCCTGGTCCACTACGGTTACATATCTTTGTATAGGTACAAAAGGGACTACGGGAATTTCGACAGTTTCGTATATTATTTCTTCTTCATACTCGTCGTCATCATCTTTATCTTCCTCGTCTTCGTCCTCTTCATCCTCTTCCTCATCATCATCCTCAGCAAACACCTTGCCTAAAAAAGAAATCTTATTTGTCGACAAAAAGCTTTTTGAATCGGAGACCGATTGTTTTAGCAACACGACGAACAAAAGCATAAAAAGGAATAAGACATTAAATATTAATTTATTTGTTTTATTTTTCATATTATGAGGTCCTTGTTTTTGGCTTAGAGACCGGCCTTGTTACTTTTACTGTTTGGGTTGATGTCTGATTGGAGGAAGTAATCGAACCGCCTTGTGAAGATGCCGTGTTTTGAGTGCCGTCCAATTGTGTTCTGGTGTGTTCTTTTATCAAGTCCGATTGTTGTGCTAATAACATTTCATAATCTGCTTTAGTTTTGGCCATTGTGGTTCTGTTTTCCTCGGCCAGTCTGGTAATTTGATCCTGGTATTCTTTTTTGTATGTTAACCAAGCATTGTATTGGCTGGAATAATAATCCTTCTCAGCCAAATATTTTCGTAGTCTTTTTTCCTGCTCGGAACGCAAAACGGCAAACCCAGACAGAGCTATTGCGAAGATGAATATAAGTAAAACTATAAGTCTAACGCGTAGTTTCATATAGGCGTTAGTCTATTTTACTAAATAATTTTAATATATGCTAATTTATACTTTCACGCCACTGATTATAAAATCCCCATTCTTTCCATCTAAACACTGCAATGTGTGCTGCAGTACATAATGGAGCGTTTTGGTAATCGCCTTCGTACGCAATGAGTTCCACTGATCCATCCCCTTCTATATCCCTAAATTCTATTTTGCAGTTTGGAACCGGGAGATTTGACGACTGCCATATATGTTTTAGCATTTTATTTTCCAGAGCGAATACAAACATATGATTTTTAATCGAGTTATCGTCTTCTGTTTCCCACAAAGGTTTAGACTTTCCAAAATTACCTTCTTTCCAAACTGACATATTAACTAGAGTTCTTTCGTCGTTCAGGGATTTTTCAACTATCACATCATCAACCCACCAATTTTCCGGTGAGGTCCACAACAATTGTTTACCAGATATAATTTGCACCTGCCCATTTTTAAGCAATATATTTTCGTAATCTGTATCTTTGTCTAAATTTGTAATAATATTCTTTTCTGAAGGTGTCCGATCTTTTGTGGTATTTCCTAGAACTGTTGTGTATGCAAATTTTGGTGTTTTTACATACGATTCTAGAATTTTATCGTAATCTACTGTGTATTCCTTTTGCATGCTGAGCTGTAGTCTATTTACAATTGTATCGGCTAATTCTCCTGTAACAGGATTTGGCTGAGAATAATGCTCAATTTGTACCGGAGTAACATAAAATTTTTCTAACCCCTTTTTTGTAAATATTCCTTCAAATATTAATGCTCTGCGTGTATCATCTGACCACATTTGATCCATAACAAAATTACCCAAATTGTAAAAAATAATTTTTTCTTTATAAACTTCTGCATTTTGAATAACATGCGGATGATCTCCTATTACAACTTCTGCTCCGGCGTCTATGGCAGCGTGAGCAAAATTTGTTTGTAAATCATTTCCTAACGGAACATATTCTTCCCCCGCGTGCATAGCTACTATAACCACATCGGCCAAAGTTTTTGCCTTTTTCACCGATTCCTGCATTTTATCAATTCGCATAAATGCAATGCCCGGTTTATTTTCTTCTGCTTCGTATTCATTTGGAACAATATCCATAGATTCGTACGAAAGCAATGCAAACTTGATTCCGTTTTTTTGAATAAGCACCGGTGTGTATGCCTGTGTACTATTGTCCCCCGCCCCGGCGTACTGAATATCGGCATCTCGCAAAAATTTGAAAGTATCCCTCAGGCCTTCCTTATCAAAGTTATAACTGTGATTATTTGCTAAATTTACAACGTCGATCCCCGCCCATTTTAATGCCAGTTCCGTTCCGGGATTTGATCTGAAAATCATGGAACCGTCCGGAACTTCCGGTCCGTAGGTTATAGGTGTCTCCAGGTTGGCATAAGTTATGTCAGCGTTACTTAAAATTTCCTTAGTTTTTAAAAAAGGAAAATTTATGTTTTTTTGATATTTAACAACTCTTTCCACACCGCGAGAAAAAGAAATATCCCCTACGGCAATAAAGGACGCAGTTGTTTCTGTGTTTAGAAGTGCAAGTTTGTTTTTTTTAAATTCTAAAAATTGAAGACTTAACTCTTGTGCGTTAGTAGTGTCGGCTGTAATCGCGGTACTTTTGGATCGGTCGAATTTTTGGATATTAAAAAATATACCGGCAGTTATGAGAATTAAAAGAAAGAATATTAATAAAGCGATTTTCCGATAAAGGTTTTTGTCCATTCTGGTAATTCCGGAGCATTCTTCGAATCAAGCATTTCGTTCCACTTTTTGTCGGTCAGACGGTCGTTAATTGGCCAAGGAAATTCATAATAAGAAAATACAGTCCCGCTGGCTATTCTTAGTTTCCCGTCCACGGGTACTATAGCATAAATATGAAAAACTCTTCCGGTGCCTTCCTCTAAAACCTCGCCGTTCGGATCGGTAGCCACGTCCGCCACAAGAGACGAGGGATTGTCATCGAGATAGCTTCCGGTGTTTTGATCACCAATGTCCTCTTTATTTACTTCATACCAAAAGTGTTCTATGGAGCCGCCAAAATCGCGAATAACGTTATAATCTGCTTCGCTTAGTTCCTGGCCGTTTAATTCTTTGTTAGAGATTGTTTCCAGGTTGTTCACCAATAATTGCATTTTCGATAAAATATCCCCTGTAGCAGATGAAAGCATGTTTCGTTTAGTTAGTTCCGTGTTTGTCAGCTCTATTAAATTTCCTAAACGCTTGTAAAGTTCCGGATTTGGCTCAACATAACCTCTATCATCTTTTTCTTCCGGCTGCCCTCCGCCCATTTCCGCATAAACTTGTTTAGCGTACAATATAGTGTCATGTTTAAGTTCGGTCCAGCTTGCTAAATATGTGTTTAACTGTTTGTGAAGCCACGCTGTTGATTTCATAAATGATGGTGACTTTTCCGATACCGCCCCGACTAAAGTATTAAGCGTATACATCCAGCTCCAGTATAAATTAGAAGTCCAAACGGATTGAGGTATATTATTTTGGATATGATCCCGGAGTTTTTGCATATTTTCCGGATAACCTTTGTAATCTGTCTCCTTCATATCTTTTAAAATGTTATACGCCTCTTCTGATCCCATCGCAGCTGCAACATCTAAACCTTTTGGTAAATATCGTAATTTTTCGTTGGGGTTTTTTAATACATCTCTGTAAACCAGTTTTTGCATAACTGACGCGTCTATTGTGTACCGCTGACCCATATATCTAAAACCTTTGATTTCTTTATCCCTATCCGGTTGTAACATACGGTCTAAAATTGGTATGGAATTTATTTGAGGAGATTCCAATGATGCCGCTTTTGTTAAAAAGGTTTTAAAACCCTCCTTGTTTGCTATAACACTGGCCTCGTTTGCAGGATCACCAAAGCTTTCCGCTATGAGTTTTTTGTACTGGGTATAGTTTATGTCATCAGTTTGTCCAACGAAAAAGTTAACAGTATCGAAAATCTTTGTCCATTTTTGGTTAGAGTTACTGTTGTTTAGCGCGATACTAATCAAGATGGCGGATTTAGTTTCGTCTTCGTTTTTAAGTCTGAAAGTTGCTCTTCCGTACCACATCATGCTTTTAAAGTATGCTTTAAGTGTCTCGTTTTGATCGTAATGACCGCGGGGAACATATTGTGTATAATCTTCTTTTAAACCTTCTAAGGATAAATCCCCCTGCGGTGTGGAAATCTTATCAGAAATATTTGCTCCAAGATTTAAGACAGGTGATTCGGTAATTCCGTCGTGCTTTTCTATAAGGGAAAGTTCCTGATTTACTACATCGTTTACTATGGCTGGCACGCTCACTTTGGAATCCAACAGCTTACTGCCTACAGCAAAAAAGGCAACGTTTCGTTTTGCGGCATTTTCCCAGTCAGTACCCCTCGCTATATTGTACTGACTTACTGCCTTGTTTAGCATTTCTGAGTTTAAAGTTTTGACAATTTCATAAAGCTGATCTTGCTCCAATTTTTTAAGTATAAAGTTAAATACAAGATGATAATTGTGTAAAACAGCATCAGTAGTTATAAAGTTTGGATACATACTGTAACGGTTGGATTCGTAAAAAGGAAAGAACTCTTTATCTTGCGCGGGCACTACTACAAAATTATTCTTGACTAATAACTCCCCGGCGTCTTTACTGAAATTATAATCGCTTATATTAGTTACATCTGATAAATTCGACACTCCGTCGAAGGGTTCTGCGGGTCCCGCATTTTGGCTTGTTTCATCTTTCTTGAGATCTTCGGCTACGGTTTCTTTACCCATGTTTCTCGAAGGACGTTTAAGTTGAAAATTTGTGTATAAAACAGCTATGCCCGAGAGTAACAAAAAGGCCACCAAAGCAAGAACAACTAAATTCACATGCTTTTTTACCTGTTCTTTTCGCGGATCCGGTTGTACTACCGGTGTATCTTGAGTCTCATCCATGTATATATAGATAATAAACTTTTACCACACGATGATCAATCAACGTTAATCTAATTTCTTTAGAATAACTTCCACCATCCCTTCAAGCTTTCCGATTTTTTCCTTCATATCCATGATTTCTCTAAACAAATGGGGAGGAAGTTCAGGTCGTGGCCCGTGGCCCGGTCCATGATGAGGATGGTCGTGCTCACACTCTCCATCTCTATCGTGATGGCGCCCATGAAATTTTTTATCATTTCCTTTCGTTTCTGATTCGTCGTCAAATTCTGGTTCCATACAAACTCACCTCCTTTAAAAAATTTATTACTTATATATTTTACATCTTAGTGTATATAATAACTTACTGTGAAACTAAAATTACTGCTTGTATTTTTGCTGCTTTGTCTATTTGGCTACATTTACCTTTGGGCCTCATACTCACGTATTTATAATGTAATAGGAGAAAAACATCTTTCAAGTCCTTTTGTTTCTAACACTTTTACTGTAGGAAATAGCAACAATGAAGGCCAGGCTAAATATGTAGCTTTGGGCGATAGTCTTTCGGCAGGCGTAGGTGCCAGAAAAATTGAAGATACTTTTGTATACTCTTATGCTGAAAAACTTAGCGAAAAGTACTGGCAAGTAAATGTTGTAAATTTGGCGTGGCCCGGGGATGAAAGTATAGACGTTTTGAAAGCCCAACTGCCGCAGGCAATAGCCCAAAAGCCAGATTATGTAACGTTATTTATAGGCATAAACGACATGCACGATCAGGTTTCTTTGGAGGCTTTTAGGAGCAATTACAACGATATTCTGAACCAGTTATTGGTTAAGACTAAAGCTCAAATCCTGGTAATTACTGTGCCTTATCTTGGCTCTAACGATTTAATTAGGTTTCCGCTAACACACTATTATGATATGAGAACTCAGCAATATAATAGTATAATCAAGTCATTAGCCCAGAATGACCGTTTAAAACTGGTTGATTTGTACAAAGATAGCAGAAAAGTTTTAAACGCTTCTGATGATAATTATGCTGAAGATTTATTTCACCCTTCAGCAAAAGGCTATCTGCTCTGGTCTAAAATAATAAATGCAGATTAGTATATCGGATCCAATACTCCAAACAAAAATTTTTATTCTCGGGTTTTTATTTATTACCCTGGTAACTCTGCGTAAAGATATTAACCGACACGAGATGTTGATTAGTCATACAAACGAGTTAAAAGGTGTCGCGATACTTTTAGTGCTTTTTGGCCATGTAGGGTATTTTTTGTCGAGTGATAATAGATTTTTATTTCCCTTGTCGATAGGAGCCGGCGTAGGAGTAAATATTTTTCTTTTTTTGTCCGGTTTCGGTATTACTGTTTCAATGCTTAATAAAAAGTTGAGCCCATGGGCGTTTTACAAGAAACGTTTACCTCAAATATTCATACCTATGTGGTTGGTGCTAACTGTTATCTTAGTAATGGACTTAATCCTTTTTCAAAAGTGGCATCCAAATTCTCTACTCTTAAAAAACTATTTGGGTTTTTATCCACGTGCAGATATTTTTATAGACATAAATTCGCCGCTTTGGTATTTTACCTGGATACTTTTCTATTATTTGGTTTATCCTTGGATCTTTGTAAAAAAATATCCTTCCGTATCGGCTCTTACGTTATTTTTAATTACAACCGTTCTTTTGAGTTTTAAACTGCCTGTGGTCTTTGACGTTCAGAAGCTTTATATTCTTCATACCCTAGCCTTTCCTTTTGGTATGATATTTGCAACTTTTTTGCATCTTAAACCATTAAGTGAAATTCGTGCGAATTTTTACTTCCTTAGGGAATCACACAAGAAAATTATTTATATCTTAAGGTACGTATTAATGGCAGTTTTGTCTTATGCTATTTATTACACAGCTATAAACTCAGGAATAGGGCAGAATTTAAAAATTGAACAAATAATGAGTATGATTACCACTTTATCTTTTGTCGCATTATTTTTGTTAAAACGATATAAATCGGAATTTCTAGTATTGCTGGGAATTTACTCATATGAAATTTATTTGATCCAATGGCCCTTAATGTATAGATATGATTTTATTTACAAACACGTACCCGCAGGTATTGCTACTCTAGTTTATTTATTTGTACTTATATTAATCGGAATAATCTTTAATCGGATAGTTAAGAAAATAAGTTTGCACAAATAGATATAAGATTATTTCTTTTTACATACAAAAAACATTACATTGCCGCTGGTTAGTGTTTCATCTTCGTTTGTTATTTCACTGCGCATTTTCATTAATACAATCTCATACCCTAGTTCTTCATGCATTTTTTTTACTTCGTTCACATTCATAAAGCTAACAAATTGTTCTATCGGGTATGTTGTTTCGGAATCACGTTTAAAATAATAATCTCCAAAATCTTTTTCTAAAGTTTTGTAACCTAACGGTTTTAATAAATACAATCGCACAAATTGGGTAATCCAGATTAATTCCTGTCCAAAAAAAGTACGTTTGTGTGCCGTAAAAATATAATAGCCCCCGGGTTTTAAGATTCTGTAAATCTCTTTCGCGGCTTCAAATCGGGCTTCCTTAGTCGGGATCATTGACCAACCATTAAACGAAAAAAGAGCATTATCAAACGAGTTGTCCGCAAATTCCAAAGCACAAGCGTCCCCTACTCTATAATCAATTGAAATATTATTTTTAGTTGCCGATTCTTTTGCTAATTCT
>JAAZNL010000057.1 GCA_012798315.1 candidate division WWE3 bacterium | reverse complement strand
TGATTAAAAGTATTAAGTTTATATTTAAGGAAAAATAATGCAAGAAAACGAAACACCAATTCAAACCGTAGCCCAGCCGGAACAAAAAAATAATAATAAAGATTATCTGGCTCCGGCACTAGTATTTATTGCCCTGTTCTTCTCGTTCTTTGTACTAATTACAATGCAAAGGTTGACAAGAAAAGTAATAGACGGGGAAGATTCTTCTATGGTAACTACGCCACAGCCAGTAATTGAAATGTTAAAGCAAACTTCGGATTCTCAACCTTCAAGAGAGATAACAATCGAAGAACAAATGGAAATCGACAGTAAAAAGAACGCCGAAGAAGTAGGAAATGATATCATCAACGACATTGACGCAACAACTACTACCGACGTAGAAGGTGTGTATGACGAAAGAAATTTACAGGATTTAGAAGAATAAACCGCATTATCCTACTTGGTACGTTCCATTACATAGACTAACAAGGACTCCAGAATATTTTGGAGTTCTTTGTTTTTGGTAATACCTGGAATGTATTTTTTTCCTTCTTCAATATATTCCCAACCCTTTTTTGTAACATAATCTTTGGCACCGCAATCTATGAGTACTTTTTTAAGTTTTTCAGCATCCTGACTCGTAATTTCTACAGAACCAAACAGGTTATTAAAATACGCATTCTGAGATTGAGTACCGTGTACGCGCAAGTAAGATATTAACAATGTGTTCTTGCCTTCGGCAAAATCCGAACCCACTGGTTTACCTAATTCCTGTTCATTCCCGAATGTACCTAATAAATCATCCTGAATTTGGAATGCCCAACCAAAACATTTTGCATAATTGGTTATATTTCTCAGAATCTCCGGATCTGATTCCCCTGCAAATGCAGCACCTGCCAACATAGGTAATAACGCGGTATACTCCCCTGATTTATTCCACAATACTTTTAATATATCTTCTTCCGTTGCTTTTGTAGAACCGGTTATAGTTAAATCCATTGACTGGCCTAAAGCCAAACGCATAATGTATTCGTAATAAACGCGCGATACATCAAGCAATATTTGCGGGGCAAAGCCGGAAGAAAGCAACACTTTCCATGATAAATATAATCCGTAATCACTTAAACAAACGGCTAAAGAGTTGCCGTAATGATCAAACGGAATTTTTACTTCGTTTTCGGCTCCTAACTTTTCGAACGCTTTATGAGCAGCCGTTAAACCCCGACGCACATTATCTCGATCCATAAAATCATCCTGAACTAATATAGAAGAATGAAAAAACTCAATAAAAGTGCTGGCCTTAAGAATTTTCTGATCCTCAGTGCCGCCGCATGCCTTATACACTAAGCTTGTTAAGAAACCCCGGATACCCTTGCCTGCAGCAATCATATCCCTAAAGGTTTCTAACATTTTTGTTTGAGTATCACCAAAATCGCCCGCCCGTGAAATCTCGTAATTCATAATGTCCAGCATAACGGGGCCAACGCCAGTTATGTATTTTTTTAGAGCTTCCTTACCGAGTTTTCCGTCCATAAGTGTCTAGAGTATAACATTTTGATAATATAGTATAATACTGAAGAAATTTAGCTATGACACCAGAGGAACAGTTACAAAAACCTATTAAACTTCCTACGCACGTTGCGATTATACCGGATGGAAACAGACGCTGGGCAACACAACACGGATTACCAACCCTTGAAGGCCATCGCCAGGGCGCCCTAAATTTTGAAAAATTACTTGATGCGGCAAAGGATATAGGCATAAAAGCGGTATCAGGTTGGTTTTTTTCCACAGAAAATTGGCGTCGCACCGAGGATGAGAATAAGTACCTTTTCGATTTGGCCCGTCAATTAACAAAGCAATATAAACAAAAAGTGCTTAAAGAAAACATTCGATTTATCCATTTAGGCCGTAAGGATCGTATTCCAGAAGATATTGTGAAGGAATTAGTTGATTTGGAGGAAAAAACTAAACATATTAACGACTTTATCGTTGGTGTAGCAATGGATTACGGAGGGCATGACGAGTTAATCAGAACTATGGAAAAACTAAAGGCCGGCAATCTTTTACCGACAGTAGAAAACATTGAAAAAAACCTAGATACTCAAAATATGCCCATGCCTGACCTGATAATCCGGACAGGAGGTGAACTTAGACTTAGCGGATTTATGTCATGGCAGGCCGAATACGCAGAATTGTACTTTTCCAAGCTTTATTTTCCGGATTTTGGGCCGGAACAGCTTAAAGAAGCCGTCGCCGACTTTTCTAATAGAGACCGAAGATTTGGTGGAAATTCCAAGGGAAAGAACTAACTTAACTAATTCTCTTGTACTTCTTCTTGTGCTCACGATCCATTTTTCTTTTTTGAGCGTCTTTTTTCTTTTTTCTGATACTCATAGAGGCATTTTCTCACATTAATGTCTTTAGTCAAAGCCTTTGCATCTGTGATTAATGTGTAACTAACTTAGCCGAAAATACGATTCTTTTTGTATTACCTTCGTCGTCAACTATATCCAAACTTCCGCTTTCTTTATAATAATCTGCTAACTCTTGAGCCAACGCAGTTTTATGATCTTTCATATCATCACGAATTTCTTTTAGCTGGTCCTGCAAAGATTTAACGCTTGCTGTAGACATTACTTTATCTTTCTTAATTTTAGTTTCTTCCTTCATCTTTGTTACAGCATCCTGAAGTTCCTGGTAATTAGAATCGGATTCTAAAGATTCCTCGACTAAAGCTCTAATTTTATTAATTTCGTCCTGAAGGTCTGATATTATTTTTAATCTTTTTGTAATTTTTTCCATCGACATAGCTTAACTAGTTTAACAAACTTCTTCGACTGTGCAACACTCGTTTTTAGTGTAAATTCCGTTTTGTGTTCTCACTAAGCGCGTTACAAAACCCAAAACTCCCAACTTATAACATATGTCCTGAGACAAAGAACGTATATAAAGACCTCGGCTAGTTTCTACTTTAAAAGTTGCCTGTACCAACATTTCGTTTACATCTATCGATTCTGACAACGATTTCCAGCCTAGTAAAATTTGTTCCTGACGAAATTCACCTAATCGTATTTTTTTTATTTTTTCCGTAATTTCAGTTATTAACGGAGCAAGTTGAATCTGTGAATAACCGATTAATTCTAAATTAAAAATTGTTCCTTTTTTCACCGGAAGTTCGGGCGACGGTAATCCCAATCTTGGATACATAAATAGTTTTTTTCCGTTAACTCTTTGGGCTGAAAAAAGCGGTACTGTCTGAGAATAATCTCCTACCATTAATGGCAGAACTTTTCCTATACACTTCTTAAAAGGTTTGTTGCTTAAATCTATTTGAGTAACTAAACCCATTCCATCAAAAGAATCTGTAGACAGACCAAAAACCAAGTCAAACTCATATTTTTTTGTTCCGTTGGAAAAAGTGTTTTTTTCCAGCCTTCTGTCTCCTGTTAATACTATTATTACGCCCTCGGCCATAGGATCTAAAACTCCGGTGTGAGTGGCTTTTTTTCCTGTCTTAGCGGCTATTTCCTTGGTTATTTGGTATGTAGAATAGCCCTGCGGCTGCCACACTGGAATAACGTCAGGATCGGTAAGTTCTTTCATACACCTTCATTTTAACAGTACTCACAAATCCTGCTATAATCAGCTAGATTTCATGAGAATTATCAAAGGCAATAAAAAAATTGACTTAACCGAGTACGAATTAAAAACTGTACTGTCAAAATATTCTAAGACAATGCTGGATATCGGAACCGGAGATGGGCGTTACGTTTATAAAAATGCTCAAAACAACAGAGAAAACCTTTACATAGGTTTAGATCCAAGCGAAAAGTCACTTGAGGAATATTCTAAAAAAGCTGTAAAGTCAAAAACAGACAACGTACTTTTCGTTGTAGGGTCTTTCGAAATTTTCCCAAAAGAACTTACTATTATCAAAGCGGACGAAATTTCCATTATTTTGCCTTGGGGTTCTTTACTTCAGGCGGTAGCTAACCCAACCAGCGAAATTGCGGCTAGGTTAAAGAATCTGATAAAGCCGGGAGGCACTCTTAAATTACTTTTCGGTTATGATAGTAGTTTGGAACCAAGCGAAACAAAACGTCTAAATTTGTTCCCTATAACTGCACAACATGTTGAGAAAAACATAATACCGGTTTTTCAGCAACATGGTTTTAGTCTTGGCAATTTCTCAACTTTATGCACTGATAAACTTAAGGAAATAGAGTCTACCTGGGGGAAAAAAATAGCTACACGTCAGGAAAGACCTTTGTTTATGCTAATATTTTTAAGGGGTAATTAAATAAAATTAATATGGAAAAAATAATTTCACTTTCGGATTCAATTAAGAAAAGTATTGTTCAGATTTTTAGAAATGATTTGTTAGGTTTTTGGGTTAAAGGAAAACTTTACACACTTTTGGCAGGTGTTGTTTTTTTTATACCTTTAATGATCGCTATTTTTAGCATAATAAGAAAAGTCAGCAGCATCTATTCGCAAAACGGGACAGTTGTTCCCCCCACGCCAAATCTTGAATTCGGTGCTTTTGTAATAATTATGTTAATTACAGGAGGATTGGCGCTTGCGATTTACGGCGTAATGTACCTAAACTTTTGTACTTTACTCGCTTTAAAAGTGGCAAATGGTACTACCGAACCGTTAAAACCTGTTTTAATCCTATCGTTTAAACGCGTATGGCCAATGTTTGTACATATGGTTGTTAAAGGATTCATTTTATTGATAGGGTTTTTGCTTTTCATTATTCCCGGAG
>JAAZNL010000056.1 GCA_012798315.1 candidate division WWE3 bacterium | reverse complement strand
GTTAGACATAACTCTCTCCTGCATAATTTTACTTGCCCTTAGATGTTCTTTAGGACGTCTGGCAATTAGGTGAACCTTAGAAGCAAATTTTGTTAAAAAGTCCGCCTCCTCCATAGAAGCGTCGCCTCCACCTACAACGGCAACTGTTTTGTCTTTAAAAAAGAATCCATCGCAGGTAGCACACGCAGAAACACCTTTGCCACGCAGTCTTTGTTCACTTTCGAGGCCAAGCCATTTTGCTGAAGCTCCGGTGGCTACAATAATAGATCTTGTTTTATATGCAACATTATCATCAGTAACGACACTAAAAACACCGTTAGAATCTTCGCTTAGGGTATTTACGTTTTTATCTGCAAAAACAGCTTTGAAACGTTCTGCCTGTTTTCGCATGTTACTTATCAATTCAGGGCCGTTTATGCCCTCAATAAATCCTGGAAAGTTTTCCACTTCCGTTGTCTCTGTTAATTGACCCCCGGGAGGATCTCCTGCAATCACTAACGTCTTCAAAAAGGCTCTCGAAGTATATATAGCGGCAGTAAGACCTGCAGGGCCTCCGCCTATAATTATTACGTCAAATAAGTTATTCTCCATAAAGGTTATTATAAGCCAAAAGAATAAAAAAAACCGTTAATAAAAAATACGGCTAGACAATGTAATACTTGTATGCATAATAAATCTAGTTTGAAGGTATAAAGTTAACTAATAAATAATCAAAATGCCCACGGCAAAAAAAGTAAAAAAACCATTAACAAGTATATCTAAAAAGGTAAAAACCGAAGAAATAAAGGAAGAAATAGTTGAGATGGAAGAACCATCGGAAGATGAACTGCACCCTGATGAAGAACTGGATCCCGAGGTAATTGAAGCATTAAAACTAAAAAATAAAAAACCCAAAAAGGCCGGGCATGAAACCGACTATATACCGGAACTTGAGCGGGGAGAGATTGACTTAGACTTTAAGATGGACGAAGATTACTAGTAGATGTCCACTTTATTACTTACCCTCCACGGCAACATGACTCTTAACAGAACCATGTGGCCTCCATATCTGTACGTTTACGATGATCTTTTAATTTACCGTAAACGTAAATGGTTTAAACTAAGAGAAGCAACAATTTCGTACAATCAGATTTCCGGAGTCGAAACCACTCACGGAATATTTTTTGCAACCATAGAAATATATTCCACGGGAATTGAAAACATTAAAATAAGGTTTGTATCTAAATCTATTGCGAGGCAGGCTAAAAAAATTATTGATCAAAAAATATTCCATTCTCACGCTAAACATCAAACGACACCTCCTGCGAATATTGATTCAACTAAGAACTACGAATTGGGAGTGAACAGACTTAAAGAATTATTAGCCAAAGACATGATTACAGAAAAAGAGTTCGAAAATAGGCGAAAAGAATTGTTAAAACAAGTTATATAAATATGCAAGACGCCTTTGGCCGCTATCCACAAACTAAAAAAATAATTACACCAATGATTATTTACAGTGTAATTTACTTTTTTTTGGCTTTTGGCGATTCTCTGATTTCTTATATTTCCCCGATAATAATTGAGGAGTATGTTAACAATGCGCTGATACTGGGGTTGATAATGGCGACTTCATCAATATTCGGCATCTTCTTCGATTTTTTCTCGACACGTTTTTGGCCAAATGCTAAATACAGCCTGTTTTTGAGACTCACGTTTATAACCACAATCGGATTGCCTATACTTTTTTTGGTCTTTCCAAAATCGATTCCAATGTTTTTAGTGGGTATGGCTGCTTGGGGTGCTTATTATGAGTTCCGCGGCTTTGCCAGCTACTCATTTATACAAAAACACGTTAATAAGGATGAACACACGTCGTCATGGGCAACTATAAACGCATTCTCGGCTATTGCTTATTTGGTTGGCCCTTTGCTAGCAGTATTTTTAATTGATAAAAGTGAAAACTTAGTACTTATTACAGCTTTAGGAACATTTTTACTGGCTTTGATTATTTACTTTTTCTCTAAGACACAAATTGGGGGAAGGGGAGAGAAACCAAATAATGAAATTGTTTCTCGCCGAAGTACGCTGGCCCAAATTAAAATTGTATTTACGCTGTTTAAGAGTGTCTGGCACCTTTTTGCGTATACTTTTGCTCTATACATGATTGACGCAGCATTTTGGTCTATAGGTATTTTGTATACCGAAGAGTTAAAAAATTCAGACACTATGGGAGGTCTGTTTATTGTGGCATATATGGTACCTTCCTTATTTATGGTCATAATAGCTCCTAAAATTCCAAAAACACTCAGTAAAAAACGTCTTTCTTTTATTGCCGGGATTTTGGCCGGAACTACGTTAATATTTGTTGCTATATCAAATAATGTTTCGGTAGTATTGGCTATTGTACTATTAATGGCCATTTTTTTGGACTTTTCCTTTGTATTGAACATGGCCGTCTTCGAGGATTATGTTGCCAGATTAGGAAAATTCGGGAACGACATGGCCGGTGTCAGCCAAGCAGCTATCAGCCTAGCTTATATTGTAGGCCCGGTTTTATGGGGCTGGGCGGCTGAAGCTTTGGGGTATCAAAAAGCGTTCGCGCTAAGCGGTGTTTTGTTGGCTTCGGTATGTGCGGCTTGTTTGGCTACAGTTCCCAGAAAAGTGCACATGCCCCAATCCCAGTTGAAAACGTTGGAATAACACGTAGTTGTGTAGTAAAATACCTTAGTTAAGTTCGCGGCGGTAGTTCAGCGGTAGAATGTCTCCCTTCCAAGGAGAAGGTCGCCGGTTCAAATCCGGTCCGCCGCTCCAAAAGCCTTGAGAATTTAATGAGCCCTCGTAGCTCAAAGGATAGAGCAATTCCCTTCTAAGGAAGAGGTTGGGGGTTCGACTCCCTCCGGGGGCGCCAAATAAAAATATGAATTTTGATGAATATCAAAAAAAATCTAGAGAAACAGCCCAGTACCCGGATATCGGAAAAAATTATCTGTATCCTGTTTTAGGTTTGTGCGGGGAGTCAGGAGAAGTTGCAGAAAAGTTTAAAAAACTAATCCGCGATAAAAATAATATACTAACCGATGACTACAAAGCGGAGATTAAAAAAGAGTTAGGTGATATTATTTGGTACATTGCACAAATAGCAACGGAATTAGGTATTAGTTTTGACGATATTGCCGAAACAAACATTGAAAAAATCATGTCGCGTATGGAAAGAAGTAAAATCAACGGCAACGGCGATAACAGATAAATATTAGGAACAGTTTGTTTTTTTAGGGCGAGTGGTGGAATGGCATACACGGTGGACTTAAAATCCACTGGGCGCAAGCTCATAAGGGTTCGACTCCCTTCTCGCCCACCAAGTGCATTACACACTCAACTGCATAAATTATCCGGAAGTTCTATATTTAAAAAGTTAGTGTCAAAGGTTATATAATTAACGTATGAAATTAAACAATAAAATCGCTTTGGTAACCGGTGCCTCAAAGGGTATAGGAGCCGCAACGG
>JAAZNL010000010.1 GCA_012798315.1 candidate division WWE3 bacterium | reverse complement strand
TGCCAATGCCAAATTACGGCAGTGAGCCCAATATTCAGCCGCCGTCTAAATAGGTGATAGAATACTATAGTATATGAACATTTTAGTAACAGGGGCCGCAGGTTTTATAGGCAGTTATATTTCCCGAGCTTTAATTTGGCGGGGTGACAGTGTTATTGGCATAGACAATTTTAACGATTATTATCCTAGAAATTGTAAAGAATTTAACGTAGACCTTTTGAACGCTACAGCCAATAACAACCTTTTGTATTACTCAAAAGACCTGATTAATCCTGTTTATACTGCGTTGGACAATTTCGCGCAAAACGTTTACAAAAAATCAGAAAACCCCGGAAGTTTTAAATTTTACGAAGGGGATATTGTAGATTATGAATTTCTGTCCAAGGTTTACTCAGAGAATAAGATAGATGCGGTAATACATATGGCGGCAATGGCAGGTGTTCCCTATTCTACAAAAATGCCCAGACTTTACACAAAAGTTAATGTAGATGGAACTGTAAATCTCTTAAATTTATCAAAAGATAATGGAATTTCTAAATTTGTTTTTGCATCCTCGTCTTCGGTATATGGTGATAGGGAAGACAAAAAAGTTACCGAGGAAGATGACGTCTCGAAAGCAGTATCGGTTTACGGCGCGAGTAAGGTTGCCGGAGAAGTTCTATGTCATGCCTTTCATGTTATTTACGGTCTACCGGTTGTAATAGATAGAATATTCGGTCCGATTTATGGCCCTCTTCAAAGACCCTATGGAATGTTTCATCAGCGTGCAATAAATTATTTATATAACAAAAAAACAATTCAGATATACGGTAAGAAGGGATTAGAAACCGCGAAAGATTCGACATACATTGATGATCAGGTCAAAGGGATTTTGGCTTGTTTAGATTGTAATTACGATTTTGAAGTATTTAACATTGGTACATCTGATCCAAAACCCATTAAAATCTGGATTGATACGGTTGAAAAAGCATTTGATGAAAAACTAAAACTTGAGATTATAGATGTAGACAAAGCTGACGTAGCCTCGAGCGCGGACATTAGCAAGGCAAAAAAAATGCTAAACTACGACCCGCATACTGATATGTATGTCGGGGTAAAAAGGCAGGTTGATGTTTTTAAAATGATGCCTGATTGGTACAAGACGATGGAAAAAGTATAATGAAGACTATGCGACTCGGCGCATTGTCTTCGCGCGGTATATAATTTCTGCCCGAATATTATGGATAAAAATAAATCAATTTCAATAGTAATACCCTGCTACAACGAAGAAAAAAATATTAACAGAACGTTCGACGGTTTGTTGAGTATATTCAGCAACAGCCCTTATGACTTGGAAATAATTGCCGTTAACGACGGAAGTAAGGATGGAACGTGGAAAGTGATCCAGGAATATGTCGCTAAAGACGCCCGTATTCACGGAATAAATATGATGACAAATTTCGGCCAGAGTGCCGCGTATCAGGCGGGTTTTGATGTCTCAACAGGTGATTATGTAATTACCGTTTCGGCAGATTTAGAAATTCCACTAGACAATATCCGAAAAGTTATCGAATATTTAGATGAGGGCTACGATTTTGTAAATACCAACCGTGTGGGGAGATGGGGTACAGAAAAAGCCTCCAGACAAGCAAAAAGTAGTATGGCAAACAAACTGATTGCCAAAATATCCGGAGTCGCAATGAAGGACCGAGGTTCAGGAATGAAAGGTTTCAGAAGGGTCCTAATTGAAAATCTTAATTTGTACGGTGAGATGCACAGATTTATCCCTGATTACGTAACTACATACGGCGCAAAAATGATCGAATTTGAAGTAGATTTTAAAGACAGAGATTACGGTAAATCGGCTTACACCAGCAGCAAGCGTACAGTCAAAGTGTTGCTAGATCTCGTAACTTTGGCATTTATGCTTTACTTCGCCAAAAAACCATTTAACGCGTTACCTGGAAGACTGTTTGGTTTTACAGGTGCCGTAATTGCGGGTTTTGGTGGATTGGCGGCCTTTTATCTTTTCATTTTAAAGATTCTGGGGCATAGCATAGGCAACAGGCCTTTGCTTACGTTGGCGGTATTATTGATAATTGTAGGTATTCAATCAATGATGTTTGGAATGATAGGTGAATTACTTATGCGGACTTACTTTGAATCTACAGGCAGAAAAACATATACCGTTCGTGAAAAAATCTAACTGAGATAATTTATCTTTTTATCCCCAAATATTAAACAAAAACCGTGGACGCACTGTACGTTTTAAGTATAAAATCTATATGTAACATGTTGAATAAGTTCCGGCCCAAAATATTGAGTAAGACTCGAAAGTCCCGTAGTGGGGGTGTGAATTTAATTGACTCTAAATCTATCCTTTTTATAAGGAAAACATCGTTAAGCGCGAATTCCATTTCCGAAGCTTTTAAAGAATATAAACAGCCATTACCCTTTTCACGCAAAGTCCGTAGAACCTTTGCGGTTGTTTCGGTTTTGACACTAATGTTTACTCTCAGTTATTTTACTTTTAAGTGGCTGCAAAAAGTTAATGCAGCAGCCCAAAATTACAGCTGGGATTTTTCAAACGCAGGGGATTACACAGTTTCCGATTCTGCCCTGGTAGAAATTTCCGGAGGACGCGCACAATTAAAAGTTCGAAATTATACTTCAGATGATAATACGATTGCTTTGTATCATTTTGATGAGAACACCGGAACCGATATTACTGATTCCAGCAGTAATTCGAATACGGGCGTGTTATCTGGAGGATCGTGGTCTACCGGTCAGTTAAATTCGGCAATACATTTTAAATATTCCGGTACAGGTCCAACAAACGTAGTAACTGTGCAAGACAGTGCCAGCTTATCCCTAAATCAATCTATGAGTTTAGAAGCCTGGACAAAATTTGATAGTACGTTTGGCGAGGACACACATATGGAAAGGCAAACCGTTTTGGATAAGGGTACTTACCAACTTTATTACGATCCTCAGACAGCCAAAATAGTATATGAAATTCAGGATGGAACTCAATCCTGGGTACAACAAGCGGGAAGCAAAGACGCGAGTTTTGGTTCTGAACCTGAAATTAATAACATAGCGAATCACACATGGGATACCAACGGTAAACCATCAGTCCACGCAATGGTAGAAATGGACGGTTATATTTATGTAGGTCTTGGCGATTTTACCAACGCGGCTGTCGCGGCCCCTTCTGATGCTGAAATTTGGCGCTATAGTCCTACCACAGGAATCTGGGAATTTTTTGCAGGTGATGGTGTAGGCTGGGCAAATGAAACTTACGATGATGTTTTTAGCCTGGCTACCGACGGTTCACGTCTTTTTGCCGGTCTAGGCTCTACTACAGGAGAAGCAGATGTCTACATGTATTCCGGAGGAACATGGACACAAATTGGAGGCGACGGCGATGCTACTTTAACCAACGCGGACAGCTGGCCGGCCACAACATATGAAGTCGTAATGTCCATGGCGGTTTCGGGTTCACAGCTCTTTGTAGGTTTGGGTTTAAGTGGTGGCGACGCGGAGGTTTGGAAATGTACGGATGTATCTGCGTGCCGTTCAGGCACATTAGCCAACGGGGGTACAGGCTGGACAAAAATTGGCGGTGACAGTACCGGAACAGGAGATGATAGTTGGACTAACGCGTATGATTACGTTCGCTCTATGGCCGTTTCAGGTACCAACCTAGTTGTTGGGTTAGGCGTAACAGCAGGGGAAGCCGAAGTATGGAGATGCGCAAATTTTAATACGTGCACCACTACTTCCGGGTGGAACAAAGTGGGTGGAGACGGCACCGCTTCCGGCGACGACAGTTGGGCTAGTACTCAGGAAGTTGTAACTACTATGTTTGTGGATGGAAACGCGTTGTACGTTGGGCTAGGAAGTACGGGCAATGAGGGAGAAGTTTGGTACTGCTCTGATTTAACCACTTGTACACCGACAGCGGGATGGCTTGTTGTAGGAAACAGTACTGACTTTGGCACAGGTATCGAACAAGTGTGGACTTTAACAGGCGATGCCACTTACGTTTATGCCGGTTTAGGTAACAGTAATAACGGAGCGGTAAGCAATGCTGTTGCTACAAACGATACGGAAGTTTGGCGTTGTACAAGGTCCGATTGTGATACGACCTGGACTCGCTTAGCAGGTGACGCCGCAATGACCGCTCCGGCATATAACACAAACATACCAATGTATTCTCATACCAACGTTAGGTCACTTTTACTAAGTTCCGACGTTTTGTATATTGGACTTCAGGCTATGCAGGCAACTAACATTGCAGAAGTGTGGTCGTGTACTGCCGCAACCTGCGACAGCACTTTGGAAAGGATTGCAGGTAATTATATTCGCAAAAGTTGGGGTTATTATGGTATGCAATCGGTTGAAAGTATCGGCAGGGCAAACGGAAAATTGTATGTAGGTACAGGATATACTACATACGATTCCGGTGGTTTAGACGGTTATTACGGTAACGCTACAGTCTGGGAATACGATAAAGACGACAGTGTTACTCCCTGGGAAATTATAGGCGGCCAGGGTATTCACAACGGGTGGGGTATGCTGGATGCAAACTCGTCGCCATATGAAGCCGTATTATCCATGATGAGTTACTCGGGTGATTTGTACGTTGGTTTAGGTATATCCGAGGCAAATAGAGATGCTGAAGTGTGGAAATGGGACGATACTTTAGTGGGCGGCACGGGCAGTTGGAGCAAAGTCGGCGGTGACACGATAAATACGAGCTGGGATTCGGGGTCTGAGGCACACGCAGGCGTTTATTCTTTAGCCGTTCATAATTGTTCCGGATCTTCCACATCCTTATGTTTGTTTGCAGGTCTTGGGGGTGGAAACAACGATGCTGAGGTATGGGAATATAACGGCAGCACATGGACAATACGAGGAGGAGACAGCGCGTCGAATTGGAATACTGCCGGAGGTCATAATTACATTTATACGTTAAAAGCCTATAACGGCAACCTATATGCAGGATTAGGAGGTACAGGTGCCGGTGAAGCAGAGGTTTGGAAATGGAGCGGAACCGGATCTGTTTGGACAAAAGTTGGTGGAGATGGGGTGGGTAGCACCTGGACGGTACACAATACTGTTGAGTCCCTGGCGGTGTACCAGGGAGAGTTATACGCCGGCTTAGGATATGGTAGTGGGTATGGTGACGTTTGGAAATACAATGGTTCGACGTGGGAACAAGTGGGTGGAGACAATATATATGGTAGTTGGGACGATATTAATTACGAAATTGCATCGGCATTAAAAGTTTACAACGGATTACTTTACGTAGGTTTGGGCCGAACGGCCGGAGATGGCGAAGTATGGGTGTATGACGGGACGTCTGGCGATGATAGATGGGATATGATAGGTGGCGATGGTACTGGCTGGACCAACGGGCTATTTGAGAGAGTGCGGTCCATGGCTATTTATGACGGAAAACTTTGGGCAGGTCTTGGAGATACCGCCAACAATGACGCACGTGTTTGGACTTACGGTGCCGATAAAGTGTTGGAATCCGAAACAATCGGACAAGATACCGACTGGCACCATCTGGCAGCCACTTATGACGGCGATATTATGAGGCTATTTATTGACGGTGTTCAGGACGCTAGTTTGGATGTTAATGCCGTTCTCGTTCCCGATACTGCGGCTAAATTATATATTGGTGCCTCTGCCGGTAATATTGTTCCGGGCGGAAAACGCGGTGAATTTTACGGTGAAATTGATGAAGTGAGAATTAGCAATACAGCACGTAGCATCTCAAACATTATTTATAAGCCGTATTCCTAAGATCCCCAAACCGTAACAATTCAGACACCGCAATTTACAACAGGTGTCGGCAGATATGACGGTTTTACTCACACACCAAGCATTGTCGGAACTGTAAACTACAGAGTATCTACAGACGGTGGTTTAACATGGAAATACTGGAACGATGCGTGGAGTACTTCAAGTGATTTGACTCAGGTTTCTTCTGCCAGCGATTTAAATACTAATTTGTCATCACTAACGTTAGCAACAAATACTACAACAGGGGTAAGTTACGGTTTGCTTTGGCAGGCTATATTAGAAGGAAACGGAAACGAACAGGTAACTTTAGATGATGTAGAAATTACCGCTGCGGCTGACGATGCTTCAATCTGTGCCGATGACTTTGATCCTGACCTGCCGTCCGGGTGTCAGAATCCCGATCCTGCCACTGATTTTGATGCATTATACGAAGACGGAGGTTCCGCTGTGGCTTCTGGTACCTGGAGTAATTCTCTAGTTCCGTTTTTCTCGTGGACCGGAGCAAGCGATGATACCGATGATGGAGGTGACGTGGATGCAAATGAATCAGGAATCGCGGGGTATTGGGTTTATTGGGGTGACCAGGCTGAAGACAGCAATTGTACAAACGATCCTCAGACAGCCGGAACGTTTCAGGTAGGTTCGACTTTTAGCCCCACTTTAAATTCCGCGGACTCGGGAACATCTTATTGTTTAAGAATACGCGCGTCAGATAAGGCCGGAAATTTAAGCTCGATTTTTCCGGTAATCGGAAGCGATTCTTACTATTTGTATAGATTGGACGACGACGCGCCGACGGATCCTGAACTTCGAGTATCGGATGACAACGTTTCTGAAGAATCTCAAACACTCTATTTTGAGTGGAATTTTCTTGGAGGCACACCTTCATCAGACTGCGCAATTTCAGAAAGCTGCTCGGGTATTGCCTTTTACGAATTCAAGACAGGCAGTACAGAACCATCTTCGGATTATTCCAGTTGGCAGTACGCCGCCTCGAATATAACTTCTCATTCTGCCCCGGCCGGAGATATTGCATATAAAGAAGGTGCTAATTATTTTTATCTACATACAATAGATTTGGCAGGTAATACTTCCGCCGGCACAAGCGTTTTATTTGCATACAACGGAGAAACTCCCGAGACTGTAGGTAGTCTCACGGCGGATCCTTCAACCACTGCTGATAGCCCCAGCACGGATAATGATTTTGTATTTTCATGGGAAGTTCCGGCAAACTATGCTTCAAAATCTGATTCTGTTGAATACATTTACACAATTAATGTTGCCATTCCCTCCAAAGATGGTTTGAATGATTGTATTGCGTCCGGAGACTGTCGGGTAACGTCACTTACTACTGTAGAAGGAGTTATGGCTACCAGACAAGTTCCTTTAGCAAATACTTTTTACGTAGTAGCACAGGATACGGGAAACGGTAATTACGAAGTTTTAAATACAGCAACGGCAGATTTTTACGTTCAAACGCCTGCACCGGGAATTCCTCGCAATATCGACATAGCTGACGTTTCGGTTAAATCTGAGGAATCATGGAAACTCGCGCTTTCCTGGGAGGCGCCTTCGGAAGGGGACGTTGCAACATACGAGATACATCGATCCACTAGCGAAAACGGTACATACTCCGAAATAGGAAGTACAAACGGGGGTATTGCCTATTTTGACGTTGGTCTTTCCCAACAAACTTATTACTATAAAGTACGGGCGTGCGATGCGGCGGAGAGCTGCGGAGAATTTACGTCAGTCGTTAGCATGCTGCCAACCGGTAAATTTACCGAGGCGGCGTCGTTAAGCTCTGATCCTGAGGTTGTAAATATTACTACCAAACGCGCAACTGTTCAGTGGAGCACTGACCGCGACAGTGATTCAAAAATATCGTACGGAAAAAAATCAAAAGATTATTTCGATTCAGAACCTTCCAACTCCGATCAGGTTACGGACCACGAAATTGCCTTAACCGATCTGAGTCCCGGAACAAAGTATTATTTTAAGGCTAAATGGACTGACGAAGATGGTAATACAGGAGAAAGCAAGGAGTATACTTTTTCCACTTTACCTGCCCCGACAATTGAAGATCCTAAAGTTAAAACGCAAGGTATTGATAGAATTACCTTGGAATATACAGTGGAAGGCGCGGATAAGGTTCGTATTTATTATGGCGAGACTTCTGCATTTGGCGGAACTTATGAACTTTCAACTTCATCCGAATCTCAAAAGTACGATACAACAATCGAAAGTTTAAAAGATGGTACAAAATATTATTACAAAATAAACACCTTTGACTCCGAAGGTGATGAATATGACGGAAATATTTTAACTTTCGAAACGTTGCCTAGACCTAAAATAAATAACATAAAAATTCAACAGGTAAAAGGAACTGCTCAGCCGACTGTACTGGTCGTATGGGAAACAAACACCGAAGTATCCAGCATTGTAACTTATTATCCGCAAGGAAACCTTGCTGCGGCAAAAGATTTGGTTAATATAGCATCGGTAAAAGGCAGACACAGAATGTTGGTTGAAGGACTTTTACCTCAAACACCTTATTCATTAATAGTAAGCGGACGAGATAGAGCCGGAAATGAGGCAAGATCCGATGTTCAAAACTTTACAACTGCCACCGACACCAGACCACCAATGGTATCTAACATGAAAGTTGAAGGTACCATTATTAATACAGGTAACGGAGGCGAAAATGAAAAAATGGCACAACTGCTAATTTCGTGGGATACAGACGAAGCAGCTACGAGCCAGGTGGAATACGGCGAGGGATCCGGAACTGTTTATACACAAAAAACACAGGAGGATAACAGTCTTACTTATAATCATGTTGTTGTAATTTCCAATCTCGTACCTTCCAGGGTTTATCACCTTCGCGCTGTTTCTAAGGATAAAGCGAGCAATGAAGGATTTTCAATTGATAACGTTACGATAACACCTAAGGCAACCGACAGTGCTTTAAATTTGGTCATTCAAAACTTATCGGAAGTGTTCGGTTTTCTGAACGGAATTAATGCAAATTAGCCTCAAATAATTTATAATTCCTCTATTGTATTTGCATAGATTTGTATCTATGCGCTAAATTTTTTTGTTGAGGAGGTGTTTATGAATCAAGAAAACAAAAGTTCGCCCAATGTAATGCAGATGGTTCTCGTAGGTTTATTAATTGGTGCCGCGTTTTTTATTGGTATGCTTTGGACTAAAGTTCAAACTTTGGAATCTACCGGAGCGCCTTCGTTTGGCAATAACGGTAATAATGGCAACAATGCCCCGGTTGCCGGAAATAACGCAGCGCCGGAAGTAGGTTCAGCCAAAGACTTGGACCCGGTCACAAAAGACGATTGGGTAAAAGGGAACAGAAATGCACGTTTTGCATTAGTTGAATATTCCGATATTGATTGTCCTTACTGTATAAGATTTCATCCCACAGCTCAGAAACTAGTTACAGAACGAAAAGACGATTTTATGTGGGTTTTCAGACATTTTCCGCTGGATTCTTTACATCCAAACGCCAGGCGTAAAGCAGAAGCAGCTGAATGCGCAGGTAAAATCGGAGGTAACGATAAGTTCTGGGCATTTTTGGATGAAGCAGTCGCTCAGGGAAGTAGTGTAGGTCCAGATAAAATGGGGGATATCGCCGCTAAAATCGGTGTAAATGCAGCCTCGTTTAAAACTTGCTATGACGCAAATCAAGTAAAAGATTTAGTAGCAGCGGACGAAGCTTCAGGATCTAAGGCCGGTGTACAAGGTACCCCGGGTAACATCTTGTTAGATACTAAAACCGGTGCAACGATACTCGTTCCTGGTGCCGTACCTTACGAGACTCTATTAACTTACGTCCAAAAATTAACTGACGCAGCTAAGTAACATTAGTTTTAACCCCAGTTTACAAATCAAGCGCGCCGAAAGGCGCGCTTTTTGGTGTATCATTTATATATGCCTACGCCATCAGATAATAAATTGTACGAGGTTAAAGAACTACACACTGCTAACGATAAAAATTCGGCTATTAAGCTGGTGATACAGGATTTTCCACTGGCAAAAGAAACAGATCAAATAAAAGATATTGAGACTCATTTGATCGAAAATATTAACAATCTTAAGACAATAAATTATATATACATAAAAAACGATCAAAACCAGTTAACCGGAATTCTTTCTATTAAAGAACTCTTCAGACAGGATAAAGAAAAATATGTTTCCGAGGTAATGGAAAAAGATATTACATCCGTAAAACCCACATATAGCAAAGAACGTGTTACGTATGTTGCATTAAGGCATAGTTTAAAAGATATTCCTGTTGTCGACGATAATCATGTGTTATTAGGGGTAATTCCGTATGATACAATTTACAATCTCGCATACAAAGAGGCACGTATTGAGTTAATGAAGTTCGCGGGTCTGCGCCATGAAGGCGTAGCAACAGAAAATATTATGGAGGAACCGATTTTACGTTCGGTGAGACATCGTATTCCGTGGCTATTTTTAGGTTTGCTCGGGGGTATAGCTATGGCTGGAATTATTGACGGTTTTAGCTCTACGTTGCAGCAAAACATAATTTTAGCGGCATTTATGCCTTTGATTGTTTATATGAGTGACGCTGTTGGTACTCAAATGGAAGCGTTTATAATAAGAGACTTAGCTATCAATCCAAAACTAGATTTTAAAGCCTATTTTTTTAGGCAATTGTTGGCATTGTTATCAATATCTTTAATTTCCAGTCTGGTTGTTTTTTTACTAAGTTTTGTTTTGTACAAAAATATCCTTATTTCTAGCACGCTGGCATTATCATTAACCGCCGCAATTTTATCTGCTCTAATTACCGGACTATTTATTCCTAAAATGTTTAGTCATCTTAAGCAGGATCCGGCGAATGCCAGCGGTCCGATAGGAACAATTATTCAGGATACACTGAGTGTGGTTATCTATTTAGCCGTAGCGACATTGATGTTGTAATTTTACGTTTACTTAAACGTTATAACTTTTTTGCTTGTTATGCTAAATAACGCTTTTGCTGATGCCATTCTACCTGCTACATCCACGGTTTGGTCAATGATCAGATTATCATTATCTACCCATGCTAACGGGCGTCCCATTCCTAGTTTTTCAGGTATTTTACTATCATCTACAATCCACAATGCGGCTATATTACTCTTAAATTTGTCCGAAAATTCCGCTCGCTGATAAGCTACTTTCTTTCCGTCTGGAGATAAAATTGGCCATTGTACGTCTGCCCAACCCCCTGCATCAATTATTGTTCCTTGTTTGTTCGGGAATTCGGCTTTAGTAATATACATATCATCGGTAGGGGTGTTTGATCCGATAAATGTCCAAAGAGAACCGTCACGCGAAAAGTTAAATTGGCCCGGTCCAAATCCGAACTTTCCTTTAATAGAACTGTAATCCGCGGTAAAACTTTCAAAGTCAAAAATTACCAGTTTGTCTTCCTGGATTCTTGTGATCACTTCTGAATTGCTAAGAACAGCTACAATATTATCTACAGGGTATATCCTGGTCTGCGCACCTGTTTTTATATCCAAAGCAAAAAATCCGCTTATTGCGTTTTTATCAAATTTTTCAGCAACATCAAAGTCAACTATCATACCCTCCTTTGCCGAAGAAACAGATTTTGGCGCGAAATAATATATTAAAACTTTAGAATCCGGAGACCACCCGGTAATGTAGGTTACATTTTGACTCTCAGGTACTTTTGTTTTTTCCAATGTTTCATTGGACATAATCCACAAGTCCTGCGTGTTCGTGTCAATGTAGGCAGTATAAAGCAGGTCAGGAGAAGGTTCGGGAGTAGTTTCACCTTTTTCATGTTCACCGGAACCCCATGCTACCGATATATTTGTATTTTTCAAAACTTTATTTGATGTGTCGAATATACTTAATTTTCCGTTATCCCAATCGGGATATCCTTGTTTTGTTGATTTTGGCAGCGCCCAGTTTTTTGTGTTTTCAACTTTAGCGGGGGAATCTGTTGTTACCTGCGCAACTTTTAAAATACTTGTTGCCACCCCGGACTTATAAATTAAAAAGCCCGCTCCTAAAGTTGCAACAATCCCTATAAAAAAAGATATTAATCGTCCGGATACTTCTGTTTTTTTCATAGTTTATATTTTTTTAATTAATTATTGCTTTAGCCGTATTCCAGAAATAAGGATTGTTGTTAAAATCCTTTTCCCATAACCACCATTCTACACCCCAAAAATAAAGATCTTTAAAACCTGCTTTTTGGGCGTAGTTAATGGTATCAAGAAAATCGGTCCGTGACATAGACTTAGCTTTTTCTTCGTCACTTAGCGATGAGTTAATTCCCGGGCCCCATGGCTCCCCTTGAAGTTCCGTTACATATATATCTTCGTAGGGTACTCCGACCACATCAGCCTTAATTTTGTATGTCCAATAAGCAAGCGGGTATTGGAAGTAAATAAACTTGTTAAAAAAAGCACCCCAAAAGTCGTACCAAATTTTTCGGTACATCGAAATCCCTAATTTATCTCCTAATCTGTATGTTGCTAACCAATATCCGCCTTCTCCGCTATCCTGAATTAATATCGGTCGATGATCGAGATTCCTAACAACATCTATTTCTTTTTTTAATGTTGCCGTTTTTATTGGTTGTGTACATTCTCCAAAAGGCCAATACGGCTCATTTTCTACCTGCCAGGTTTTAATTGAATCGTACTGTTTAAATTCTTGTATCGTTTTCTTTACATATTCCAAAAGTTCTAAATCGCGAATATTTTCATCTTTGGTATCTTTCCACCATTTAGGTTCAAAACATTCAGGGTATCGCGGCACCTTTCTGCCGAAAGCCAAAATCACATTAACATTTCTTTTTTGAGCTTCTTCTACCTGCCACCTAATATTGGTGTAATCATATTGATCCTGAACTTTTTCGATATCATCCCAATATGCCACTAATCGGATATTCTTAATTTTTAAATCATCTAAAACTTTTATATACGTATCGCGCCAGTCCAAACCCAATTGGATGGCATATTTATCACTAAATGTAGCGCCATAGTTGATATTTTTTTGTACTTTTGGATGAGCTGTAAGAAAGAACGGTATTGGCATTAAAATAATTAATCCAATCGCAATTATCGAAATCCGAACCAGCCTAATAGAAAAAAGTTTATGTAAATGAAATTTTGCTTGAGATAATTCTTTAGCGTTTTTTTCAGCCGATTTTTCCTGGGCAGTTTTTGTTCTGAAAATCATACTATGCTTCAATCTTACCATTACGACAAATCTCGGAGTAGTAGTAAAAAGACGGTCTCGGTTTTCTTTGCAAATTATTTTCCCTATCAATTTCTACCAGACCAAATCTTGGCCAGAAACCCTTTTGCCATTCGTAATTATCAATCAAAGACCAATAGAAATACCCTTTTACGTCTACACCCTGTTGCATTGCGTTGTTTGTTGCAATTAACATGTCTCTAATAAAAGCTTTACGTATTTTATCCATGGCATCCGCGACGCCGTTTTCGGTAATGTAAATCGGCTTTTTAAACCGTTTTAACGAGATTAAAACCTGTTCTAACCCGCGGGGATAAATCCACCAACCCATATCACTTTGAACATCGTCCAGATTTTCTCTTTTTCCTTCTTTTATTCGCGAGGTAAAGTAAAAATTTAAACCGATAAAATCAATATATTTTTGCAGTGGCAGCATAAATAAATCTTTATTCATAAAATTCAACACAGTTGCAGATGTATTATCTATTGGGTTAGTGGAATTTTCTGCAGGGTAAAACCACGCAATATTCTGGCATAACCCGACTTTATAATTTCCGTGTTTTTTTATTACCCGGTAGGCTCTGCTATGTGCTCTGGCAAGATTAATTTGAACCAAAAGCGACTGCGCGTAACTGGCGATATGGGGTGGCCACGCACCCAATGTATATGACATTAGGGCAATTACCTGAGGTTCGTTAATTGGTATATACGCATCGATTAGTTCATGAAATTCTTCCACACATTTATTTACGTATCGCGCAAATATACTAGGTGATTCCAAATTTTTCCAGGCACCCATATCAGAAAACCAAATTGGGTTGGAAAAATGATGCAGAGTTACAAAAGTCTTTAAACCTCTTCCTTTTGCTGCAATCAGCACTTTTTTGTAATGATTAATTTCGTTCTGATCAAATTCCCCGGGCCGAGGTTCAATTCTTGCCCATTCGATAGAAATTCTAACAGCGTTGTTATTGCATTTTACGCATAAATCAAAATCTTCTTCGTACCTATTGTACGAGTCGCACGCAATTCCCGATGACTCTGCAGGCATTGTGTCAGCGGGACGTATTTTTTGTTCCCACTGCCACCAGTCTGTATTAATATTGTTTCCTTCAGTCTGATACGCCGACGTAGCCGTCCCCCAAATAAAATTTTTGGGAAATGTGTATGTTGTGCTCACGTTTTTAAGTATAGCTCACAAATTTTGGTTGATAAAGAAAAAACCCCGGGTGTTGCAATCAGAAGAAAGCAAAAACCCGGGGATAAAGGGGTCTAACGGTCAAAGCACGTTAAAGGCAGCTGTTAATACGGCTAAGATCGCTACACACCCCACTGCGACTCTGAGAAACCCTTGTTCATAAGGCAAAACCTTGGGGCCTCTCCAGTTGGTACGGGCAAGTTCAGAATCGGGAATTAGGAGAAACGATGATTTATTTGTGATATTAACTAGCGCAATATGAAATCCCAGCCAAGAGCCATTTTTTCTTAGGTTCTCCCTGGACGCGTTCATCAATCGCGCTTCGTTCTCATCAGCAAATGTGTATAGTTCACCCCTAACCCGTAACGCTTCCTGCCCGCTATAGTGAATCATAACTCCGCCCATGTGTGTCATACCGCACCTTCCTGGCAGCAATTATAACATGGCCTGTAGTATTAAGAAAATCGTAAAATGTGGTTAAGGGATAAATCTGTAAGAGCATTTATAAATGTTTGTTGCTCTTATTGTATATTCGTCTGTAATAATTCCTTTAATCTTTAAACACTCCGATCTGTTTAAATTCGGAAGTTTAGTGTTTAAAGTTATCGGAACAGCTCTAAAAAATCTTCCGTCAACATTCCTTATGTAATATCCCTTTGGATCCCTGTGTATTACAGTTCCGATGACCCAGTCTGGATTAATAAATTGATTATGGTACATTTCCCACAGATATTTTTTTTGGTCCAACGTTTTATTTAAGCCATAACGATCCATTAGTAATGCGGAGGACACAACGGCAGTCAAAAAGAATATTGTTATAAAGGTAAAGTTTTTTTTATAACAAATATCAAATCGCTTAAGCCAAAAAATACCCGCTATAAAAATTAATAAAGCCAGGATAATAGCCCCAAAGGGTATGTTGTGCCAAAACGCTTGCATGCCAGGTTCCCCAAAAGACAAGTATCTCCATAAATTATGCGACCGGACTTTATAGAACAGCACATTAGCAAACCACGCAGAAATCAAAAACAGCGATGCAATTCCGGTAATTATTAGTGCGTAGATTCCGACAAAGACATATTTTGGTTTCATGCACATTTCACCTTTTTTAATCTTTTGAACCATTGAATTGTCTAGTGATTCCGTTTTTTCTACCATATACTGTTAATACAACTCCTGCAGAATTTTCTTTAGCTTTGCTTTTCCCCTGTTAATCCAGGTTCCCACAGTTCCGATAGATATTCTCAAAATGTCACTAATTTCATCATAAGATTTGTTTTCCAAATAATATAAAGTAAGCACCTCTCTAAATTTAACAGGAAGAGTTTCCATACTTTTTTTCAGGATTTCATTAATTTCATTTTTTTCGAATTCCACGTCGGGAGCGGCATCAGGGGGCATAAGTTCTTTAAGAAAATCAAAATCCACATTAAATATTTCTTTGCCGCTTTTTTTAATTCGGTTAATACTCTCGTTGTGTGCGATTCTATATATCCAGCTAGAAAATTTTCGCTCTGTGTTAAAAGATTTTAAATTTTCGAAGCTTTTTATAAACGTATCCTGAACCACATCGTACGCAGCCGATTTATCCTGTAATATGTACGTAGTATATCGGACAAGTTTTTGTTCGTAACGTCTGACTAGTTCTCCGAACAACTCACTGTTTCCGTTCACAATTTCTTTTGCTATTTGTTCATCAGTAATATCTGTCATATATAGTTTTCTTTAACGTTTATTATTCCTTGTCTATGCACTTTAATTGTTCCATCTCCTGCTAATGATATGACTGTTGAAGGTGGAGATTCTAAAGGTCCTGCGTCAACATAAAAGTCTACATTTGAACCAAATTCTTTTATCGCTTCCTCGACGGTATTAATCGGAGGTTCTCCTGCCAGGTTAACTGTGGTAGAAATTAACGGCCCGGTTTGTTTTAATAATTTTCGCAACCATTCATTATTAGGTAATCTAAATCCGATTGAATTTTTTTTACGATGGATATACGTTAAGTTTTCTTCTGGGCAATTTAAAACAACGGTCAGAGGGTTTGGCCAGTTATTTTGCAAAAACATTTTTTGTTTTTCGGATATTACTATGTTCAGATTGGAGAGGCTATCTATTTTATCAATTAAAACAATAAAAGGTTTAGTAGTTTCTCTCTTTTTTAATGAATATATTTTTTCTACGGCTCCTATATTTAACGCATCACAAGAAAACCCATATAAAGTGTCAGATGGTATCATACCAACTTGTCCTTTTAATATTTTCTCCGCAATTTGCGGTAAGTTTTCCTGTTGAAACACAACGGGTTTTTTCATAAAGTCATTATATGCTTTATAAGCTAAAATGGGTTATTTGTTGTACCATGTACATATGAAAGTAAATGTAAGACTCATATATTTATATTTGTTTTCTTTTATAGGTTTATTGGTTGTTGTAGTGGGATCTATTAGGATAGTGGACTTGGGTATAAAGACCGTCTTTTTTAAAGATGCTGACAAGTATGAATACTACGCGGGCCCGGAAACAAAAGGTATGGATCCGGTTGATGAAGAGAAAATACGTGAAAACGCCGAACGCGATCAGGCGCGCAATCGTCAAAGAGAGCTGTCCAATTCTGTAGCCATGATATTAGTTGGTGCCCCGCTATATTTTTATCATTGGAAAACCATTCAAAAAGAGAACACGGATATAAAAGAGAAAAAATAAGGTAAAAGCAGGTCTTGCCCAAGTTTACAGATTTCTGATAGAGTTACTTGTTGATAGTTAATATGCCAAAGCAGACAAAGTACATTTTTGTTACAGGTGGTGTTATTTCAGGTCTTGGTAAAGGAATCCTCACAGCTTCTACAGGTCTACTCCTAAAAAATCACGGATATAAGGTGTCGGTTCTAAAAGCCGATATGTATTTAAATTTAGACGCGGGAACAATGAAGCCATTGGAGCATGGAGAAGTTTTCGTTACGGAAGATGGTTTGGAAACAGATCAGGATTTAGGACATTACGAGCGGTTTTTGAACATTAATCTGGTTAAACACAATTATTTAACTATGGGTAAAGTTTATTATGATGTTATTACACGAGATAGACAGCTTGGTTACAGTGGAAAATGTGTAGAAGGGCATATTCATGTTCCCGAAGAGATTGTTCGTTTAATTAGAGAGACCGGCAAGGTCGATGACGCGGATGTTTTACTAATCGAAGTTGGAGGAACTGTAGGCGAATATCAAAACATTATGTTTTACGAAGCTATAAGGCGTTTAAAACAAATGGAACCCGATAATGTTTTTTTGATTCATTTGGTGTATTTGCCAATTCCGCAATTTTTAGGAGAAATGAAAAGTAAACCCGCGCAGGCTTCCATTTACGAGCTTTATAAACTTGGTTTGCAGCCAACGTTTGTAGTGTGTAGAAGCGATAAAGAAGTTGATGAAAAACGCCGCAATACAATAGCGGTAAATACAGGTGTTAAACTCGAACACATTTTCTCTGATCCGGATGTAGACACAATTTATAAGATACCGGTTGTGTTAAAAGATCAGGATTACGATTTGAAGTTGTTAAAAGAACTTAAACTAAAACCTTTAAAAAAACCCGATGCGAGCTGGTTTGAATATATATCGCATATTGATAACGCCAAAAATAGCGTAAATATAGGCATTGCCGGCAAATATTATACGTCTGGCGATTTTAGTTTACAGGATGCGTATGTTTGTGTAGTTGAAGCAATTAAACATGCAGCGTGGAAACTTGGAGTCAATCCAAATATTCAATGGTTTGATGTGGAAGATATAGAAAACGCTGAAAAATTTAAAGAAATAGAAAAGAAACTTACCGAGTGCCATGGAATAATAGTCCCGCAGGGATGGGGAAGTCGGGGAGTGGAAGGTAAACTAAAAGTTGTTGAATTTGCCAGAACCAAACGTATTCCCTACTTAGGATTATGTTTTGGTATGCAAATGTCTGTAATTGAATTTGCCCGAAATGTTCTAGGTTTAACGGATGCGAATTCCGAGGAGGTAAATTCCAAAACTACAAATCCAGTTATACACATAATGCCCGATCAAAAGGAATATTTAAAAAGTAAAAACTACGGTGGCACTATTAGATTAGGCGCGTGGCCATGCAAATTATCGCAGGAATCTATTTTATACGATTTGTATAAAAAATTTTCTCCACACAGATTAACGGAAGGATGTATTGTACAGGAAAGACATCGACACCGTTATGAATATAATAATGACTACAAAGAAAAATTAGTTAATGCCGGTTTGGTAATATCGGGAACCTCGCCTGATGGGAAATTAGTAGAATCAGTCGAATTAAAAAAGCAAGTTCACCCTTATTTTGTCGGTACTCAATTCCACCC
>JAAZNL010000055.1 GCA_012798315.1 candidate division WWE3 bacterium | reverse complement strand
ATTGTGGTATTGGAACACGCTGCCGATTCCGGTAAACGTACACTAGAAGTAACAACCAAAGATTATAAATATTATTTGTTTGATGTGACTGTCCAGCTCGATAACTATTTATATATTCTCAAATTCGATACAACACTTTCCCCGCAGATCATAACCGAAGTGACTAACTCATTTGCTATAGAAGTGTTATAAGTAAGCCTCTCAGTAGTACGTTAATTAATATGGTAATATTTGCGGGTAATACTAAACCGCGTTAGCGTGGAGAAGTCGCATAGTGGTCGAGTGCAGCGGTTTACTAAACCGCCATACCGCAAGGTATCGTGGGTTCGAATCCCACCTTCTCCGCCAACTTTTTTATCGCCAGTCTAAATATCAAGCCTCGAGATCATTACCTTCTTTTCTCCGTTTTCGTCTACTTCGTAAAGGGCTTCCCACTTAAACTCATCCCTGAGTGTTGTCCAGCCTTTTACAATTGGGTCTAGTCTTCTTTCAGTAATTTGCTTAACAGCTATTCTTCTTCCTACAGATTCAATTGTGTTTAAGTATGTTTCCGTGTGAAAAAACGAATCCGAAATATCCGTTCTAACCGGTTCAGTCAAAAATCTGTTTACATTAATATATTTCCATAAAAGTGTATCAAGCTCTGCGTCAGAATCTACCACCGGTATTCCGATTTCGCGTGCTTTTTTACGTGTAATCGGATAGCCGTGTGATGGGTAGTCCCGGTTTAGTTTTACCGTAAGTTTTTCGGCTTCGTCCGCAGAAATAGGATTACGTCTAAGGTTTAATATATCTTTGCACAGCATCTCCGATAGATTAGAGGCGCGTTCCATGCTTCCGAAGGCTACCGGATGTATATAATTAAACATAATCTTGTAAGCCTCCAAATTGTCTTTGTCCTGATTATCCGGCTTTATTAAGGTAGAAGCCGCGCGTTTTACCTCTTCCAGTTCCACTCGCACCGGATTGTTGCTTTTATCTTTTGGATTTAGAGGATGCGTAAGACTTGTGTCAACAGCGGTTAGATATGCCAGAGGTGTCATTACTACAGAATCTCCAGCCAAAGCCAACATGGTAGCTGCGCTCGCGGCAATTTCGGGTATAACAATAACGAGCTCATCACAAAAGCTTCTTAGCAACGAGGCAATTCTGTAAGCACTTCTTCCATCTCCCCCGCTTGAGTACAAAACAAAAAATATCTTCTCTTTGTGCCCAATGTTTTTTAGGTGTGTATAAAAATATTTAACATCATCCCCGACAATAGATCCGGTAGTGTAATAACTTACAACAGGTCCTCCCAGTTTTTTTTCTATCGACCCTAAAATTTGCTGTGAGTCTGCCCACATGAGTGGAGGTTTTTTAAATGATTGGCCTGTCTGAACGGGACTTTTCAACGGTTCCATGGGCTTTGGTTGTGGTTGGAGTTGAGGCTGGGGTTGGGGAGGAACGCTGGTTGGCGCAATTCCGGGTGTTTGATTGTTTGTGTCTGTATTTAAGTTTGGTGTGTCTATGGGCATAGGTTAATATTATTCCGCGTTGTGCGTTTGTAAACTATTTGTTATCACAGTCGTTGCCTTTTATATAAAATTGCATAATAATAAGCGTATGAAGTTATCATTCGCAGGTGTATCTGATCTGTTGGGTTTGAACAATATTGTTCCTACAGTAAAACCACGTCAGCCCAATGTAGATATTAAAGCCTTGGGTGAAAAAAAGATTCTGTTAAGCTGGGAAGCCGATTCCCGCCCCCACACGACCGATGTGTCTGAACAGCGTATGACACGTACATACACGGTTATTGGTGTGGTGATTGCCTTGGTTCTTATTATTCTTCAGGAGTTTTTCTTGCTGTTATTAATTGGAAGTATGCTTTTTGTACGTTATGTGTTGGCTAAAGTTCCTCCCGAAAAAATAAATTACACCCTTAGTACACACGGAATTACAATTGGTCCCGAAACTTATTATTGGAAGGAACTACTTCAGTATTTTTTTATGGATGGCGTTGGCGAACATGTGGTTGCCGTTGATATCGAAGGCGCGGCGATGCCTAGATTGTTTATATCTTTTCATCCAAAAGATAAAGAGACTATAAAGGAGATTTTGGACCAGCATCTTATATACCTGGAAACTCCTCCTAAATCTGCTTTTGACAAAACCTACGAGACTATAATGAGCAAATTGACCCTTAAGTAATCTTCCGAATTAGTGGTAAAATCTTCACGTACATAAGCAATTTAAATGTATGCACCCGTAGTTCAGTGGATAGAACGTAGCGTTGCGGACGCTAAAGTCGGGGGTTCGAGTCCCTCCGGGTGCACCAAACTACTTTCCTTCTGCTAAAATTGCTTATATGCACGGCATAATACTTCATGGCAGTAAATTAACATCAAAGGGAGATTTGTCTGTTGTAATGTTAGCTCGTATTAACGTATTAATGCACATTGCCGGCCAGGGAAGTTTTGATTTTCTGGTTATTACAGGTGGTGTTACCAGGCGTAGATTTCAGTCGGAAGCACTAAGCATATATAACATAATAAAAAGTTCTGTATCATTCCCAAACAACTTGCCGGTTATTATCGAGGACAACTCCAGAACGACTCGTGAGAATATTATAAATACCAAAAAACTTATAGAAACCAGGAGTTTCGAAAGTCTTACTGTAATTACAGGTGCCGATTCTTATCGCAGATTTAGGCGTTTATATCGTCTTCATATGCCTGAGCATTTTAGTAAAATTAACTTTGAGGTAGCCGAAAATATAAGTGGCTTCAGAAGTTTTTTTAAAGAATGTGTTTTTTACGCGTGTTCAATCTGGGATCCTAACGAGTTTTTTCTAAAACCTATATTAAGAATATTCCGTTCTTAGAAACAAAAAAGCCGGTTTTACCCGGCTTTCCTGTTTAAACTTTTTTTCCTTAAGAGGATTATCTGTTGTATCCGCCTCTAGAACCTCTGTCGAAACCGCCGCTTCTGCGGGGTTGATCGGACATTGGTCTGGCTACTGATACTACGATTGCTCTGCCATCGATGTCTTTACCGTTAAGTTCGGTAATAGCTTGCTGTGCAGCGTTATCGTCCTCGATTTCAACGAAACCGAAGCCTTTGCTTCTTCCACTCTGTCTATCCATTATGATAGAAGCTGATAAAACGTTACCGTAGGAAGCAAATAATGATCTTAATGTATCGTCGTTATAAGAATAGGGTAAGTTACCAACGTATAGCTTGGTCAAGTGAATCACCACCCTTCATTTTTTTCTCTTTTAGAGACATGCTTAATACTTCTGACCCTGAGAAGAGAATAGAAAGGGAGAAAACTCACTCATAATTCTGACATCTTTAGAGTCACAAGCATTATATCACAAAATAACCTTATGTCTAAAACATTTTACCGGTGTTAAAATTAGAATACTGCCTATGGATTTATTTACAGAACTTAGTACTGTTATTGTTTTTACCGCCGCGCTTGCCGGAATTATGAGGCTGCTCAAACAACCAATCGTAATAGGTTACATTCTGTCCGGTTTGCTTCTAGGCCCGCAATTTTTAAACGCCTTTCAGGCTCACGAGCTATTATCGGTGTTTTCAGAGTTAGGTATCGCAATTTTGCTTTTTGTTGTTGGACTGCATTTAAGCCCGTCAGAGATAAAAGGTATGGGTAGACCGGTTCTGCTTTTAGGGTTTTTCCAGGTTTTAGCGTCGGTATTACTTGGCTTCTTCTTGTGCCGTGCGCTAGGTTTTTCCAATGTTCAATCGGTATATGTGGGTGTGGCTCTCGCTTTTAGTAGTACGATTATTGTTCTAAAGCTTTTGGCCGATAAAAAAGATACCGAAAAACTTTACTGGAGGCTCACATTAGGAATTCTATTATTCCAAGATATTATAGCCGCTGTATCTTTGATATTCGCTTCCGGCATGTCAGATGGCAGCGCTTCGTTTATAAATCTGGCTTTGCTCTTGGGTAAAGGTGTCGCACTCACTTTGGTAGTTTTCGTTATAGCCAGAAGTTTGCTCCCAAAATTGAGCGCGTTTTTTGCAAAATCGCAGGAATATTTGTTTATTTTTTCGCTTGCCTGGGGTTTAGGATTGGCATTTTTGTTCGGCTACATAGGACTTTCTATTGAAATAGGCGCGCTTATTGCCGGAGTTACTCTGTCATCTACTTCGTATAGTCAGGAAATAGGCGCCCGACTTAGAACTTTACGTGATTTTTTTGTAGTTATGTTCTTTATTTCTCTGGGTCTGCAAATCACCGATTTAGATTTTTCAACCATGCTTATTCCGCTTTTGAGCCTTTTGGTATTTACACTTTTAGTTAAACCTACAATTATTACTTTGTTTTTGCTGGCTTTTGGTTACAACAAAAAAACAGCTTTTTTTGCGGGAATTAGTCTGGGCCAAATAAGCGAGTTTTCTATGATTTTGTTGTTGTTGGGGGTTAAACTTGGGCATATTGATACTAATCTCCTTTCGCTAATGACTATTTTGGCCGTTATATCGATAACAGTATCTACTTACTTAATTATGTATACCGAAAAGTTGTACCCATTTTTTGCACCGTTACTACATAAATTCGAACATAAAAAAGTTAAACGTGAATCTAGCATAGTTTCCCGTTACGACGTGTTGTTATTTGGTTGTAACAGGGTTGGATACGACTTTATTAATGTCTTTAAAAAGCTAGGTTCGGGCTTTTTACCTATAGATTTTGACCCCGATATAATTGCCTCTCTTCAGGCAGCGGGCATTAATTGTGTTTATGGAGATGCCGAAGACGTGGAATTTTTAGACGATATCAATGTATCTCAGGCTAAGCTTGTGGTATCTACAATCCCTGATTACGAAGCCAACGCGTTTTTACTTAACGAAATCCGTAAAACAAACACAGATTCCATGGTTATTTTACTTTCATACAACATTGATGAGGCAATTTCCCTTTACGAAAAAGGTGCCACTTACGTTGTATTACCCCATTTTATTGGGGGTGAGTTTGCGGCGCAGCTAGCAGAGGAAGCAGGTTTTGATATTTCTAAAGTTACTCAGAAAAGAGACGAACACATCAACTATCTTCTTGAAAGAAAAAGGTTAGGACACGCGCACCCGGTTTGGGCACACAATATAATTAATAGATAGTACCCGCCTTTTCCTATATAATGTAGACCCTAAAGGGTCTGGGGCCGTTAGCTCAGTTGGTAGAGCGCTGCATTCGCATTGCAGAGATCGCCGGTTCGATTCCGGCACGGTCCACCATTGACTAAAATCAGCATTTTTTGGTAGTTTTGCTATCATATCAAAAGGCTTTTTATATTGTATTGACGCTATTTCACCATCTACTATAGAAAAGTTCCAACATACAGAATTTAAGATTTCTTCTTTTACTTCATTATTGCCCTGAGAATACATGTTTTGTAGGCTACAACAATATTCTTTGAAGTTTTTCACAAGTTCCAATGTTGTTTCTGGTTTTTCAGTATTTAGTTTGTTTAGAGTAGAGTTAAGGGTTTCTTTTTCCAAAAGCAAGTCTTTATACTTTTGGCTATAGACTTCTTGCTGGATATTTCCATCAATATATAAGTCAACAAGCCTTTTTATCCTTGTTTCTATATTTCCCAGTTGCTTTAGGATAAGATTTTTCTGGTTTTCCATGTCTTTATACTTCTCAAGATAGTTTTTTGCGTAGAAGTCATAAGCCTCATTAATTACATCTACATCAATAGGGAGTTCTGCTAATTTATTGCTGTATAAATCATGCATTTCTTGTTCCTCAATATATTTTTGGTGTTGCTTACAAATTCTTTTTGAGTTTGTGCAGTAATAGTAAATATACTTTCCCTTTTTCAGAGAAGCAGTGTGCATACAACCACAATCACCACATTTAATAAATCCTCTGTATAGAAAATAATGCTTTTTGGATTTTGGGATATTATTCTTAACAATTAGTTTTTGCACTTTATCAAACAGTTCCATTGAGATTAAGGGTTCATAGTTTCCTTTGTAGAGTTGGTTGGTGTATTGAAAAGTTCCTGTGTAGTCAATCCTTTTAAGCATTTCATCAATGCTAGACATATAGATTTTATAGCCTTTTTTGCTTCTAAAACCCAATTCATACAGTTTTTGAGTAATATCTCTTAGTGAGTAGCCCTGTGAATACATTTCAAATGCTAATTTCACAAATGGTGCTCTTTCAGGGTCTGGTTTTAGTTTTTTATCAACAGTGTAATAACCAAGTTTTACAGACCCTGGTATTTCACCCCTATTAAGCCTTGTAACAATCCCATCTTTAACTTGGTTTTTAAGTTTTCTTGAAAAGTTTGAAGCATCAACAAACTCATGACCAATTCCCATAAAATCTCTATCAGATTGATAAACATCAAAATGAGTGTAAATCTTTAGGAGTAATTGCTTTTCATAAAGGGATTGAAGTAACCCCGCTTCTGTTAAGTTTCTGGCTAATCTATCAATACCCCAAGTAACAATAATACTAGCTTCACCCTTTTGGATTCTTGAAATCATATCATCAAATTTTGGTCTATTACCAGCATTTTTTGCAGATTTAGCCTCAAAATAACTATCAACAACATTAAGATTATATTTTTGAGAAATTTCCAAACAAATCCTCTCTTGAGTTTCAAGAGACTGTTCCTGCTTATCACCCCTATCAGTAGATTTTCTGCAATAAATAAAGCAATTATTGGTCATTTTTGTTTTGGGCGGGAGAATTTTTTAACTGTCTGTACAAAACTTCCTCATCATTATATTTATTATGGTAATGATTAGCAAAGACTATATTAGCATTTTGTATTTCTTGAAGCTTATTAAATGCTGATAAACCAGTATATTCTTTTGGTTTTTGCAGATTTTTTGAATGAAAAAATACCCTTACCCCTTTAAGCCTCTCATCAAATAAACTTTTTTCAAGATACTTACTTAAATAATTAACTGCAAGAAAACCAGGCTTTCTAATATCAATAAAACCATAACCCCAAAGATTGGCTAGCTTTTCTTTGTCAATAAAGGGTAAATCACACAAAATATGATAGTGAACAGCCCCTCTTTTTTGGAATTCTAAAACTGCAAGATACATATAGTTTGGGAAAAGCCCCCTTAGTTCCTGTAAGAAGTTACTTAACTTTTTGTTACAGATTTTAGGATTTTTAATATCAAAATCACATTTTCCAAAAGTTAAAGTTAGTAATTTTGTGTTTTCACCACTGAAGTTTAAGATGGATAGCTGTCTTATGAGATTTAAGGCTCTTATGGAGTTTCTTCTTCTGTATTTACTGCTGTTATCAACTTTTTCTCTACCACCACAGTGAGAATATGTCTTCGATTTCCTGTTTTTAGCCTTTATTATTGGCTTTTCATAGATATATACATCTACAAAATCCCCATACTCAATAACTTTTTGATAATACGCAGTTTTAAAGTTATCAATAACTGGAGGAGTTATGACACTACTATCAAGTAGAGTAAAGGAGGAAAGCGAGTGGCTTCCGCCACTTCGCTTGGCGAGAATTTTATTAATTAAATCATCAGTCTTGGATTTATAGGGCTTAAAGTATATATCAGGATTAAGTTCTGGTTCTTCCAGTGGTGAGCCAAAGTAATTAACAATATCTTCCTGTGTTTCAAGAGGCTTCATTTTTAGCCTCCTGTTGTTTACTAAACAGATATATTGCTTTCCCTAAATGAACAAGAGAGTAGTAAGCCTCTAATACATCAGCGTCTGTAAATTCAACTCCAAATTTTGCTTCTAAAAAGCATTTGAGTTTTTCTAAATCTTCTTTTGTTGGAGTTGCTAAAATTTCCAGCATTAACTGGAAACTAAAGGATTATTTGAGTTTGGTCAGAGGATAAAAAGTATTAGGATTTTAGCTACTTTGTTTGTCTAGTGGGGAATTCCATAGTTTTTTGTAATCAAAATAAACATCTTTTATGTATTCTTCTTTGCTTAATTTTTCATTTTTACCATCACTTTCAGAGTAAAGTTTTTCAGTAATCTGTTTAAAAGTCATATTTTCTTCCTCTTTAAGCCTTGTAATTTTCATAGCTAGTTCTGTATTTTCATGAAGCTTAATTTTAAAAGGGTCAGTAGATAAATGCTCATCCATTTCATCTTGCATAGTGTTCCATAACTTTCTGGTTTGTCTCTTAAATTCTTCATACTTTATGTTGTAGGGGATTATAAAAGTGGCTACTTCATGTTTGTAATCCATTATCTTGCAAACTGATTCCTTTTTAGTAACTGCATAATCAACTTTATCTGAAAACAACCCCTCAAAATATTTCAAATCAATAAAACTGTTAAAAAATACAAGCAGATACAGTTGATTTAAAAACTCAGGGTTTAAGTTCATTCTAGTTATTAGTTCACCAGCGAATAGATTAAGTGAAAGTTTTAATGTTTCTGCTTTTTCAATGGGTAAGTCATCAAAGTTTTTTCCAACAAAAGGCTTTAAATCCAAACCATTGTCAGGAAATTTATATGCAGTTCTTAATAACTTAATAAATTCTTTAAACTTAGGATTATTAACCAGTTTAGCCACAAGTTCTATTGTTTCTTTAGTTGGTTTTTCCACTAATTCTATTGGATTTAGTGATTTTAAGTATGTGATTTCCATTGCAACAGGAGTGTACCCTAAGCTTTTGTGAAAATCCAATCACTCCCCACCACAGGGGAGAGGATTTTAGCATACCCTTTGGGTATGCTTTGTTGCTTATAAGTGGTGGGGAGTGGGGTTTCCAAACTTTCTAGTTCTATACACTTTTTTGAGATTTTGTTGTGTTGCTTTCTGCTTTAAGTAGCTGTTTTTAACCAATATCTTCTTTGATTCAAGCACTCCATGTTGATAATAATTAAACAGCCCAACCCATTGTTTGAATGATAAATCTAATGGCTTTGTTTTCAGTGAAAACTCTAAACTAGTAGCAAGTCTCTTAAACTGTTCATGTGTAAATATTTTGGATAAACTCTTTTTTAGTGTGGTCTTGTATTGGGTAGTTTCAAATACAACAAAAGCAAAATATTTTTCAATAGAATCAATTTCAATATATGGGTTGACCAGTTTCTTAATATGAATCATATCAGCATCTACTTGTGGAGTAGGAACAAAGTCAGTTTTCTTAAAACTATGAAGAATGCTTATATCAAAGAATGGTTTTAACAATAAAGATTTCTGTGTTTCTCTTGGTAATCCTAGATAAATGTTGCTTGCTTCTCTTTGCATTATTATATATGCAGAAGTTGGTGTATTACCCTGAAAATACAGTTTATCCATTATTCTTGAAGTGTAGTTAAATGGTATATTTGAAAAAACTTTGAAATTGTCATGGGGTAATGAAATCTTAAGGAAATCATTGTTTACCAACTGAACATTTGGAACAGAAGAATATTTAGAAGATAAACACTTAAATAAAGAAGGGTCAATCTCTATTGCAATTACTTTTTTAGAGACAGGGATTAATTGCTGTGTTAAAACACCCTTACCAGCCCCTATATCTAAAACTATGTCAGAAACTGAGATATCAGACTGTTTTAATAGCCTTTTAATTAAACTTGGGTCAGATATGAAGTTTTGAGAGTAGGGTATCAAACCCCCTACCCTTAACATTTGTGAACACTCCCATAGTGGGTATTTTACATTATGTTTCTGTTTTTAGCAAAGCAAACTTGTTGGTGTTACAATAAGTTCCAACATAGTCCAGAATGGTCCACCAAAAGCTTCTTTAGGCATAAAAAAACGGGACACTCTAAGCTTGTAATGGCTCAAAATGTCCCGTGTGATGAGTTGGGTTACCCTGCTTGTCGCACTTCCGAGGCGATGCGGTTGTATTCATGCATCACAGCAGCGTGAAACTTTGGCGTAACTCCATGCTCCATTAAGATCGATCCCGGGTTGAAGCAACCAGCTTGATTTTCAGCTTGGAATGCATTTCGGGCATTGATCAATTCCTTGGCGACATCGGTGGCGTTGCCGATTACGATGATATCCCAGATATCATCCACAATTTCTTCATACTTTCGGGTCATCATGACCTCCTCATGATTTGATCGTTCCGCACATTCCTGGCATGTAAAAAAATTCGCAGTCGGGAACTATGAAGAACAACGGTGTTGTAATAGTCGAGCCGGCCCAGTTAACCAACGCAGATGCAGCTTCTGCAATAGATAGCGCGGCCATTCTGGCGTAAAGCTCGATTTGATAGGCTATTGACCATATCCAGTATCTGATAACGGGAGGATTTTTGTCCTTTCCCCAAACGCTGGTGATGGTTGACGGCAGTTGTGATGGTTGCACCTGGGTATATCCGCGTTGAAGAATTTTTCCCAAGAAACGGGTAGCTTCCTTCTCCGTGAAAACCTCCTCATGCAGCCCGGTGTTGTAACCCGTAATGGGAGCGCCGTTTTCAGCTAAAATGACAGCCCAAGGCATTGAAGGACCGCCGTTGGCACTCACTCGGGTCACAAATAGAAACTGGTGCCGAACTGCGTCAGAACCGGAGAGCTCGTAAATTACCCCTTTTCCCTGCATAGCCCCGCGAACAATGTTATTGAACCACGCGCCGTTTGCGGACAAAGCATAACGGTTTTCCATGTGCCCGGTCCAATGGAACATTGATTCCCAGGCATAGAGGGATGTTGCATCAGGGCTTCTTACAAAAGGCTCATACAACGATTGGAAAGCCTGTGGAGAAAGCTGCAATGTGGGAACTACAAACGCAACATTTCCTTGGCCAATTGAGTTCATGTTGGGATTTACATCCAACAGACCACCATCCCAAGATAGGGTTCCCTGGTTGAAACTGACGGTTGTTTCCCCGTTCAGTGCACCATCAATACGCGCTTTATCCTCGGCAGTTAACGCTTCCACAGAAATCTGTGACTGCAAAGCTGCCCAGTCTTCCGCTTCCTGCGAGGCAATTTCCGCCTCATAGTTCTGAATCTGGGAAGGATCGGTCACAAGCCTGTTATCCTGCTGACCAGAAACAGTTTGATTTGCTTCGGTGCTTGAAATATCAGCAGCGTCGCAACCGGTTAGCGCAAGTAGCGCCACAAAAATTATGGACAAAATCCATCGCGTAATTTCGTTCACAACAGCCTCCTGACTGATCAAGATAATGAGGGATTTAAAGTGCTATGGATATAATTCTACCTTAAAATAAGGAAATGGTCAACCCATAGTATTATTTAGAAACGGTAGCAATTGTTGGAATATATCGATATTTTTCCATATCTATTCTCAAATCAGAACTTACCTTAATACCCTCTGACTCCAAAAGATCCCTTTGCATGTTTTTTGTATGTTCTTCGCATTTTGTGCTTATAAATCCCTTACTATTGACCACGCGCCACCAGGGAGTTTTTCCGTCGTCTCCGTAATCGTGCAGAATATAACCCACCTGCAAAGCCGCTCTGGGAGAGTCCACCATAGCAGCAATTTGCCCATAACTAGCCACTTTCCCATAGGGTATCAGTCTCACTGTTTGTATGACAAGTTCTTTGAATTTAGGCCGGTTTTGGCCGTTTCCAAAGTTGGCGTTATTGACTATAGGTTGCATATTATTTGATTTATATGTATAATACTAGCACCGATCTTTTCAATAAATAAAAATGGATCAATCAGCTTGGCGAGGAGGTTTGAGATGAAAGCGCGTTTTCTCATCGTTGTTTTGGCTGTGGTTGTGTTGTCCTTGGCTCTAACCGGGTGTGCCGCGTCCAACGCCGAAGAAAGTCCCGCTTCCATTGACCTGGGCACGATCGAAAACGGCGACGTGGTACGGCTTAGTTACAATTTGAACGAGTCCATCAAGATTGAACTGGTGGAGACCGGGCAGACCGTAACCGTTTCCCGCGCGATTTGGCGGCCGTTCGGCAAGGACCAGATTTTCTGGATTCGCGCCAATGGCAAGTCCGTACATTTGGCCGACGCCATCCGCGCTTCAGATCCTGTCCCGCTCGAAGGTACTGTACGTGTCTTTGAAAAAGACGGGAAGTTGGTTCTTGAGGTCTACAAGGACGCGAGCATGATTCCTTGACTTGACCTCAGAACGCCGTAATTTTTGAGCCCTGTGCCGTGATAAAGTGTATGCAACTAGAAATATTAGTCGCATAAACTCACGGTACGGGGCTCGCTTTTTTT
>JAAZNL010000009.1 GCA_012798315.1 candidate division WWE3 bacterium | reverse complement strand
CGTGTTCATTACTATCTTGAAACGCACTCTCTAAGTGTTCAATGGCGTTTTCCAAGTTGTCAACCGCTTCTTCTGACGATGAGTAACGATCTGTGTTTTGCAAGTTCTCAGGTATATTATCTATCGCATCGCATTCCTCAGCAAGAATAGACTCGACGGTATCCTTGACTCTTTCCAATTTTAAAAACCAGTCTTCACTCTGTAGTTCTTGAACACACTTTCGCAACACTTCCCTTCTTTTTCGATTCACAGATATGCCCCCTTATGTCTATAATTATTTTCCATATTGATATTATATCAAATAATGTGTATGTTGTCAAGTGTTATATACACAATATTTTATAAGGGTTTGGTCGGGTTATTCTGTCCGTTGCTCTTACCCCGCTTGAATTTGCCACTTTCCGATAGACGGGTAGACTATGACTTCCCCAAAATGTTTACCTACATCGTCATAAGCTCTATCAATATTTTCTCTGGTGATACCAATATACCTCAGTGTTACCTCCGGGCTAGAATGCCCGAAAATCTTTTGTAGTGTATACAGCGCTTCATGACTATTGTTGTTAATAGACATCATGTGATATCCAAATGTTTTTCGCAACCCGTGAGTACCAAGTTTAATGCCAAGGTTTAAGTCTTTACTTGCCTTCTCAAAGATATTCCATGCGGATTTGCGAGATAAAGGTTTATTTTCCGTTGTACAATTTCTGCTTTCATCTCGAAATAAATAGTCGCTCATTTGGGGTTCTTTAAATAGTGAGTTCCTATAGGCGTCCAGCGCCTCATAAATAAGGTCATTTACTTTTATATAACGCTTGACATATTTCTTTTCCGTATTTTTAATATAGGTATTTCTCGCTTCTTTTGCCTTCAACATAAAAAGCCTGAGTTGTTCTTCTTCGGGTAAATCCGCATGTTCCCTATAAAACTTGTCTGCATTGAAAAAATTTTTTGATCTTCCTTTAGTGTTTTTCGTCTTCTGCTCTATAATATATGTCTGTATTTTTTTAGACCAGTCGGCTCTGTAAAACGTCCCAAATTTTAATTCAAGAAGATCACTAACACGGAGTCCAATATTAATAGCCACAGTAAACATTACTGCATCTCGAAATTTATTCCTACTCATGAAATAGTCATACATTCTGGATATGTCTTCGAGTTTTTTAATAGGCTCCATTGTCTGTCCGGCAGCTATGTCCTCGTCGTCACAATAAAATCCATTGTCCTCCACGCCATCTATTATGCAATCGCCAACAAACACTTTTTTGTCCATAGTGATAATTTTATTATTCGAATAATTAGGCTCGCATCCTGATAGATATATAAGAGCCTCAGCCATTCAAGACCCTCCCAACCTTTTAATCCTTAATCTCGCCCTTAGTTGCTCGCTGACCTGTCCTTGGATTATGCCTTAAACTCCCGTCGCTATACCGTCCAGTATCAATCATCCCAAAGGCTCCAATCGCATAGTCACCCTCTTTTGCCATCTTCGCATGTGTTTGGCGCATACTTCGATCAACACGAGCTGAGTAATCCTTGTACCACCGATTGTGTGCAGATAGATTCGACGCATCCGAAACCAGCTTCGCAACAACATAAATAACCACAGCAAATAGTAAAAATCCCATAATAAATTCTCTTTTTGTTTTGTTTTTTTGTCTACTTATATTCTACCACCATCCTCTAAATATTTCCACAACGATTTGTTCGCAAAATATCAGAGAAACAGATATCCATGCGGTCGCAGATCTCATTGTAAAATAGTGTTCCTGTTTTCATAAGCATCAATTCCCTCACGACACATCAGCAGTCAAAGGAAACACCGCGACGATTTCATTGTTCCCTCCGTACATGTTATAAATCTTCCTCTTGGCGTCAGATATAGCTGTTACTCTGTCAGTGGCAATTACCTGAGTTGCGACATAGCCGTCAAGAGGCATATTCCCTTTATCTGTATTTGAAACTTCGAGAATTATAATGTATTTATCGTTCATTTTAAAACCTCCCAACCAAATTTAGAGTTTATGGGCATTTTTAAACCCTATAATCAAACGTCTCGAACCCACCTGACGCCTCAACAAAACCCGAAAGTCCTTCGATATTGATATCGAGATCATCATTATACACTGGGAGGAAATCCAAGCTATTCCCATCCGTCTCGCCCTCAAAATGCAAAATTACCATTGTCACAAGATTCTCCATATCTGTTTTTGGCGTATAGTTTCTCTCCATCACGAGATTTGCGACACGGTCCATATCACACCATTTTTCTTTTGGAAATGTTGAGTAGTCATTCTCCGGTGTCCACCGTCCTAACCAGTCTACCACTATGCAAACTCCTCTCCCAAATCCACGAACCGGCTAATCGCATTATAAACTGCGTCTTCGTTAATCTCGTCCACATTGTCTCGCAGCTCTTCGATAATTTCATCCTTTGCCGCTTCAATTTCTTCTCTGTGCTCACTGTACACGCTGTCGCTCTCCATACGCATATCAACTTCATCCCAAATAACAGAGTTTCGGATTTGGTCATACAGCAAGCTGCTTTCTTGCCACGATAAAGTGATAACCTCGCCGCCGTCACGCTCAATCACCCAGCGGTTGTTTTCATTACGATAAATCTTCATGATTAGTCCACCTCCTCAAATATATCCGTCATCTCTATTCCATTTGCTTCAATTTCATCCAACAAAAACTTCCCGTCTAATCCATTGAATTCTGCAATAGCCTCTTCCTCGGTATTAGCGAAAATTTCCACACCACCAGTTGCGGCAAATGTGACGATAAACTTTTTCATACTACCCTCCTACTCAAAATCCATGTACGACAAAATATCATTGCCTGCTTCCGTCATCCTATCGACAAATGCCTGCTCGTTTTTCTCCCACCATGCGACCGCCTGTTCAAACGTCATCTCCACACCGTTGCTCGCAGCGGCGGCTATAACGTCCTCTGGATGCCAGCGCACAATTCCATACCATTCTTGTCTTGCTTTTGTTATCTCCTTGTCAAGCAAGCCCGAGTCTACTAAATGTGCATCCTCTTTTATGATTTCTAATTGTTCCTGCGTAGATTCCCAATTCATTGTTGCTTCCTCCCCCATATTGTTAAGCGCTATGGCTACAAGCTCTGCCGTTTGCCGATTGTTTGCGATAGTCATATCTACACCTCAAAACTTTCTAGCACCTTAGACAGATAAGCAAGCCCGTCCACTTCCTGCTCTCTCTGTTTGTTGTATTTTTGAATTGCTTCCCTAATTGAAACATCTAATTTACTTTTAAACATTGGCCATACTTTTGTAAATTTAACCACTGACTCAGGGTATGACTTATCAATGCGGTATCCATCCTCTGAAAAATAAACTAAAATTCCAAGACTGTGATTTCTTAACTGAGCCTCATACTTTTGCCCCCAGTTGGCGTTCCTGCGAAAGTAAAGCGTCCCATCATAAGGATGATTATTAACGGTAAAATCTTTTATTGGAGAGTTAAAAATAGGCTTTAGTGTCTCATATATAT
>JAAZNL010000054.1 GCA_012798315.1 candidate division WWE3 bacterium | reverse complement strand
ATACGGAGCTGACGCATTACGTTTAGCAATAAGCTTTTTAGGGCCATACGAAGACACTTATCCGTGGAACGAAAACGGTATGAAAGCGACAGCCAGATTAATTGAAACAGTTTTTAACATTTCGGATAAAATCAGCGACAAGCCGGCATCAAAAGAAATTATCAGTAGTTACAACCTTATGGTTAAGAACGTAACGTCTATGGCAGAATCACTAAAATTTAACACAGCAGTCAGCGAGCTAATGATATTTACAAATAAAATAAAAAATGACACTGAGGTTAACATAGATGTTTGGAAAGGTTTTCTTAAGATTCTGGCACCGTTTGCCCCTTTTATTTCCGAGGAACTTTGGCAAAAAGTAAACCAATACAACGAATTTTCGAAGCAAAACAGCATTCATCTTCAGGAATGGCCTAAATTCGATGAAGATAAAGTAAAACAACCTACAAAAACTATTGCTGTTCAGGTAAACGGTAGAATCAGGGGAGAAATTGAACTTACGGATAACGAAACTGAGGAAACCGTAAGAGCAAAAGCGCTACAAAATCAACGAGTTGGCTCATTTGTCGCGAATAAGCATATTATCAAGTTTATATACGTTCCGTACAAAATTGTTAGCATTTTAACCGACTAATGGCTCAAAATTTAAACAAACTGGTTAAAAACCCCGAACAAATAAAAGTAATGAGAGAAGGCGGCAAGATCCTTGCGGGTATGTTAAGCGAAATTGAAGGAATGATAAAACCGGGAGTTGTGATATATGACTTGGAAGATAGATTTATTCAAATGTGCGCCGAAAACAAAGTTCTACCGTCATGCAAAGGATACGCGCCCTACTTTCTAACCCCTTTTCCGACAGGTCTCTGCGTTAGCGTCAATTCGCAATGTGTACACAGTTACCCCAGAAAAGGCACGTTTTTAAAAAGTGGAGATATTATTACTGTTGATACGGTTATTGAACATAAAGGATTAATGGTAGATAGTTCGTTTGCAAAAGCTGTGGGAGATGTTGATCTAAATGGTATGAGTCTAATAGATACAAGCAGACAGGCATTGATTGCCGCAATAAATATGGCAGTTCCATCTTCCAGAATAGGTGACGTTTCTAACGCAATGTTCAAAACCGCCAAGTCAAAAGGTTTTGACGTATTAAGGGATTACGCAGGTCACGGTATTGGAAAAAGTATGCATGAAAACCCTGAAATTCCGTGCTATGGAAAAGCCAATGAAGGTCCCGAACTTATTCCGGGACTAACCATTTGTATAGAAGCTTTAACTTGCGAAGGCAAACCCGAAGTAGACAACGTGGATGAATGGGAAACCAAAATGCACGATGGGAAAAGATTTGCTCAATTCGAACACACCATTTTAATCACAGAGGGTGAACCCGAGATCCTTACTACCCTATAATATATTTCCAAAAGTCTTCCATTTGGCTTTTTGCTGGTAAAAAAGGTATAATATTCTAGGTTATGAGTGTATTTAACGCATTAAATCCGGCAGGCCCGGAAAGAAATAGAGGCCTTTATAAGCTTCTTGCATACCTTATAGTACTAGCCGGTTTATTTATATCGGCTAATTTTTTGTGGCCCGAGGTTGTAGGAACCATGCTGAATATCCTTTGGATTATCATGTTAGTGGCCGTAATAGTCTTTTTTTGTATAGGTTTAATGGTTGTATTTGGATTAAGAAAAGAAGCTAATCAAATATTGGACATTTTGCTCGAAGGAACATTAACTTTTATAGATCTTTTGGATTTTATTAAGCTCGTTTACCGCAGATTTATTTCCGTACTTAAAGATTTTATTTTATACGCTACTCCGGTTTTTGCTTATGTTCTTTGTTTTGTTCTATATGTCCTAATTATTATGCTGTTTAAGACGGTTGGAGCTCTATACGATGTTACCGGGCTTACTGTCGGTTTAACTTTTGTATTAGTCTTTACTTTTGGGCTAATCAACAAACCGCGTAATATACTTCCGGATTTATCCATCTGGAAAAACCAATTTATGGACAAATTTAGGGCATCGTTTATCGACGGTGTGGAAATAATACTTTTCATTTTCTTTTTAACCATGGATAGTAAAAATCTGTTCTTTCTGCCGCAATCGTTAAAGATAGAGTTGCACGCGATTTTTAATGAATATAATTTAATGACCCGAAGCTTTATTGCCAGTGATCATTTAAAAACCACAGTTAATCTTGTGCTTGCGGCAGTAATCATCGAAATTGTGCGAAACTTTTTAAAGATAATTGTTGCGGCGAGAAACAACTATAGTATCTTTCTTCAAAACATACCTTTTGAAGAGAGACCAAATAAATCCTTACTTATTAAACGGGCTGTACGAAGAACTTTTGGCGATTTGAAAGATGATTTGGTCAAATTTATAACTTACACCACTGTCCTTTTTGCCGTATTTATGCTGTTTCCTCGACTTAAGATTTTAACATTAGTTGTCATGTCAACTACAAACCTTTTTCTGGATATTTTAATACCTGCGAGACTAACTGCCTCAAAAGGTACGGATCTTATATCGCGAACACTAATAAAAATATTTAAACTTTAAACTTATATTATGCCTAATGCACCGTTGGCTGAGATTTTAAGACCGAATACCCTCGAAGGATTTGTCGGACAAAAACATTTAACCGGCGAAGATGGCATAATTTCTAAAATAATTAAAAATCCGGAACAAAACGGCTATTTTCCATCACTAATATTGTGGGGGCCTCCGGGATGCGGAAAAACAACTTTGGCACGTATTATCGCCAACGAGTTAAACAGAAAATTTTATGAGTTTTCTGCAGTTAATACTTCTGTTAAAGAAATAGAAAAACAGATAGTTCCGAAAAAAGCATTCCAAAGGTCGCAAAAGGATTTGGGACTGCAGGAAACAAAATCTATAACGAATTTAGCGCCGATTATATTTATAGATGAAATTCATAGATTTAACAAAGCCCAACAAGACGCTCTTTTACCTCATGTGGAAAACGGTGATATTACCTTAATCGGCGCAACTACTGAAAACCCATCTTTCGAAGTAATTGGACCTTTGCTTTCAAGGACACGCGTGATAGTCCTTACTCAGTTGGACGAAAAAGATTTGGGAAATTTGCTGTCTAAAGCTTTAACACAGGTAAATAAAACAATGGACGAAACTACCCAAAAAGCTACAATTTTGTCCGCCAACGGCGATGCACGAGTTTTAATCAATCTGATTGAATTAGCTTCCAATTTAACCAATAGACCATCTTTGGACAAAGAAATTATTACCCAGGCTCTACAAAGGGCTAATCTAAATTTTGATCTTAAGGGCGAAGAGTACTACAACACAATTTCGGCGCTACATAAATCAATTAGAGGCTCGGATCCTGATGCAGCACTATATTGGTTGGCAAGAATGCTGGAAGCCGGCCAGGACCCGTTATATATTGCCCGCAGGCTTATAAGGTGCGCCACCGAAGATATTGGCATAAAAGATCCACAAGCTTTAATATTGGCCGTTGCGGCCTTTCAATCATGTGAAAGGCTGGGAATGCCTGAGTGCAATCTGGCTTTGGCAGAGCTTGTTGTATACCTTGCTAAATCACCCAAAAGCAACCAGGTTTATATAGCCTACGAAAAGGTTCGTAGCGATGTTAAAAAACATGGGAATTTGCCCGTACCAATGCATATCCGAAATGCCGTTACGGACTTAATGAAAGAAGTAGGTTACGGAAAAGACTATAAATACGAACATTCTGATCAGGGCGTAAAAAATCCTGAAGTTGAGTATCTACCTGACAAACTAAAGGGCCAAAAATACCTTTAATTTTTCGGCAGACTTTTATTATAGGTTGCTCTAATGCGTTGTTTATGGCATAATATCGGCATCGAATCAAACCTTTTTCACATATAAAGAAGCGAGGTCAGAAATGCGTGGGAGAATTATTTTTATCGACACCGTTTTGATTTGCAATAACCGGTCTTTGCTCGCTGTAATAACCGAAGTTCTACAACGCGATGGTTATGCACTTAGATATCGCAGGAGTTTGCGTGAGATTCAACCGTCGGATTTGATTCTGGTAGTAAACGGTTTTACGCCGGAAACCTGCATGAAGTACCTGTTGGATCAAAGATATCGGAAACAGGCTGTTGTGGCTATGAAACCCGCCGCTCGCGAGCTGATTTCCCGCGACGAGGCAAAAATGGCCAAACATGAGAGCAGAATTCGTGAAATCCTGCACTACAGATATGTGAAAGTCGGAACGAACGAATTTGAATTGGCATGCTTCGTGCTCAGAGCTATAACCGAATCGTTTAGCTAGTAAACAAGGAGCATCCGCCCCGATAATTTAAAAACCCCATGTGTTTTACTATTTACACGTGGGGTTCTTTTTCGGCCGCGTCCTCACAAGTTTCATCATCAACAGATGACCCATCCAACTCCAGATAATTTACTTTTGGCAAAGCGTTTCCAATCAACCCCTGTAAATCTCCGTAAATACCTGCGGTATTATTGAAAATCTGTAAAATGCTTTTATCTTCTTTTTCCCATTTTTTTACAAAATAGGCTCTCTCTTTGTCTATCTCTTCCTTGCGCTGTTTAAAATAATCAACCCAAACTTCAATTCTTTGTTTAAAATTATTGCTTGTAAGGTACTCATATACTATTTCTGCCTTGCTAGACATATTTGCCGAAACTGCTTTAGCGTTAAATATTTGAATTATTTGCTGACGAAGTGCTGTGGCAACTCCAAGAGTAACCGACAAATCTGCGACCCAAACACCTTCGACTATTCCAAACAGCCGGACACTCTCAGGAAGAACCTTAGAAACTATTACCGCAACTTCGGCCTTTAAGGTTCTCTGATCTGCTTTTAGTTTTGCAACCCATCCCTGAGACCAAGCCTTCGTATTTTTTGATTCCCAAACTATTGTTCCACATTTAACACCGGAATTTGTTTTTACAATCTGAATAACATCAGCTCCCTCAACGCCTTTTGGTACTTCTTTAACCTCATCGTAAGGAAATTCCACTCTGAGCATATCTTCCAAAAATGTTTCCTGAACCTCTCCCTGTGTTTGCTGTGAACCTTGCTCGGCTTTCCTCTGAGCTTCTCCAAGCTGTTTTCGTAAATCTTCCAACTGCTTATCTTTTTGAGCCATTAGCAACTGTGTCTCGTCTATTACTTCCTGCTTTGCTTTATTTT
>JAAZNL010000053.1 GCA_012798315.1 candidate division WWE3 bacterium | reverse complement strand
TACAACCAAACTATCATCTTTATCTTCAAGATCCGAAGCATTTGCTTTATGTAAAACTATATTACCCTGTTTTGTTGAAGGTTTTATAAATTTAATCGTAGCTGTAAAAGGTACAAAATCTTCGGTCATCCATTCGTCCAGTGCAGTTGCTACTCCGGAAGCTACTTCCCTTCCGCTGGCATCTTGCAAAGTTATGGGAAAATTGGCTTCAAAAAACCAGGAGCCGCGCGCCTGTCCTTCTACAATCAGAGGGCTGTTTACTATTTGACCGGGTTTTGGCGATTCTAAAATAATTAAATTCGCTTTTTCCTTTTGATTGTTAATATTATGCGTTGGCACTGCATTTTTAGTTATACCTTCGGGACTCGTTTTCAGCATTCCCGGCAACGAAGTAATAATAAAATATCCGACTGCAATTATAAGTATCGGCAAACCGTATAATAAGCTAGTTTTTTTATTCATACATTTATTTTATACTTTTTTGGAGCTTCAGGTTCAATATAGGTTTGTTTTATCGTATTCACTATCGCAATTGTTCCGGCGACAAGCGGTATCCATCCAATAAAAACCGACACTGGTACTCCCGCCGCTTTAACGTTAATAAACGGCATATTTAAATACATCCATTCATGCGCAAAAGTGTTTAATAGCTCTGTTGTAACAGAGCTAATCAATACCGTTGTAATCAAAGCGCTTACTTCCAATAGGTTAAAACCAACTAATTTAGCTATAAAAGGTTCTTTTTTATTTTTAAGTGTAATTGTGTCGGGAATAAGTAGCACGCTAATAAAAGGGAAAAGCATAGCATACTCTATTAAGGGCGCTTTAGGTGTGAATAAAATGTATAAAGGTGCTAACAAAAATAAAATTCCTGTAAACAAACCGTATTTGCTAAGTAGTTTGTTGCTAAAAAAATCAGCAGTTTTAGGATATTTTATTTTGTCATCAATTGTCTTCTTTAGTAAATGCTTAAAAATGCTATAGAGCTCGTAGCTACCAAGGACAAATGTAGGGTTCATAACTAAATACATTCGCCAAAAATGGATAGTTTTATATTGAGGCCATTCCCACATTTTAGTAAGTCTGACTCCGTAAATATAATCAACCCAAAAGCAAAAAATTGTAGATATTGCAAAAAATATAAAAAGTGCTTTAACATTTGCCTTTTTAAGCAAAGATCTTAAAATGCTGTTTCCGGTAAATAAATAATCTATGCTATCAAAGAACAAAAATGATCCGGTCGTAAAAAAAGAATAAAAGTGCGGATACCTGAAAAAAACTGCCATTATAACGGAGTAGGAGGTAAGTAAAACGCCAAATAATAGTTGAATTAAACCCATAACACTATTTGTAAACCAATCGGTCTTCGATTACCGGTCTTAAGTTTTGGTTATTTCTTAAATATTCCTCTAAAACATCCTGCGCCGATGTAGTAACAACTTTTGAGCACTTTTCCTTTTGAAGTTCTTCGTTTGTAATATTTAAATACTGTTCGCAATTAACGTGATGATAGCCCTGAATACAAACTGTATATATTTTTGTATCTTCTACCGGTAAGCCACTAATTTTTAACGATTCCAACGCAGCGTTTTTATTGTTGTATACTGCCCGGACTTTTGAGTTTACTTGGTAGCACTCTCCCTCTCCGTTTCGGTTTTCGGCTCTCATAAAATGAGAAAACATTTTTTTAATTTTATCCCCGGTAACATAAAACTTTATAAGTGTATCGTCGTACGGAAAAGAACTAATAAAATCCTTAAGAGTTACTACAGGTCCCAACTGGCTTTTTCTGACGGACCCGCTTCCCAACAATACCACGTCCGATTCTGAGACGTTGGCAAACGCGTCGGCGTAAAGATTTCCCAAAGATGTTTCGACTTCCCTTTTCGGATGAGTTGCTTCCACGGCCAGTTTTGTAACTATAGTACTGTATT
>JAAZNL010000052.1 GCA_012798315.1 candidate division WWE3 bacterium | reverse complement strand
TGAATATAATAATGACTACAAAGAAAAATTAGTTAATGCCGGTTTGGTAATATCGGGAACCTCGCCTGATGGGAAATTAGTAGAATCAGTCGAATTAAAAAAGCAAGTTCACCCTTATTTTGTCGGTACTCAATTCCACCCTGAGTACAAATCCAGGCCGCTCGACCCGCACCCTACATTTTTGGGTTTAATAGAAGCCGCATTAAAATTAAGTCAGAAACCGGTGGAAAAGCTTATTTAATCCGTTTTTTGTTTGAGAGACGATAACATTGTGTCTATCTGGCTCATAATTTCAACCTGTTGTTCTTTTGGTGTTTCTATAGATATAAGTTCGAAATTTTTAGTAGGAAAATAATATCCGGCAATCTGTCTATTTTCATCTTCCTCAAAATATTGACAAACGTTATATCTAATTGTTTCTCTGCTGGCTAATATAGAATTTAAGGGTATAGCCCTGCGATAAGAATTCCCGCCTGCATCAAAAAAATCCACAAAATCATAATGTTCAATATCTCCTTTGGATTTTATTTGAGTATCAGGAAAAGCACATTTTGCGCCTGTGAACCCGTTTTGGATAATAATACTGTGATTATCTCTGGTAACTTTAATTTTATTTTCAGTTACTTCTTCTCTAAACACAGTTTGTTCCTGTGAAACTGACCATTCCGGCAATATTTTTATTGAAAAACCTTTTATCTTTTCTGTTCCTGCAAATTCAAAAGTATATTCTTTGTTTTTTGGCTGCAAAACCGTATCCTGCTTATTACGTGAGTAGGTATTCATTTTTACGGAATTATCTTTTGGTTTGCTAACTAAACCCTGATATTTTATTTTGCACAGGGTTTGGGAATAGTTATATCCATAATAAAAACCGATAAAAGGGAGAGAAACAAACAGTGCCAACGCCACAATTTTAGAAAGCGTGGTAACCGAGGTAAATGAGTTACGTTTGGGCATAAATAAATTCTAGCATTGTTATATTATGTAGCATATAAAAGGTTTAAAATTGACTTATGAGTTTTGAAAGATATACTGCCCTGTCATCGGACGGAACTCTCAATGAGTTTAAAATATTTATTGAGAAGGGTTACACAACCAAACAAATACAGGAATTGCGCAAAAAGTACGGAAAAAACGAGTTAACCAAAAATCAGGTTACCTGGTGGCATATATTATTTAGACAATTTAAATCGGTATTTATATATATCCTAATAGCTGCGGTGTTAATTACCTTTGTCCTCGGCGAAAAGTTTGACAGCTTTTTTATTCTGTTTTTTGTCGGGGTAAACGTTATTTTAGGTTTTTTCCAGGAATACAAATCGGAGCAGACAACTAAGTTTCTTAGAAAATACACAAATAAGCGAGCTACCGTTGTAAGAGATGGCGCAGAAGAAACTATTGATGCTACAGAGCTTGTTCCAGGCGATGTGGTAGTCATTGAAACGGGAGATATTGTTGCGGCCGATTTAAGATTAGTTCAATGCAACGCTCTTATGTTAGACGAATCCACTCTTACAGGAGAATCCGTGTCGGTGCGAAAAACGACCGAAGCCTTGTCCGGTGAGCAAAAAGATGTTTTTAAAGCTTCAAATATCGCTTTTTCCGGAACGACTGTAGTGGAAGGTAAAGGTTTAGGTATTGTAGTGGCTGTTGGAAAAGACACACAATTTGGAAAAATAGCCAAATTAACAACTCAGGCAGAAGAAACAAGTGTATTTGAGAGACAAATAAACAAATTCAGCAAATTTATACTTTTTTTGGTGCTCATTACGCTCGTCATTGTTTTTGTCGTCCACGTTTTTTTTAAAAACACACTTTCACTAATGGAGTTAGTAATTTATTCAATTGCTCTCGCTGTTGGTGTAATACCCGAGGCAATGCCGCTGGTTACAACTTTTGCTTTGTCTATAGGGGCGGCAAAATTAGCTAAAAAGAAAGTGATAGTAAAACGGCTTTCCGCCATAGAAGATTTAGGAGGAATTCAGATTTTGTGTACAGATAAAACAGGCACAATTACCGAAAACAAACTGAGTGTCAGTAGTTTATTTACGGAAAACGAAGCTAAAACTTTGGAATTGGGAATACTCGCAGCGTCATCACTGGATAAAAAAGGAACTCCTAATAATTCTTTTGATTTGGCAATTTTAGAAAAAATAGGTGTTGGTTATAAAGAGTTGGTTAAAAAGCACAACCGGTTATTCGAGCTGCCGTTTAATCCTGCCAGACGAAGAAACAGTGTGCTGCTTGAATCAAATGGGACACGTGTACTTATTGTTAGAGGTGCTGTTGAGGCTGTTATGCCTCACGTTGTAGATATGTCTGCAGACAAGAATGAAAGACTTATGCAGTGGGTATTGCAGGAGGGCAGACAAGGCAGGAGGGTAATAGCAATTGCCAAGAAAACTATTGAATCTATGTCCTACACCGTTGCCGATGAAGAAAGTCAGTTAAGTTTTGTCGGTCTTATTGCTTTTGAGGATCCGATTAAAAGTACCACCAACGAAGCTCTTAAAAAAGCAAAGGATTTGGGAATAGTCACTAAAATTATTACGGGCGATAGTGCCGAAGTGGCTGTGGCTGTTGGAATAAAGGTAGGGATCGCTGAAAAACAATCAGATGTTATAACGGGGGATGAGTTTTTGTCACTACCGAAAAACAAACAAAAAGAAGTTGCCCTAAAATTAAACGTATTTGCCCGCATGTCCCCTGAACAAAAATACGATCTAATAAAATTGCTTCAGGAAAATTACGAGGTAGGTTTTTTGGGTGAAGGAATAAATGATGGTCCCGCGCTTAAAGCGGCAGGCGTATCTATAGTTGTGGATAATGCCTCCGATGTTTCACGGGAAGTCGCGGATCTTATTCTTCTTAAACACGATTTAAAAGTAATAATTGACGGCATTGAACTTGGAAGAAAAACATATGTAAATGTAACTAATTACGTAAAAGCAACATTAGCATCTAACTTTGGAAATTTTTACGCAATGGCATTTGTAACATTGCTAATTGATTATTTGCCAATGCTTCCCGTTCAGATACTTTTGGTAAATCTGTTATCTGATTTTCCGATGATATCTATTGCGACAGATAATGTAGACAGAAAAGATCTTCTTGATCCTAAAAATTACGCGATGAAAGATTTGTTATTTTTAGCTACAATTTTAGGTTTGGTCAGCACTGCTTTTGATTTTATGATGTTTGGTATTTTTAAAAATTACGGCGAAAGTGGCCTTCAAACGTACTGGTTTATAGGGAGTATTTTAACAGAATTGGTTTTAATTTATTCCATAAGGACTCAAGGGTGGTTTTTTAAAGTCAGAAATTTACCTTCAATGTCAATATTAGTTTTAACATTAGTAGCTTCTCTGGCAACTGTATTTATTCCGTTTACTACTTTAGGTACTGAGATATTTAAGTTTATAGTTCCTGCGTGGGACAAGCTCGCGTTAGTTTTTGCAATTGTGGTGGGGTATCTGGCAAGTACCGAAATTGTTAAACACGTTTATTATAAGTATTTAAACTTCTCTAAACAGTAAAATTAAGCTTAGTTGAATTCTTTTTTCCGCAGTTTCGCGGCTCCATTTTTCGCCAACCGAGTTATACTATTTCGGTAACACTCTCTGGTATTTCATTTACAGAATTTCTTTCCATATTTGTACGTAACACGTATGCCCGGATAATTGATTTTAATAAATGTCTGTATCTTGCATTGTTGTCTCGTTGCCAGTCTTCCTTTAACGGTCTGGCCAAAAATCCACCCGCTGATTGGATAAATTCTTCTATTGTATCTCCATCACCCATATTTAGACTTCCGCATTTTTCAATAATTTTATCTATAATATCAATATCTTTATCGGTTACATTATCAATTCCCATATCGTAGAACTTTGCAGGAGTCAACTGCTCCCTCTTTTCTCCGTCAATATATTTCAAATAGAACGTGGTTCTATAAAAATTTTGGAAATCTCCGGCATGCTTATTAACTACTTCCTTTAAAGCAAGCGCATCTTCACTCTCTAGTTGCCTGAGACGCTCAAATTTTTCGTCAAAAAATCTGTCATTTTCATGTATAAGTTCGTTGTCGGTTATTCCAGTAAGTCCAAGTGTCGCATCGCCATACCACTTTGGCAATCCTTTGAATTGCGCTACCGCATCCGGTTTGATTTCAAATTCGTCCTCAATGGTTTTTAAAGCTCTGCGAATAGACCCGCCACTTTCTACATATTCATCCACTATCAGCACCCCGCCGTCCGGAAACTGTGAGTCTCTAAATCTATCTTTTAACAAGGCCAAAGAAGCTTTTGCGCCATGTTTTTCAATGTCAGTACGTCCAATATTCATGAATCTAATTTCTGGTTTCTGTGTTGATGACAGATCTCCTACGAGTTCGAGTTCGTTCCACAATGTGTTGAATATGTAGGCGCCTGTTCTTGCGGATTTGTCAAGAAAAACCATCGTTTTTACTGGTGTACCGGCTTTTTCTTTTTCTATGATGGTATTAATCAGGTTAGTTGTACCTTCCATCATATTTTGAATTTCATCGTAAGCTATAATTTGTTCAATATTAATTATTAGGTCACTGTCATTTGTAGACTTTATAATTTCTTCAGCCTCGTTTACTACCATGTCCCTTACATCTCGGTAAGCTTGTTGATCATTCATCGGTTGAATGTACTCTTCCGCCTTCTTTCCAACCATTTGTCCATCATAGCCATGCTCCAGCGTTTTAAATGCCATGCATAAATTATATTATAAATTTTGTTTAAAACAGCAAACGATATTCGAAACTATTCGGCAAATTATATATAGATGGTAATATATATATGTTATGAAAAATCCAATTACAATACAAACTAATATATCAGCACCAATTTCTAAAGTTTGGGATTTATGGAATAAGCCCGAACATATTACCAATTGGGCTTTTGCTTCAGATGACTGGGAAGCCCCAAGTGCTGAAAATGATCTTCGTGTAGGCGGCAGATTCAAAACGGTAATGGCGGCCAAAGACAATAGTCAGAGTTTCGACTTTGAAGGTGTTTACACCGTAGTTAAGGAACACAGTCTAATTGAATACGATATGAGCGATGGCCGCCATGTCAAAATTGAGTTTGAAGAAACTCCTGTAGGGGTAAAAATTACACAAAATTTTGATCCTGAAAGTGAGAATTCCGAAGAACTACAACGAGCAGGTTGGCAGGCGATTTTGGACAATTTTAAAATATATGTTGAAAGTTTAGCTTAATTTAAACAGTATTCAAACCGGAAAACATGCATTTCTACTGGTCGGGGTGACAGGACTCGAACCTGCGGCCTCACGCACCCCATGCGTACGCGCTACCAACTGCGCTACACCCCGACGAGCTACTGCGAGTCGGGTGAACGGTGAAACCGTCACACCCCGACGATAGAAGGGGTCGGAGAACGATGTTCTCACACCCCGACAACTTATTGCAGGAACGCCTTATTTTACCACTTAAACGTAAAAAATCGGAATAATATTCCAACCGTTAAATAGACAATTGTGGTTCGGTTGCTTGTTGTGCTGCTGTAGCACCTTTAATGCGTAAAAGATCAAGGTAAAAATACACAAAAACCAGTTGTGACACAAAGGCGTAAATTTCCAAAAATATTGGTCCCATAGGATTATTCCCAAATATCGTAGCGAAAACTAATATAGGCACTAATAGCAAAAACTGAATTCCCGTAAAACCAAGTGCTTTTAAATACAGATTTAATCTATAACCTTTAGTCAATTTGGAGCTTCTGCCCAGAGCGGCTATTGGACCCAGATTTTCGTTAAGCAACGAGAGTTCCGAGAACATATATCTTATGCTTAATAAAACTCCGGGAATAATGAAAAGCAAAAACCCTATCAATAAAATGAATCCTTTAACAACCATATGTACAAACATTGGCCATACGCGTTTAAACGATAGGATTAAAACAGGTTTTAACGGTTCGGTAGTACCATTTGCCACTTTTA
>JAAZNL010000051.1 GCA_012798315.1 candidate division WWE3 bacterium | reverse complement strand
TTTGGTGACCCCACAGGGGATCGAACCCTGATTGACGGAATGAGAATCCGCCGTCCTAACCGTTAGACGATGGGGCCAAGTTGAGACAACAGGGTCATTTTATCAAAAAACTACCGGATTTAGTATTTTTTACTCTTTGCCGTTGCAACGTTATAATACAAGTAATGTTTATGCAACATAAAAAACTTTGGTTAGCGTTTACAATATTAATAGCCGCCGGAGTGTACGGCTATGTGGTTTTTTCAAATTACAAACCTAAAGACCTTGTCCAGCTTGCCGAGGTCCGAGGCGATAAAAGTGATAAGTCTAACAGCCTTGACTTACCTTATCCCGAAAAAGCAGAAAGAATTTCTATTACCAAAACTTCGGGCAGCGAACAGGTTACATTTAAAACCGAAAAAAACAAAGAAGAGGTTCAGGAATATTACAAAAATGTTATGGCAACTCTTAACTGGAAATTAGAATCAGAAGCAATATACGATTACTCTACGGTATCCAGATTTTATAAAGATGAATCGCGGGTAAACGTAATGGCGTTTGACGAAGAATCTTCCACAGGCTCTCTAGTAGGCATAGAAATTTCTAAACATTAATCGGCTACTGATTATTTTTTGTTATTTTTCTTTTGTACCTACCAAATAAACTGCTCTCCAAGCCTGATATCGGCTTTTAAAAGTATCGTTGTATAGAACTTCTTCTCCACGTTTAACAGTTCTATTAAAAGAAACGTTTGCTCCCCAAGCAGGAAAATCAACTTGACGAACTACCCCTTTTGCTAAGGTAGGGTCATCCTGATAAGAAGGTGCCGGCGGTGCAACTTGATTCGTAACTACCGGTTCTGTAATCTCCACACTGCGGCCGTCCGGAGTTCCATAAATTTTAAAAGATAATTTACTTTCCTCAAGAACAGGAAAAGCCTGAATTAATATGTAATTTGGAGTATCGTTTCTAAATTGAAAATCCAACGAAGGCTGGAAAACGGCCGCGTCAAATCCAACAGGTTTATCTATTTCGTAATACACAACTCTATAAGCATGCGGATAGCGCGTAACAATAGGTAGTCCGGCGTTTAATACTGCCCTAAATAGAGTCGTTGAAGTCTGACAAACGCCGCCGCCTTCACCTAACACAGTACGACCGCCCAAAATAATATATCCGGCATCATAACCTGTTGCGCCGCTTACTTCCCCAATTGCTTTATTAAACGAATAAATGGCTCCCGGTGGAACTAACACTCCACTGGTTCTTTGAGCGGCTAGGTTTAAGTTTTTAACTCTGGCGGCCCCGGATCCGGTATATTTAGAAATCCCCTCACCCAGCAACGAGTAAATTCCATATTTGTTTATATCTTCCTCGCTCGATGTATCTATCATAGCTAACTCAACCGTTGGTTTAACCTGAAAAAGGGCGTCTTTAAAACGTTCATCAAACACATTGCTGTCAATTTGCTTTCCGCCTTGAATAAGCTCAAACGAAACCACTTTACCATCTTTTTCCTGCGTTACTTTTCCTCTTGGAAGTTCCCCTACTTCGTAAGAAATGGAATCCATCAGTATTTTGTAGCTTTCTTTATTGAGCGATAAAATAATTTTTCCTTTCTCATTTCTTTTGGGTTTAATCAATTCCATTAATTGATTTTTAGTTAATTTCCATTGTTTTTTATCTTTGGTAATTACTAACGGGTTGTATATAACTTTTTCGACTTCAGTCACAAGAGGTATTAATTCTTCCGATAAAACTTTTGGCATTTCATCAATAACGGATAACTTAATCTCTTTGTAATCCAAGTTATTAAAAGCGTACATCACATCATCAAACAGCTTATCTCCGTCTACTTTTGTCCCGGCGGATTCTTTTATTACCGTGATTTTTCCGTCAACCAAGGCAAACGTGGCATCTTTTGTATCTATATTAACCTCGCCTTTTATTGACGCGAGTTTATTGCTTAAAAGACCGTCTTCGTATTCATAAAATGCCGGAAGTGTGATTTTTTTAATAAGTCCTGCTACTTTATCCTTGTTATCTACGTAAAAATTGCCTGTGCGTCCTACTTCAAAAGCTCTTGTTACGGCCGCATCCCAGTTGTAGTTAAACGCAATATCATCCGCGGTAATTTCATATTTTTTGTCTCCCCGGACAATAACTAACGTTTTTGTAATACCAGATTCGAAGTTAATCAGTTTATCTTTTGCCTGCGTATAATTTAGCCCACCGACATTAACTTTCCCTACATACACTCCCGGAATTATTCGATGGCTGTAATAAATATGATATACAGCTCCAATAAACAACAAAGCATAAACAGCAAGTATAGCTGTTTTATAATTGGAAATTACCTTATTAACAGTTTCAGTTATTCGCTGGCGTAACTGGTGCATCGTTAGTATTGGATTTATCGACAGTTGGAACTTGTTTATTCCTAGTGCCAATTAATAATTTTCCCGGATATTTGTCCATGTCGCTAAATAAGTCGCAGACATCATATATTTTACTGGACGCGGTCCGTCCAAAAGCTATAATTTCGGCCTTAACACCCTGGCTTTGAGCGTACTCAATCAAATCGGTGTAATCCCCATCGCCCGAAACCAACACCATAACATCTATCTTCGGAATCATTCGAACTGCGTCCATACAAAGACCTACATCCCAATCACCTTTTTTGGCCCCATCGTAAAATATCTGCAATTCTTTTTCACGCACCTCAAAACCAATTTTCTCTAAAGCGCCAAAAAATTCTTTTTCGGAACCGACATCTGCCTTTATAACATATGCAAATGCTCTAATCAGCTTTCTGCCTGACACAGCAACCTGGAGTACTTTTCCAAAATCTACTTTCGAACCATATAAGTTTTTGGCCGAGTAATACATGTTCTGCACATCTACAAACACACCTACCTTTTGTTCTTTATGTTGAGTTGGATTCATACGACTATTGTACTATGGCCGTGTAACTTAATAAAATGATAAAATCATCTGGTACTACGCCCACAAAAAACTATTATGCTGCAAAATAAAGCATCTAAAATGATCTTGGTCATAATTATTGCGCTGGCAACGTATGTAGGGGCTTGGGCCGCTTTAACAATTCACAACAACTATCTAACCCGCTTTTTTGACATGGTTACAATGCATCAGCCAACATATAACACCTTCATGGCGTTCAAAGAAGGCGATTTTTCGCGAATTCTTGAAATGACCGACCCTCATGAACATAGAGGACAAATTAGCCGGCTGAATTATCATTTTGACATAATTTTGATACCTATCAGTCTTCTTTACTTTATACACGAAGGACCCGAAACGTTGTTGGTTTTTCAATCTTTTATGCTCGCTTTAGCGATGCTTCCGTTATATTTACTGGTCGTTAAAATTTTCGATTCTGACAAGTACAAATATACATACGCTATTCTTATCGATCTTATCTACATGTTGTACTTGCCTGTCCACAATACTAATATGGACACGTTTCACCCGGTAGCTCTGGCACCTTTATTTATACTTTTTATGATATATTTTGCAATTTCCAAGAAGTATTTTGCCAGCATTATCTTTTTTTTACTTAGTCTAACCTTGAAAGAAAGTGTGGCATTAGCTACGGCTGCATATGGTTTGGTTTTAATACTACACGGTCTTCTTAAGAAAAATATCCAAAAAAAGGACTTTTTGCTCGGGTTATTTATGATTATTTTTAGCACTGTCTGGTTTTTGCTGGTTATGTATGTATTTATCCCGCACTTTAGAAACGGTTCATCTTACTACATTTATTTGTATGCCTCTTTAGGCAGCACTCCAATGGAAATAATTACCGGAATTTTGCTAAGACCTGCATTTCTTATTGAAAAACTCACAGGAAATGAATCCCTGAGTTATATAACTTTATTAATGGGACCTCTGGCATATTTTCCTCTATTTGGCTTTTTATTTCTTATTCCGGCCTTACCGGAGTTTTTTATAAATCAACTCTCAATTGCTCCTTATATGTCTAATGCTCTGGGACACTACACCGCAACATCGGTACCGTTTATTTTTGTGGCGCTAATTTATAGCCTAGCACAACTAAAAAAGATTTTTTATAAATTTAAGGTAGAAAAATGGTTTATAACAGTATTCGCAATATTAATATTGTTTACACTTTTAACCTCTTATGCCTTTAGTTTTATATTCAGAATTAACGATATTATCCAAGAAAACAGTCCTTACAGACGAATTTCCAACGAATATTTTACCGATGTTAAAGAATGGGTAAATAAACTTGGAGACAAAAATTTAAAAATCAGTGCTACAACAAATATTGCTCCTCATTTGGGGTCGAGAAGATACATTTATTTAGCATCAATGGATTACAAAGATGCCGATTATGTTTTAGTTCACACATACGACCTTACAAATGTTTTTATATCGGAAGAAATGGAAAAGGAAAACCTCAGCAATATATTGAAAGACGAAAATTATGCGACAATATACCATAAGGATTTATTCTGGGTGTTAAAGAAAGTAAATTATGAGCAAAATTAGTAACTTATCGTTTGTAATACCTGTCTACAACGAAAAAGACAACATAATAGATCTGCATAAAGACCTTTTGGCATTAGTGAGCTATTACGACCAGCAACTTTCTGATTTTAAATATGAAATAATTTATATTAACGATGGATCTACGGACGGCTCGCTTGAAATACTACAAAATTTGGTTGGAAATGAGGTCAAACTGGTAAATTTTACAAATAACCGGGGAAAATCCTATGCCTTGCAAAAAGGGTTTTCCTTAGCCCAATATGAAACTGTAATCATGATGGATTCCGATGGACAAGATATTCCCAATGAATTGAAAAAACTTATAGCGGAAAAAGAAAACGATTTTGACTTAGTATCGGGCTATAAGAAAAAACGCAAAGACTCGATAATAAAGGTAATAACTTCACGGATGTCTAACGCGTTTATGTCTCTTTTATTTAAAACCGATATAAAAGACTTTAATTCTGGATTAAAAGTTTTGGATAGATCTTTCGCGCAAACATTAATTTTACCCGAGGGTTTTCATAGATTTATTGCTTTTTTTGCGTTAAATGCTGGACTTACGTACAAGGAAGTCGCGGTTGAGCACAGACCGAGAATTCACGGGAAGTCAAAATATTCCTACTTTAAAATATTTCCAAGTTCGCTTGATATGCTTTTACTTTTTTTTACTATAAAAAGATACGATCTTTTAGCAATTGCGTTATTGTTCGTGAATTCAGTATTAGCCTTTCTCGCGCTCATTTTAAGCCGACTGGCAAATTTTGGGGTTCTGAATATTTATTTAGGATTTATGGTTTTACTAAACGCGGTAATATCGGCTGCGTTATTTAAAAAAATTAGGGAGTACAAAAACTTTGCAAAGTCAGTCATCTAATCTAAAAAAATATAATACGCAAAATCCCGTAAAAAAGTTCTTAATTGATAATTTTAAAAAAAAACTTTTAGAAATACTTGAGGATTGTGAACCTTTTGAATATATAGCTGATTTAGGCTGCGGCGAAGGATTTATAATTGATACCTTATTAACAAAATATCCTAATGTAAAAGTAGACGGTTTTGATATCAGCCAAAGTGCCATTGATATCGCTAAAAAGAAACACCCAAACTTTAATTTTTACCAGAGCGACGTAAAAAATTTGCCCCAACCTGCAAAAACTAATAAATATGATTTAGTTGTTTTAACCGAGGTTCTTGAACATATTGACGACTATAAAAGAGTTCTGGAAAACATACAGGACATGAATTTTAAAACTTTAATAATAAGTGTCCCGGATGAACCTTTATTTAGTATTTCCAACTTAATATTTGGAAAAAACATTAAGCGACTGGGAAAAGATCCGGAACACGTAAACTTTTGGACGAATAAATCCTTAAACCAATTACTTAGACAGTATTTTAGAGTAAAGAGAATTATAAAGCCCTATCCGTGGTTGGTAGCGCAATGTCATAAGTGAATAAGTAAGTAATGATAAACTTTTAGTATGGCTAATTTAAATGAAATTGATGTTTTGGCGGCTATTAACGCGCAACAGGAATCTGATCATCAGAAAATTGAAGAGAAACGTTATGATGAAAGTGGAGCTCAAAAAGAAGTGTTATTCCACCGGGAATTATTTTCCATTATTAAAGATGGCGTGGAATTTGATGAATCAGGCAAAGCCTCGGTAAAAGAAGGTGCCGAAGATATTGTCTTTTTAACTGTTTGCTCCCGCGACTTAAAAAGAGCCAACAAAGAGGGTGGCCATTTTGGAGGAGATACCCTTTTGAAAGAATCTGTTAAGCAGACGGAATCATTACTCAAAACATCAGGTATAGAAGATTTTGATATTTATCATATACGTTCTTCGGATTTTATTGTGACGGCCAGATCACATGGAAACTCGACGGATACATTTTTTAATGCCATGGATAATCACTACATTAGTTTTTCGGAACAAGCGAAACCGGGAAGACTAACTACAGCGGGAATATCTTTAAAGGATATTGTGGAATTTTACAACAGCTGTATCGATATAGATAAAGCTCCGAACGAAAATACGTTAGCATTAAATAGAAAAAGTTTTACCGGAACTACGATACAACTTTTAATTTTTAAACAGGAACACCAAAAGCTATTAGATATCTACACGGATTTTATGCAGGAAAGCGTAATTAGCACTAATGTAGAAGAAAACTTTGCACTTTACGGAGCATCTAATTTTAGGGCGCAAGGTATATCTACTTTTGAAGATTTAAAAAAAACGGCCGATGCCGGAAAGTTGATTTTTGAGTTAGCATACAGCCGAGCGTATGAAGGCGGCGAACTTCCCGCGCATATTTGGCAGGTAATGGAAAGCGGAACAGAGAGGTACAGCGGAAAAGCACTTAAGTACATGGAAAAAACACTAACAGATTCGGTGTTACTTGAAAAACAAGCGTTATCAGAAGAAACACTAGCAAATAGAGAACAGGTAAGACAACAGTTTACACTAGAAAAAACTGTTTTCACCTCGGAAAACGGTTCCGCCCTTATGGCGCTTTCAAAGTATATAAATGATTTACCTGAGCAGTTTACATCCATATCACATATAGACCGCACTCAAATGGAAAAACTGGGAGCGGCAGTAGAAACACTTTATTCAATAGTATCCGAGGATCCGGAACAAAGGGAACGATGGGAAAAAATCAGAGATGGTATGACTGATGCTTACATTACAGTTTTTGAAAAAAAAAGTAACTCGCCAGAACCTGCTTCCGAAGACTGGACCTCGCAACTTCCCTTGGAAAGAATTAATCGTATTCTCCAAACGACACGAACCGGAGCAGATCGGTTAAAGCTGGAAAGGGATTTTTTGACAGGTTTAAAAAACAAAGAAGTTTTTGAGAACGATTTGTATGAATTATTAAAAATCGGTGATGCTGATGTAGGTCTCGTATCGTTGGATATGGGGTTTTTACAATATTTTAATAATATCGGAGAACGCCAGTTGGGAGATTTGGCAATTAGTAAAGCAGGTTACATTTTAGAAAAAGTGGTTAATGATTTACGGGATAGAGGAATTTCCGCCGAAGCATATCGGGTTGGAGGAGATGAGTTCACTTTACTAGTGTCTGGGGACGCCAAACAAACCGAAGAAGTGTTTTCCATGATTTACCAAAACACAATTGAAGAAAACGAATTAACTGAAAAACCAACAGGGTTAATTCCATTTAGCCCGAATTGCAAACCAACTTATGTGCCAAGGATGCTTCAATTTGACGGAAATCCCCTTCATAGTGAGGAAGGTAAGCAAGCTTTAAGGCAAATAATAACCATGGAAGAAGGGCTAAACCCGTTTTCTGAAAATGACACCGAAATTTTAAAAAAAGGTCTAAACGGCGAAAAATTGAGCGATGATCAAAACGAGCTTTATTTACAGGTTTTGTCCGAAATAATGGTAAGAAT
>JAAZNL010000050.1 GCA_012798315.1 candidate division WWE3 bacterium | reverse complement strand
TTATGGTTGAAACCGGTCAACCCATGCACGCCCAAGATCTATCAAAATTAAAGAAACAGGAAATTGTAATACGGAAAGCACGAAAAGGTGAGAAAATGGTTACTCTTTTGGGCGAAAACGTAGAACTCGATGATGGAAATTTTGTTTTAACCCAGAACGATGTTCCCACTGTGTTAGGGGGAATTGTCGGAGGACAATCAACAGGAATCGAAAAAACAACTACTGATATAGTTTTGGATGCAGGAAATTACAATCAAGTTGCAATACGTAAAGCATCCAGAAGATTAAAAATTCAAAATGAAACGGTTTTACGCTATGACAAATTTTTGCATCCCGACCTTACCGAGCTGGCCATTCACCGCGCAACTAAGTTAATTTTGGATTTAGCCGGCGGAATTTATTACTCCAACATAGATTGGTATCCAAATCCTCAAACACACAAAAAGTATATTTTACGAATGGAAAGACTCGAAAAACTTAGTGGTATGCACTTTGTAAAAGATGCCGTAAAGGAAATTTTGGTACGTTTGGGTTATGTGGTTTTAAACGAGGATGAAAATTTTATTGAAGTGAAAATTCCGTATTTTAGAACTGATATAGAAGTTGAAGACGACATTGTAGCCGATATTCTTAGAATCAATAACTACATAAATATCCCATCGGCTATGATGGACACAACACCGCCCCCAGAGATTACGCCGGAAATATATAAATTTGAAGAAAAAATCCGACACATCCTGGTAAGTCTTGGTGCTCATGAGCATATTACCGATCCCTTATTAAATTTTGATCCGAAAAATGAAGATCAGATAATTCTGGAAAATTCGCAATCCGAGGAAAAAAACGCTTTACGCATTAACATTGCAGATACGCTAAATCAGGTAATAGACGTTTACCAGAAAAACAAAATAAAAGAAATTAAAATTTTTGAAATCGGTAAGACATATTTTAAACATAACTTTCTAGAACAACGAGAAATTCAGGCAATAGTTCAGTTTGAATCTCTCAAAGACACAGCAGATCAGACCAAAAAACTATTAAGAGGATTACTTAAAGAGTTAGGCATAAATAATTACAGTGTAGCCAAAACCGACAAAGGTTTGGAAATAAGCGCAGGTTATAAAAACTTAGGTTTTATTACACACAACGGATTTAGGTTACTCACGGAAAACCTTATGAAAATTGCTTCAACAAGTAGCCGTGCCGCAACACAAAATCCAAACACGCTTTACGAAGACGTATCGGTTGTAATCCCCGTAACCCAAACAGTGGGGGAATTGTATAACACAGTATATTATTTTGACTCGGCAATAACTGAACTGGATGTAAATACTGAAAAATTATCCGACCAAAAGAAAAACGTGATATTCAGAATATATTACAATGAAAATAGTTTTGGTCCTGTAAAACAAAAACTCATTGAAAAACTTAAAACGTTTCCTGATTTAGAGATGAGAAGTTAGTAAACCTGCTTATTCTTTTGCGTAACCCCTGACTTCAACTTTTATTTCGTCCGAACCCTTATCGTCCTTTTTATTCTTAGCGGTAACTTCAATAGTATGTTCTCCTATTTTTGAAGCGGGTAAACTAAAACTATATCCGAATGGTTCATTATCATCATCAGCCACTTTATCACCATCCATGTATATATTTATTCCATCAACGTCATAATACGAAGAAACCTCAACATTCAGTCTAAAATCCAAATATACCGAAGATTTATCCAGAGGATCGGTAATGGCTACAAACACATCATTTTTGTTTGTAACTTCATCGCCGTCAAACTCCAAACGGGATTTCATTTGAGGCGGAAAATACTTTGATTCTTTGTAATGTTCTTTTACCCACCAATCTACAGATGATTGCCATTCCGGCAGTTCCGCCTGTATTTTAACGAAAGTCTTTTGTTCAGTCTCGTCCGCTTCTACGCAACCTTCGTTTGCTATACGACCGTCAAGTTTGCAGACTTCAATACGTTGATACCAATCACTTTTCGCAGTGGGCACAGTACTTTCCTGAAACCATTCAGAGCGTCTTCCATCTTCGCCATTCGGTAACATACCTGTAAATTCATCAATTTCGACTTTTTTAACATCTTTAGGGGCTTCAAATTTTTCTACCGGTTTATCGGCCAAATATTCCTTCATAAAGCGGTTGTAAATAGGGGTGGCCCCTGTTATACCGGATGCAACGTTCGGATTCATTTTTTCGTTATTACTATTGCCAACCCAAACTCCTGCTACCACCGATGGTGTAAATCCCATGGCGTAGTTATCACGTTTATCATCGGTTGTACCTGTTTTTACAGCTACCTGCCGTCCAGGGATATTTAACAAACTTCCGGGCCCAAATGCGGAACTACGGGCGCCATCATCGGATAGAATATCGGAAATTAAAAATGCAACTGAAGGATCTAATACTTGCGTTCCTCCCGTATCCTGCCATTTATGCAGGATTTTACCATTAGCATCCTTTACTTCTATTAGCGGGGTAGGCCGTCTAAAATTACCGCCTGACGCAAAAACACTGTACGCGCCAGTAAGTTCCAAAAGCTTAGTCTCACCACCGCCAAGTGTAAGGGCAAGTCCATACCTGGAACGATCTCCAAACGTGGAAATACCCATTTTTTCTGCCATGTCTATCATATTATTTAGACCCGCGATTTTTAATGCCTTAACCGCCGGAATGTTAAGAGAGTTGCCTAATGATCTGCGAAGACTTACTACCCCTCTAAAAATCCCATCGTAATTCTCAGGAATATATGGTTTATCAGGGGCGGAACCTTCAAACCTGGATGGAACATCTAAAAATGGAAATGCCACACTGTAACCCTGCGAAAGCATTGTGGCATAAGTAATGGGTTTTATTGCGGAACCCGGCTGTCTTTCGGACAACGATACATTAACGTATGGATCAAACTTACAACCATTTTCGCCGGTGCTGCCCGAAACACAATTCTCGGGAAGTGGATCTAGGTTGTAGCCTTTTGAACCGACCATGGCTAGTATTTGACCGCTTTTTGGGTCAAGAACGACCATAGAGCCGTTCCAAACATTCATGCCTTGGGATTTATCAACTTCTTCCTGAACTATCGTTTGAGCCATATTCTGAACGTCTAAGTCCAGTGAAGTTGTAACAGCCAAACCACCTTGCTCGACTAATTCTTCGCCAAACATATCAACAAGTAATTGTTTTACGTAAAACACAAAGTGCGGAGCGGCAAAAGGTACTTTGGCTACATCAAACTTAAGCTCTTCGTTCTTAGCTTTTTCATATTCCTCATCATTTAAATAATGACGTTTTCCATCGGCCTCAACCCAGCCCCGTTCATTCATAAGGTATAAAACATAATTTTTTCGGGCGATACCTGCCTCAGGAGTAGGGCCGTATTGAGAATAATAACTTGGTCTTTGTGGTAATCCTGCAAGATAAGCTGATTCGGCAATTGAGAGGTCACTCGGTTCTTTATTGAAGTATGCTTTAGCGGCGCTGTATATGCCATAGTTTTGACCGCCATAAGGGCTTTCATTCAAATACATTTGTAATATTTGTTCCTTAGAGTATTTGTTTTCAAGCTGAAGAGACAAAATTAATTCTTTTATTTTACGTGTCATTGTTTGTTCTTGAGAAAGTAGCGTATTTTTAATAACTTGTTGTGTCAGAGTTGAACCGCTTTGTAAGCTTTCACCGCCGGCTATATTTTTAACCGCGCGCAACATTCCTCTAAGCGAATAGCCGTGGTGAAAATAAAAATCGGCATCCTCCGTAGAAAGGGTAGCGTGAACAACATTAGGTGAAATCTTGTCCAGAGTGACCAAAGTTCTGTTTTTTTCTCCGAATAGTTCATATAAAAGCTTACCGTTGCGATCATAAAATCTTGTGGAAAGCTCGAAATTACGTTCCAGCAAACGGTTCGGGTCTGGTAAAGATCTCGAAAAAAATGCCAACACCAAAACTAAAATTAGGACACCGGCGACCAAGCCAATTAATACAAAGGTGGCTGCATACGTTAAAATCTGCAATTTCCTGGAGTCAGTTATCATTACAGGATTTTTCATATTTACTGCGTTTTTTATTGTTTTGGTAAACCCTTTGAACGCGCTACCTCTTGATTTGCTCACACGTTTCGGTTTAAAGAAACTATTAGTCATAAAACTCCTACTATTATACATTACTGACGGTGGTCAATCCGCTTTTTTTTATTAAAAAAAACTTTATACTATAGATCATGAATAAAGTTTTGGTAGACAAAGAACTCATAGAAGAGTTTATAAATAGGGGGGTAGAAAACATATTCCCGTCAAAAGAAGATTTACGAAAAAAGCTTTATTCAGGCGAACGTCTTAAGGCTTACCAAGGGTACGATCCCACTGGGCCGTACCTTCACGTTGGGCATGCCATGGGAATTAGAGGTCTGCGTATACTACAAAAACTCGGGCACGAAGTTATATTTTTAGTCGGTGATTTTACAGCTAAAGTAGGCGATCCTGACAAAGACTCCGCAAGAAAAATGCTGACCGATGAGGAAATTGAAAAAAACATGGCCGGATGGAAAACACAGGCGGCCCAATTAATAGACTTTGAAGGCGAAAATCCTGTTCAGTTTAAGCGAAACTACGAATGGTTATCCAAGTTACAATTACAGGACTTAATTAAACTCATGGCCAATGCCACTGTTCAGCAAATGATGGAACGGGATCTTTTTGATAAGCGACTAAAGCGCAAAGATCCAATAGGTCTCCAGGAATTTATATACCCACTTATGCAAGGATATGATTCGGTTGCCATGGGTGTTGATTTAGAAATAGGAGGAGCCGATCAGACATTTAACATGTTAATGGGTAGGACTTTAGTTAAGAACTATCTGGGCAAGGAAAAGTTTGTTAGGTCTAACATTATGATGGAAGCCCCGGATGGCATAACCATGAGTAAAACCAAGGGAAACGGTATTAACCTTGGCGATTCCCCGGAAAATATGTACGGCAAAGCTATGTCGTACTCAGATGAATTACTAATTAAAGCCTTACTACTATTAACCGAGCTTCCATTAAAAGAAATTGATGGAATAGACCATCAAATTAAGGCAGGCGAAAATCCTATGAAGTTCAAAAAACTTATGGCTTTTGAAATTGTCAAAATGCTCAAGGGTGTTGAATCAGCGACAAAAGCTCAAGAACACTTTGAAAAGACTGTCCAAAACAGAGAAATTAGTTCTGATTTAATGGAAAAAATTCATTACACCGGGAAAATTACCGTGCAAAATTTACTTAAGGAATGTGTTAAGGAAAACTCTTCAAGCCAAATAAAAAGAACAATAGAGCAAGGCGGAGTAGAAATAAATGGCGGCAAAGTTATTGATCCATTCAGCGAGGTAGATATAAAAAGCGGAGATGTGATTAAATACGGAAAACGCAAATATTTTAGGGTCGAATAATGAGCACAAATAAAAAGAATATGCTTAAAAGAATAAAGAAATATGTTTTCAACAAAGAAAGAATCTGGAAAACTATAGTAATTTTATCCAGTATCGCTTTGTTGTTGTCATCGTTCTTGCCGTACATGCTAAGTTAAAACTATGCTAACTCCCGACGCTCCTATACAAGTGGTCCCTAAAATAGGCCCTAAATATAAGGAATTATTGGAGAAATTAGGTATTCAAACAGTGTCGGACCTGTTATATCATTTCCCTTTTAGATACGATGATTTTGCTAAAGTTAAACTTATTAAAGATGTAATAGCAGGGGAGCATGTTACGGTTCAAGGTGTCTTAAGCCCTGTGAATAATATTTTTACCCGAAACGGCAAAAAATTAACCAGGGCGGAAATAGTAGACCGCAGCGGAAAACTGCCAATAATATGGTTCAATCAGCATTACATTAAAAACTCTCTTATCCCCGGCAAAAGGTACTATTTAAGTGGCGTAATAACTCTGTTTGACAAAAAGCCCGCTGTAATAAGCCCTGAACTCGAACCCGTATCGGAAAATAACATCCATACAGGCCGTCTGGTTCCGGTGTATCCGGAAACCTACGGAGTAAGTTCGAAATGGTTGCGCGCAAGAATTAACGACATTGTCTCTCCTAAAAACACACGAATTGTGATGCCCGAAATTATTCCAAACAAAATACTGGATAAATACAATTTGGAAAAACTGGAAGATTCTTTGCTTAACATACATTTTCCGGCTAATCCGGATGAAGCGGAAAAGGCAAGGGAGCGTTTCGGATTTGAAGAAATGTTTATAGAGTTGTTAAATGTTGAAAAACGGAAGCAGGAATGGACAAAAATTCAAAAAGGCCGCAGTATAAAAATTAATGCTGCAGAGTTAAATAAGCTCTACAAGACCCTGCCATTTAAACTAACAGAATCTCAAAATAAGGCGATTGCCGAAATATTACAGGATCTTATAACAGAAACCCCCATGAATAGATTGCTGGAAGGAGATGTGGGCTCCGGAAAAACCGTCGTAGCATTAAGCGCGGCATTTGCAACCTACCTAAGCGGTCTCCGTACAATTTATTTAGCCCCAACCGAGATATTGGCAAACCAGCATTTTAATACTTTTAAAAGTTATTTAGAGTATTTTGGAGTAAGCGTGGGGATTGCCACCGGATCTCATAAAGAAAATCTGGACAAAGCTGATATAGTAATCGGAACACATGCTTTACTGCATACTAATAAACACAACAATGTGGGTTTGGTAATAATTGATGAACAGCATAGATTTGGAGTTGAGCAAAGGGGAAAATTGCTTGAACTGGCGAAAGAGCATTTAATACCTAATCTGCTAACACTAACCGCTACACCTATCCCACGTACTCTAGCATTAACCTTGTATGGTGATTTAGATATTTCAGTGTTGGAAAGCCCTATGGAACGTAAAAGAAAAGTTGAAACCAAAGTTCTGCCTGAAAACAAAAGGGAAGATACATACAAACGGATATCACAAAATTTAGTGCCTACATTTATTGTATGTCCGTTAATTGATCCGTCCGAAAGTGAAACTATGGAAAACGTGAAATCCGCCCAAGCTGAGTACGAAGCTGTTAAAAAGTACATTCCATCGGATAAAATAGGGTTGTTGCACGGCCGAATGAAACCGCAGGAAAAACAGTCAGTAATAGATGCTTTTGCGCGGGGAAAAATAAAAGTTTTGGTGGCTACACCCGTAATCGAGGTTGGAATTGATATTCCCGATGCCACGGTAATGATTATAGAAAGCGGGGAAAGGTATGGTTTAGCCAGTTTACACCAGTTACGCGGGCGAGTAGGGCGTAACGGTCAAAAAGCCTACTGCATAGTTTTTATGTCGAATTATTCAAAAACCGGTTATGAACGGCTTAAAAATCTGGAAACAGTAGAGGATGGTGTAAAACTAGCCGAAATAGATCTCAGAACCCGAGGTGAAGGAGACATTTTTAGTACACTACAGCATGGTTACAAAAGATTTAAAGTAGCTTCTTTAGACAATTTAAAAATGTTGGAAAACGCCAAAAAAGCCGCAGAAGAAACTTATGCAGATTTAGATAAATACCCCTTACTAAAAGAAAAGTTAAAAAATAGCGAAAACAGGTTTATTAGGAATAATTGATTTTTTAGGATAAAATGCCCATATGTTACGCATTTCTACAGGTATCGCAAAAAATAAAAGCTTAGAAACACCCGAAATTGTTGGGTTCAGAGCTGTACAGGAAATTGCGAAAATGGCCGTATTTTCGATTATAGGAAACGATATTGCCGACAAAACCTGCCTGGATTTGTTTTCGGGAAGCGGAAATATGGGAATTGAAGCTTTAAGCAGGGGAGCCGGTTTCTGTACTTTCGTGGACGAAAATCCCTTGGCTATAACCACAATCGAAAAGAATCTGTTTAAGTGCGGCTTTTTTGAAAATTTTGATATTTACCGTAAAAATGTCCTAAAGTTTGTAAACAGCACCGATAAAAGATATGATGTGATCTTCTTGGACCCATTTTATCAGGACAAGACTAACAAGCACTTAATTAAGAGTTTACCCCGTATTTGCAACGATAATGCCTATATTTTCTTTTTTCACGCCAGTGATTATGACCTTAGCCTTGACGCGGTAGACAGCGGATTGAAAATTGTCAGCCAACGAAGATTTGGTAAAAGTAGTGTTTCCCAATTGACAAAAAAGGTTTAAATACATATAGTTCTTTAGTCTCTCAGGACATAAAGTACTTATTTGACTTATCGGTCCAATAATACATAATAATATCTATGGCCGTACCAAAAAGAAGGCATTCTAAAGCCAGAACAAGAAAAAAGAGAAACGCACATTACACTAGAGATATTGTAAATGCAGTTAAAACAAAAGATACTAAAGCTTTTAAACGACCTCATGTTGATGAGTACGTAGAGTTATAGTCCGTTATGAAAGCAAAAACTGACCCAAGGCACAATTCAAGAAAATTAGCGTTAAGCTCGATTTTCTGCTGGTTATTTAATGACACTGAGACGGAAGCATGCGCGTTACTTTCGAAAGAACATTTAGATTCAGAAGAAATTGATCAATTTCTGACAGATTACATCGTGGGAAGCGTTAAGGAACATCTGGACGATATTGACAGTATAATTGAAAAAGCAGCTCCTGAATGGCCAATCGAAAAAATCTCGAAAGTCGATCTGGTAATACTTAGAATTGCAATAGCCGAGATTGTTTTTGGCAACAAAACACCGGTAAAGGTAGGAATTGATGAGGCAGTAGAGTTGGCCAAAGAATTTGGTAACGACACGTCTCACAAATTTGTGAACGGAGTGTTAGGTACAGTTGTTGAGGACTTGGGTAAGAGTCGGGGAAAGAATAAAAGCGAGGTAGAAATAAAATGACAGGTGATTATCATAAAAAAGTAAAAGACGTAATAGCTGCAAAAGCAGGTGTAGACCTTGATGAAATCGAGCCGGAATCGTATTTCGAGGACGACCTGAATTTATCCCAGTTAGAACTGGTTGAGATTTTAGCCGAACTCGAAGAGATTTTCCAAATTGAATTAATGGAAAGCAAAGACGATATAGAGACCGTACAGGATCTTTTCGATCTTGTCGGCGAACAGGTTGAATAATTTCTCAGTAAACGTCAAAGCCCATTACCTTGGTACTGAGCTTTGGTGTCTATTGAACACAGATAATATATGGTATTTAACGTTTCTAAAGTCGAAGAGATACTTGGTATTAAGATAAAAAACGAAGAAACTTTTAAGACTGCCTTTACTCATAGATCTTATCTGAATGAGCATCCGTCGTATAACAATCCATCCAACGAACGACTAGAGTTTTTGGGGGATGCTGTCTTACAGCTTCTGTCATCCGAATTTTTGTATAAAACATATACAAAATCTCCCGAAGGGGATTTAACAAATTTTAGATCCGCAGTAGTGTGTACAACATCCATTGCTGAAGAAGCAAAGAAACTCGGCTACGGAGCGTATCTATTACTTTCAAACGGCGAAGAAACTACCGGAGGACGGGAACGGGAGTACATTTTAGCCAACACTTTCGAAGCCGTTTTAGGAGCACTTTATTTAGAAGAAGGTATAGATTTCTGCCGTGAATTTTTAACTAAGAATTTATTCTACAAGGTAAGAGATCTTGTCCAAAAACAGGAATATAAAGACGCAAAGTCCCAGTTTCAGGAAATGGCCCAAGAAAAATCCGGTGTAACTCCGGCTTATGAGGTCTTAGATTCATGGGGGCCTGATCACGAAAAAACCTTTAAAGTAGGGGTATATGTAGATAAAAAGCTATTGGGAATTGGGGAAGGCCGCAGCAAGCAAAAAGCCGAGCAGCAAGCGGCACTTTCGGCTATAGAACACCTTAAGGAGGTGGAATAGTTAATATTGGATTTTCGTATATTTTCTGCTAGAATGCTACAGCTATGTCAATAACAATAAGACTTACAAGAATAGGCAAGAAAAACAACCCTTCTTACAGAGTGGTAGTTTCGAACACCAAAGACAAGAGAAACGGTAAAAGTTTGGAGATATTGGGTCATTTTAACCCTACTGACTCTAAATCTAAGTTCGAAATTGATAAAGAAAAATATGCAGCCTGGGTAGGAAAAGGCGCATTAGTATCTGATGCGGTAAAACAGCTTTTAGAAGGCAAGTATTCATACACACCTTACAGATCTAAAAAAGCAGCTGCAGAAGCCGCTGAGTAAAGACTATGAAAAGTTTCATTGAATATTTAGTAAAAGAGATCGTAAAACACCCTGAAGATGTTTCAGTTTCGCAGGAAGATGTGCAAGGAACTCAGATTTATACTATAAACGTTAACAACGAGGATATGGGACTTGTTATTGGCAAACAGGGCAGAACAATCCGAAGCATCCGGGATTTAACAAAAGCAAAAGCAATTAAAGAAAACGTAAGAATAAGAATAGAACTTCACGAGGACACTTTAGAACAACCTCAGGAGTAATATGCTAAAGTTCGACATAATATCGGTTTTGCCTCAATTATTATATCCTCATTTTGATCACCTTCCTTTTAAGAGAGCTTTATTAAAAAATCTTATAGAAATTAATGTAGTCAATTTAAGAGATTTTGCGTTGGATAGCTACGGTACTGTAGATGACAAACCGTATGGTGGGGGAGTCGGAATGATCTTAATGCTTGAGCCTATTTATAACGCGATTATAAGTATATATCCCGAAATGGCCAAATACGGTTTAGATAATTTTCTGACAGAGTTTGTTAAAAAATATCCAAAAGACAGAATAATCCTGCTTGATCCTAAAGGGATGCGCTATGTTCAGTCAAAAGCTCAACAATTAACCGTTTGTGAACACATAACTTTTATATGCGGCCGTTATGAAGGAGTAGACGAAAGGGTCAGTAAATATTTGGTTACTGATTCAATTTCGGTGGGAGACTATGTGTTAGCCGGCGGGGAACTTCCGGCACTTACTATAATGGAAAGCGTGACAAGACTTATTCCCGGTGCACTCGAAAAAGAGGAAGCTGTTCAGGTTGAATCTTTTAGTGGAGACAAAAAAGAACTTGAATATCCGCAATACACTAGACCTGAAGAATTTAAAGGGGCAAAGGTGCCGCAAATTCTATTATCAGGTCATCACAAAAATATTGAAAATTGGAGAAAAGAACAGCAAAAAGAACAGACTATAAAGTAGGAGTTGGCGTGGTTTCAGTATTTTCTGGTTCTTCCGTATTCTCTATTTCCTCAATTGGTCTTTCCTCAGCTTTTACAGTTTCAGAAGGTGCCATGTTCTCATAAAACGTAAATCCTTTAAGATAATTTAACATAGAGACAAACGAAGGATCGGTTATATCCAGCTGAATAGGATCGTCCGTTGTTGCGGTCGAATTTACCTGAAGATACGGCGAATATATCAGGAAAGATAAAGCTAACGTGGAGTCTGCAATGTCTGAACCGGCAATTGCATATCTATAGTTTGATACATTTACTAATCTGGCGGCTTTTTCCATATTTTGTAAAAAGTGAATCAATTGTTCATATGTTCCGGTTACACCCAAATTTACAGCTACAAACTCAGCACCGGTATCTCCGGATTCGGTATCAGCAGCACCTCCTAAACCGTAATTTAATTTACTAAGGGTAAAACCTGCACCGCGCGTAATGTTATCAACCTGGTTAAGTAAGTATGGAACATTATCTTCGCTCACCAATACGCGATCCAACAGCACCAAATCTTCTTCTAATACTGATTTGTAATCCGTCAATTTGTTTAGTTTTGCAACTTTTGTATCAAGCTGCATCCTTAAAGAGGTCTTTGACTGTAAATCACTTTTTAACTGAGGCATTTTTTGAATGGACGGATAAATAATAAAAAGCACTAAACCCGCAGAAACGCCGAAACAAACTAACGGAACAATAAAGTTCATAACTGTATCTTTTAGTGCACTTGTATCTATTTTTATATCTAGTTTATTCGGCATATGTTAGTTTGGTCGGATCGTATTCGATAGTCATCGAGAAATCGACCGTTCCGGCCTGACTTAAATCCACCTGATTTAGAATTATACTTTTAAATAAACCGGCCAATTTTGGATTTCCATTCGAAATTTCTTTTGCTAACAGATTATTGCCAAAAGTGGTAATTGTAATATAAGTCTGAGCCTGACCCGTAATTGCAATTTTGTTTTCTTTTAATACGGTAAAATTACGAATATAGATTTCAGTCGGTTTTCGGGTTCTAAACTCTTCCATTAAAAGCGAATAATACGGACGATTTTGAATTAACTGCTTGATAGAGTTATATTTTTTTCCCAGGTTTCTGGCAGTAATTTCCATACTAGACATTGACTGAATTTGAGAACGTAGCGAGGTAATTTTATCGTCTTCGGACTTAATCTGTTTTGATATATCTGTTGTTTGGTAAATAAAGTAAGCAGAAACACCGGATGTAACAACAAGAACCAGTATCGAAAACAAGCTACTTAGCTTGACAACCTTTTTTTGTGTCTGTTCTTGTACTTCCTGATCCGGAATTAGATTAACACTTTGTGACATATTTAAACTTCCTTTAGAGCTAAACCAAATGCTGTGGAATAAATGGGAGCCTCGTCGGTAATTTTTGGCGCAGGCGGAGTGGAAACCTTAGGAACAACAGAAACAAACCTAAACGGATTCGCAATTTCGACCTCAAGATCTAAATTATTCGCCATGTATAAAAGTAATCCTGGCATTTGGGCAGTACCTCCGGTAAGTATTACTCGTTTAATGTTAGCATTGGGATATTGCTTTGTGAAGAAAATGCTCGCCCTTCTGATTTCTTCAGTAAGGTTGTCAAATATGGGTTTGAGTACGTTATATATTTTTCCGTCTACCTGGTTTTTATCCAAACCATAGACTTTTTTATATTCATCTGCCTGGTTGTAATCAAGGCCAAGAGTTTGCTGTATCGATTTGGACATGACATCTCCGCCAATCTGTACGCTTCTTGTAAATCGTACAAACCCGGCGTAAGTAATAATTATTATCGATCGGGAATAACCCATGTCTACAATAATGCTTCCCGCCGGAGCCTCAGGAGTATCCCCAAGGGCGCGCCCTAAAGCTATTGTTTCTGGCTCAATTGCACGGGGAATTAATTTTGCTTTTTTTATTATGTTTATATATTTATCTAATATGTTTTTACGAGCGGCTACCAACTGTATATTAACTTTACCTTTATCTGCGTAATCAACATCGAGTTTTTGATACGAAAGATTTACCTCCGACAAGGGTAGGGGAATGTATTGCTCAGCCTCATAGTTTATGGAGCTTTTAAGTTCACGATCATTCATGGGAGGCAATTTTACAATTCGCATGTAAACGTAAGTTTCATCCAGACCGGTAACAACATATGGCGTAGAAAATCCCGCATCAGCAATAAATTCACCTAAAGACTCGCCGTACATTTCAACATCGTCTTTGGCATCGGATTCTAAATTAAGTTTGGGGTTTTGATACGCGTTGTACTTAACAACAACTATTTGATCTTTTTTCCTGTTGAGCTCGACAGCACGTATAGTGTTTCTTCCTAAATCTAAACCTAAGATGGGCATACTAATATGTTACATGAGACACGCTAATTAGACAACGCCTGACTGTCACTTTTTTGATATAAAACGTAATCAAACTGAGTAGGAACGTACGAATTTGTTTTAACTACCGTAACTTTTCGGCGGGCGTTGCCAGCTGACCCTATTGCTTCAATTTGAATACCCTGAATCGGAAGACCGTATCCGGCGGCAGGCAAAACAAATACTTCTGTCTCCCTATAATACGGTTTTATACGTAACGCCTGTGGTGTATTTGTAGCCAAAATAGTAATGCAACTGTTATAGCCAAAAAGCGATGTTGCGGTAGAAAAGTAGTTTTCCGAATGGGTAGAGGATGCGGCGTTTACGGCGTAAGGCGTAACCAAAGTTACGCCGCTTTGAGTATAAACATACTGGGCTTCAATGGACGCATCCGTATTCCAGCATACATATACATTTTGACCGCTTGCGTATCCCTGTAAAAATACTTCCACCGTTTGACCTTCTAACAATTCCAGGGGATAAATCTCATCCGTTGATTGACCTGTATAACTTAACGTAACAGATGCCCTTAAACGCTGACCGGTTGTATCAATTATTTCCAGCTGGCAGTCGGAACCACAATTATTGTTAGTAATATAACTTTCCAAAGTGGAGTTGGGAAAAAGCAAAATTTTTTCAACAGCAGCCTCCGCCATAGACAAAGCTTTAGATGAGTTGTCCGCCTCTGAAATATTGCGGATCCCACTGATAAATCTATTGGATACCGAAATACCTATCGCCAACGCCAAAACCATTATAAAAGTTGCTATAACAATTACCTGTCCATTTTGATTTAATTTTCTGATGTAATTCATAGGCATTAATAAGTATTGCGGACTACTATTGTATTATGGATTTCTATGCGTCCGGAATAAGAACTATTTGGATTAGCCTGAGCCTGCGAAAAGACAAAGTTGACTTGGACCACTGAAGGTCTCCCAACGTTTACAGTAAAACAAGGACCTGAACATGTAACATTAACCCCGCCAACTAAACCTGCGGTTAATCCTGGGTTTCCTGTTATCGCATACGTACGTCTACGGGCGAGTGTGTCCATATCTGGTACAGTGGGGTAGGGGTAACGGTACAAGGTTCCTATCGAATTATAAACTTGAAAATGATAACGAGCGATATTACCCAAAGTATCTTCAAACTGTATGATATTGGCGTCGCCACCAGGGTTAGTAACTACCGCTGCGTTTCTAATTTCTTTCTCTATCATTTGGCTTACAACACCTGCTTGCTGCTCAATCTCAGTAATTACAGTAGTCTTATTAAAACTTCTCATTAAAGTAACTAAAATATCGCTTGTTACTCCAAAAGATATTGCCATAAGTGCTACAACTAAGAGCAATTCAACAAGTGTAAAACCTTTGGAATTTTTTAACATCAAAAAACTATTCATTTCTCCAATTCGTTAAATATGTATATAAATTTGTTTGGTGGGTACGCCCAACTATTTCCCAACTTACCGTAACGGTAATATACACAATATTCGTGTCGCCTGTGCCATAAGGGTCAATATCCACAGTAAATGAACGGGTAACTGACTGATTATCTACAGTATCTAATCCGGCAGCCGCAACAGGTATAAGATTTACATCGTCCATATGGCAAAGGCCACTTCCAGGATTTACCTCACAGTTTGTGCTTGTTATACCGGTTAAAAAATCTGCCCATGTAACACTGCGATCTCTATAAGCTCTAACCAATTCTATTTCCCGGGTTGCAATTTTAGAGCCTTCCAGCGTAAGCTTACTTTGAAGTGAAGTACGCATTGTGTACAGTGCCAAGGAAACAAGAGCCGTTATGGTCATAAGGGTTATTCCAAGAGCTGCGATAACTTCTACCAAACCTATTCCTTTGTTATTTAATCGTTTTATGGACATGTTCCTACGTTCGTATTAAATACTAGACCCGAGGGATTAAACTGCATACTCCTACAATTTCCTGCAGCATTGGATGCAGAATAACCAAAATATACAGGAGAAGTTGTAACTGAAGTGCTAATACCGCCATTCAAAAAAGAGAAATATAAGCACCCGGTGGGGGATTTAAATATCATCTCTTCCGGTAGTTCTTCAAAATTCTGGAACCTATCGGCTAAGGCATAATTGGCGCATTCTGTAGCAAATTGAGCAGCATTGGTGGCCCGAGCTATAAAAAAATCGTACCGACGAGAATTGTTGTTAAAACGTACCCCCCAATGAGTAACCGGTTGCTGTACTGCACCTACTAATACAGTTCGGTCGTACAACGCACCCGTTAAAGCTTTGTTTTGAACAGATCGTAAATCACTTTTTAATCGCTCCTGGGCTTGTTTTAAACTTTGATTTTTGAGGTAACCGTTAAAAGAGGGGATCATGGCGCCTGCCATGATTAGCATTATTGTAATTACCAGTAACAACTCGACTAAAGTAAAACCATAATTTTGGGCAGATTTTAATGGCATACACAATAATCTTAGCACAATGTCCCGGCGGAGATTAAGGGGAAATTAAGGTTAAATCCGAGCCTTTCTCATACAAATTCGGATCATTACCGTTATCCTGGCTCATCAGATCATTTAATACTTCTAAGCGTGTATTTAATTCAAAAACATCATCATTGTGTCTGTAGGAATATCTATAAGTATCGTCATTAATAGGATCTATTGGAAGTCTCGTATTATATTCAATTAAGTCAGAGACAATCCACCCGGAGCGGGGATCTGTAAGATTGGTCCGTCCTGTGGGGAGAACGTTGCTGTATCTTGTGACAGACTCCGTGTCTGGGTAAGCGCCGTTGTCTAATCGGAATTCGGTAACAATGCGTTCTAGTGTTTGTAAATCAGAAAGCCTCTTTTGATCACGCGATTTAGATCTAAAATAAGTGGGGTTAGTAAAAACGAATACAGTTGTTAGCAGGATCAGTATTACAGTAATTACTAAAATTATTTCGACGATTGTAACTCCTTTTTGGAAAGATAATCGGGTCATTTTTAAAACGGGTTCTCTATACCGTAGCAATAATCGAGTGCTCCGGTATAACTATCTCCGGCGGTACACCCGCAAACGACTGCACCACCACCACATGTAGCACTAGTCCAATTTACTAATGAGGCGCATTTGCTTTCGTCATCAGAGGAAGCGTTTTCCATTAAAGCTGTTAGCAAATAGCGGGAACCTGTTGATGAGGTACGGTAGTTATACCTATAATCAAAGTCTGCAGAACCTCCGCCGTTTCGGCTACAAGGTGTGGCTACGTCTACAATATAATTCGGATCGTTTGGAATTACATCTATATAATTCGGTACTAAATTTGTTGCCAAGACACTGGTTGATATTCCCGCATTAATCCAGTTGGCGCTTATAGGATAACTACGGTTATCTGTGTAATACAATTCTAAAGCTGATGCAATTTTTGAAATATCTGATTTTCTCTGAGAATCCCTACCACGGGCGCGCATACCCGAAACATTAACAACGGATATTACGACTCCGCTCAATATACTCATTACGATTATAACTATCAATAACTCTACAAGCGTAAATCCTTTTTTATTTAGCATACAAGAAAATTAAAAAATTACGGCTCGCGGCCCCGCCAACGGCGGGGCCGCACACTATACTAATCAAAGATTAGTTGTTTAATCTAACACATTCTGCCGCATCCAATGCAGCATCAACAGCTTGCGCTGCAGCACAGTTCCAGAATCCTTCGGTTACATTCCCCGTATTTGGATCTTCCACGTAATCGTAGATAAATGTTCTAAACGGAGTTGCAAAACCTCTAACTTCTAACCTAAAAGTGTCAGGTGTTCTGTAGTAGACAAAGTTACACTGGTTGTTTCCTGTGTTTCTGTACAAGTCACCGCATCCAATACCAGTACCACTAGGTGCATTAACACCTGTTAGTTGAAAGTGGCATGTTACATTAGCAGTAGTACTGTTTGCGTTCGCGCCAGCGAGACAATCGACTGCGCCAGCACCAACACCTGCTGCACCATTAGCAATACCTCCAATAAACTCCGCTGTAGTAGGTGATCTGTTTATAGTTCTTGGTGAAGAAGCATACAAACTTTTTGTGGACAATGCCATTTTATCTAGGTTTGCTCGTAAACCGGCGTCCCTGGCTCTGTTTTGTTGTTGTATAGGATTTAAAACACCTATTACAACACCCGCTAATATACCTATAATGACGATGACGATCAAAAGTTCAACAAGGGTAAAACCTCTTTGTGAGAGTGAGTGCTTTTTACTAATCATAACTCTCACCCCCCTTCGGTTTGTAGCAATGTAGTTTTTCTGTTAAAAACATAGTACCTGGGCAGGCAAATTAAGTTTTGATGGTACTGTTTTTTGCCTACATTAAGTATGGGTTTTAAACCCCGCAATGTCAAGGAAAATAATAATTATTAAGGGGTAATGGCAAGATTTGTATCGGAATATATTGCGTAATCAAAGACGGCAGGCAAGTATTGAAAAGATCTATATACCCTTAGTTTTTTTACCGTTCTAATTAATTCGTTCTCAAAAAGTTCGCCTATGGAGCTAATTGTGTAACCCTGTACAGGCAGGGTGTCGTCCATTTCAAACACTCCAACTTTAGCAGGTGCATACATGGCTTTAAACCTAATACCCATAACGCTGTTGTTCGAAATATTAATAACAGCACAATCCGTAAAATCCAAAGTAGGGTAAGAGGTTCCGGAAGCGGTAGTTGTTAAAGTAACTGGGTTAGTTTCACTAACATTTACATTAGGGCGACTTTGATTCTTTAAAATTGACTTTCGTATGATACCGTTATTGTTGTTGTAATAACTGTAATATATGTCAGGAGTAATTGCCGAATCCTGGCTACTCCAACAAACCCGCATATTACCATTATAAGAACCTCCAAGAGCAACCTCTTTTACCTCACCGGTGTTAACGTAAAACCAATAATGATTGGGCGAACCTGTAGGGCTGTTATATGTGAAAGGGGCAATTGTTACAATTGCCCTGGATCTTACGTTGTCACCGGTTGCCGAAGAGTAGTTAATGACACAGGCGGCACCATTAGTCTCGTGTGGTTGTGTTCCGGAGGGGCATTCAGAACCACCATTTGTATTGCCGTCAGACAAAGCATTTAACACCGTACTTGGTTGATTCAAAAACCATTCAATTCCTCCTTCAGCTGCGGAGTAGACACGTGACGACGTATCTGTACTGGTAGAACGACGGACTGAAGATATAGTCCTTGTAGAAACTGACATACCTATTGCCATTGCAACAGTTAATGCCACTACTACAAATAAAAGTGCTTGCCCTTGTTCGTTTTTTATATAAATCTGTTTTTTATTCATATACTGTTTGAATATCGAATACTCCCAATCCTGTAAAACTAGGTATAGCCGGATCTTGTGTTTCAATTTTCAATAGCTCTGGCAAAAGCCGAGGATAGTACCTTACCATTTCTGACGGATAATCAGAGTTGTATATATGCCATAGATCTCTATTCAACGATACGGAATCCTTTGAAATCAGGGAACCATACAAAGCTATAGGCAAGTCGTATATCGTAGGATCTACAGTATCATCGTAACGTGAATCAAACTCAATATCAGCAGAACTTAATATTACAAAGTCCAAATAACCCTCGGAAAGCTGATTTGGAGCGGATTCCGCACCTAAAGAATTTACGTTAAATCCGGCCCCTGTTAGCAGGCCCTCATCAATATCAACCGTATCATCTATTATTACAGGCAAATTAGTAACTAAAACTAACATTTCGTTTATATCGGTTGTGCGTACCGCGCGGTTTAAATTTAGAGTTTCACCGCCGGCAACATCACCTTTAACATAAATAATCGCAATGTTATCCGGACCATTTATACGGTATCTTGTAATGCTTGGGTCGCTGTACCAGTTCATAAACCCGTTTCTGTCATACACATATATGTTTTGCGAATTAAATGCGTATTGACCGGAAAACCCGAGTCTTGGATCATACCCATCCACAACACGACTATGGGTAGGTAAAACAAGAGTAAAGTTTGATATCCATTTATCCTTAAAATCATATGTTCCTGCCGCATTCCTCAAAGACCTGGCATAACCGCCATATTCAGAAAGATTTGCTCTGGTTAATGTCCCCAAATCTACAACAGGATCATCCACAAATGTAAAGCCTCCAATTGTCGCGCTGGGTCCTAAATCGATTCTTCTGTTTATAAAATATGGCGCAAAGTTTGTACCCGGAACAGGCGCGATATCAAATGAAATACCGGGAGCGTATACATCTCCATCCAAAACAGTGGACCATTTTTCATTCTGATAATAATCAAAACCCAAGTTAACGGTAGCTGTAGATCCAACTGTAATTTGTGGGGTCGTAGAAATTTTAGGTGAACACAAAGCAGAATCAGCCCATGCGGAACTATTTACAGCTGTTGGGGGCTCCATTTGATAACAAGCAGATATTAGCACGCCAACATCGGGATCAGTTTGATCTAAACAAGCACGGGCACCACAGGAAGGACAAAAAGGATCAGGTCTGTAAAAAACCGGCACATTTGAAATCGTATAATTTCCGGAAGCATCCGTAGTTGATGTTAACCCGGGGATCGGATTACCCGACATATCCCTCAGTTGTACACCCGTATTTTCAATTCTATCCGGACTCACCCCCTGGGCATTACACTGCAAAGATGCATCTCGGGTGTAAGCGGTTCCCGTAACTGTATATGTCGGATTGGTATCGTTTGTAATAGCTAAAGCCGAGCAATCAGCACCATCGTAATAGGGGAACGTTCCCATCGGAGTAGCGTTTAAAGATAGATTGTTTCCAGTAGCACTTGATCTTATTGGAATTGGGAAACTCATAGTACCTGACCATGCCATGTTTCCGGCTGCTACGCCGCTAAAAGATCCTCCGGCTTGTGTAACTTCAGTAAAATCAACACCATCAAACCATGTTCCGTTATTATTATAAGGCGCCGCAACTTTATCCCCTCTATCGTAATAGACTGCACCGTTACCCGCAACTGTATAAGGATACAAAGTTTTTACCAAGGTATTACCCGGACGTACATCATAAGTTACTTCTATCCTTTGAATATATAAATTTCTATCTCCGTTAAGATTCTGATCATTTGGAAATCCTATATCTATTGACGATACATTGTTAAATGTGCCGTTTATTGTATAAGCAGAATACGCTGGATAAACGTTAGATACGGTAGTTTGCCAGGTGGGAGAAACTCCCCGGACACCTCCGTTTGCATTATCACCTAACCAAAGTTGCATAACGGGACCGACTCCTTCAGAAAGAGTGGCAGCGGCATAAATTCTAATTTGGCGGATAGTGGGATACAAACCATCGGTGTTACTCCAGTTTGGTGTCCACCTGTGCTTAACTTCAGTTTTGTCTAGGTCAGATGCCCGCATGTTAAACCACCCAACGCTCTCCGAATAAACATAGGGCTGGCCCAAAGGATAAGCGTATAAATAATTTGGCCCGGTTATTCCACCACATGTAGGAACTCTGTCTCCAAAGACAACCGCTTCGTCCTGGTAACCATCAGCCCATTGAGGATCGCAATCAGCCCAACCGGTAACAACACCTGAATTTACACCGGGATGCCCATTACATTGATTTGTTATGTGACCCACACCTGACGAAACCGAAACATCATCCTGAGATACCGGATAATAATTGAAATATCCAGGCTGAATTGAACCATCATTGTATGAGGCTGTACAGGTTAATCCGGAACAAGCTGAATTCGTTCCCAACACAACAAAGCTAGCCGCATCTGTTGGTGAAATACGTGTTATCGGGTCAAATGGCCGTCGGGCAACTTGTAAACGCCATGGCCCTGAAGCTTGCGTTTCTCTGGCGGTTGCCGTTAACGTTTGCGTGCTCCCCACCGGAAAAATGGATACAGGTTGCCCGAGTGCAGAATTCATTGTATGGCCACTATACAAGGGACTTGTGGGTACTGCAGTAATTGTAGCTGTGGGTGGGCGATTTTTTTTAACCTGCCATTGCAAATGATTCGTTGCATCACCATTTACCGCAGAAATCTGTATATTTGCAATATTTGTGTTGGTTCCGGTTATTGGCCCAGTGGCGTTACAAGTACCCGCAACTGTGCATCTTGAGTAACTCCAATTCACCTGGGAGCTGGGGTAAATAATCGGATCCGGAGAAATGAACTCAATTTGTACATTAGTCAATGTAGTAGGTGGACCAGGGATTGTAAATGGAGTTGTATAATAGTATGCGCCACCACCGTTACAGCCCCATCCGGCAAGCCTGTTGGTTAAATTACCGGCCGGAGAACGCATTTGTATATCATTATCTAAAAACGAAGCACAACCTGCCGCCGGAGGAGGATTGTATGACCATGCTTCGGTCGGGCCCGAATATCCGCCATTACCGTCTATATCTTCAAATACTCTGCCTATTACAGGGGCAGCAGCACCAAAAGTAAATGACCATGTCGGAGAAGTTGCGTCCTCTGGGCCATTATCCGTTACCACTCTCCAGGTATAAGTCGAACCCCATGTTCCCGTAAAAGAATGCGAGGTGGTGCTGGTATCATAGGTTGCTGTTAAAACTTCGTTTACATACAATTTGTATTGATGATTAGCCGACTCTTCGCAAACTTCACCCCAACCGGATATAGGATCCCAATCAAGTAAAACGGTATTTGAACTGGTTAACCTCGATCCATTTGCCGGAGAGACCAAAGTGGCGGTGTTAGGGTCGCTCGTGCTGCATGATGGGGGAGGGGGAGGGGGTGTATAACAAGAGGTGTCGCAACGGTAGGAGTGGCAACACCAATTAGTTTCTCCCGAGTAAGGGGCCCAGTAACAGGCGTATCCCCAGGTAATCCAGCTACCTCCACCCGACAAGGGTTCGCACCATCCTTCATTCGTATCCGGGTCGAGTCCACAAGTTGGCTCGCTTGTCCGCTGACACAATGCGAGAGCTTTACCGCTCAAAACAAAAATTAATGTGATAATAATGAGGTGTTTATATTTATTTAACATAATATATGCATTCCACTGCCTTGGGCAGACTATCTTGTTTGAAAGGATTTTCATTTGTATCAAAAGTAGCTATAAGTTTTATAGATCTATCCAAATATGATTCCAACGAGACAGTATCACTGTAAGATAGAACCCTATCGTCAACCAAATATACCGTACCCACCAAGGGACATGTGCGGGTCAAACTTACTTCAGAGTAATATTTTGAGGTAAAGTCCGGAATGCTACTTGCAATAAAATCTAAATTGCAAAGTTTCAAATTGCCTGTGAGGCATTCCACCTTAGCCAAATGTTGACCAGACTTAAGAATGCCTTTCCAATCATCAAGGGAATCTACAAAATCAGGGAGAGCTATCATTCCCGACATTTTCAAAGCTTTATCTTTAAGGTTTTGAGTAAATTCTTTGGTGTAAATTATGTCGGTTTTTGTATTTGCAGAATCAGGTGTCTCTGTAAATGATGCAAAAGGCGAAGATTTAGATGTTTCTATTTGAGAATTTTTATTTGTAGAAATTTGAAACTTTTTGGGTATACGTGGAAGTATAAAAATCAAAACACCAACTATCAATAAAATCACGATTACGGCATATAAAATACTTTTTCTCCCTTTATAATTCACTATATAAATCGTAATTGGCGCAGAAGGCATTGTCAATTAGAATCAAAAAAAGGAGGGATGCCAAAAAAAATTAACTTGGCATCCCTTAGGCCTCGCTCACTTAACAACATACCAAAAGTCCCCATCGAATACACGGCCCAACTCGGCAAGCTTCTGGATCGCTTCAGGAGTAATATCCCAAGCAAAAACCACACCCACCCAGTTGCTGTTTTTTGCTCTTACTGCTTGAGCACCCCAAATGTACCGATGAAACTCCCCGAAGTTTATAGCGTGCTCGTAGCTTGTATCATGGCTGAACACGTAGAAACGAACCGAAACTACTTCAAGTCGGGAATTCATTTCATGGAACAGCCCCAGGTAGTACGGGCCGGAAAGTACTTCGGAGTCTTCGTGTTCTCCAAAGTTCATGAAGCATTCTCCGTTGCTAAGAGTATACGCCGGGTTACTGTACGGGGGTCTTTGGCACTTTGAACTTGTCACCACTGGCTCGCCAATCAGATCCGCAATGTACCACGCATCCTCGATAGTGTCCGTAAACACATACGGGGTGGCCGTGGGGGTAAACGTGACCGTGCTTGTCGGAGTCTGCGTTGGGGTAGCAGAAGGTGTAACAGTTGGAACAACAGTGCTTGTGGCCGTTAAAGCCGGAGCGACTGTTGACGACGGGAGCGGGATCGCCGTTTCGGCTTCTCGGGGAGCAAATATCCCGTTTGGTAAGTTGGGCTGTTGCCCAAATAACGGGGGATACACTGCCACGATCAACGCCGCAACGACAACCAGGCTCAGCCAAACCCATACTGGTACCAACGTACCGGACTTGGACTTTCTCATCTACGCCCTCCTCATTCATTTCTTATTGAGTGATTGATAAGACGATTCTATCAAATTTTATAGGTCTTGTAACCTGGGGTATTTACTTATTCAAAAAAGACTGAACTTCCTGAACAATTTTATCAGGCGTGATTTCGGACTTAATTAAATAGCCATCAGCTCCGGAAGCCATGCATTCACGTACAATTTGTTCGCTATTTAGATTTGTTAATGTAATTACCGGTCCTTTTTTTAACTCAGGATGTTCACGAAAATCTTTAAGAATTTTTAAACCATCTTTACCGGGAAGCATAATATCAAGTAGAAGCAAATTCCAGGGCAGCGATGCAATTTTCTGAGAACCTTCCTGGCCATCGCTGGCACCTTCTACCTTAAAACCCGCATCGGTCAGCATTTCTGTATACACAAATCTTAAATCGTGTTCGTCTTCTATTATTAATACAAGTTTGTCGCTCATGGTCTTATTTTATATCACAATTGTGCCAAAAGCTACCATTAATACATGGTAGAATGTCATATATGGAATCTCCGATCTTTCCGGAATTTAAAAAGATCCAGTTAACTGACATTAATACTATTACTGGCTTTACAAACGGCTTTCCACCGTTTTCGGATTTTAATGCGACAAGTCTTATATGTTGGAACGCTAACCGGGATAACTCCTTTTCTTTTCTAAATAACAATCTCGTTATAAAAATTAAAGATTATTTAAATGAAGGTTACGTATATTCCATTTTGGGAACGACCCAAATAGACAATTCCATAAACACTTTATTCCAAGAGGGAATTGAAGTCTTATCTATGACTCCCGAAGTTTGTATTAATTCCATAGAAAATCCTGACACTTTTGAAATACAGGAAGATAAAGACAGCTTTGACTATATTATAAACACTCATGAATTTACAAAACTTTCGGATAAAAATATCCGAAAAAAGATCAACAAATTTATAAACTCTAATACCAACTTAGAAACAAAAATCATAGATCTATCGAACAGGGATCAAATAGAAACAATAATAAATTTAAACAGCACGTGGGGCATGTCAAAAGACTTTTCTAAAGCGAAAATCGACGAGGATTTTGTATCTATTAATAGTTTTATTAATATTTCGGATAAAATTAACAGTTTGGCTGTAGGAATTTATATTAATGACAAGCTTGTAGGTTTTACTTTAAATGAACTATTAAATGAAAAATGGGCAATGGGGCACTTCGGAAAATCAATTAACGATTTAAAGTATTGTTCTCTTTACTGCGAATATGCTACCGAAAAAGAGTTAGCCAGCCGGGGAATTGATTTTATAAATATACAGCAAGACGCTGGATTGCCGGGTCTGCGTGAAACAAAGTCCGGGTATCATCCGGCCTACTATCTGAAAAAATATAAAATTTCAAAAAAGAACTAAAGTTTTCTATACGAAAGAATCATCATTTCTGGTTCTTTAGAACCGGACCAGTTGTATTCTCTAAAAAAATACTTAGGGTATGGCGGATAAACCTCTAAAATTTTCTGAAAACCATTACCCTCAAAATATTTATCAAAAAAAGAAGCATCTCTAATGTATACAGGAACACGAACTCCGCTAAAATTCGCGTAACCTACTGTAGGATCGGTGGGTGAATCAAAATCTTCAAACAGATCTTTTATTTTTATTGAATCTACTATATGGCTTTTAGGAAAAACGGCAAAAAGTACTATGCCACCTTTTCGCAGAACTTTTGCAAAATTGTTAAAAGTAGTTTCTATATCTTCAATCCATTCTAAAGAATGAACCGCGGTAATAATATCAAAACCTTCATGATATTTGGGGTCGTCAAAAATAGGGGATTCATGATTTCCGTGGACCAGCTCAATATTCTTAGGCAAAAATTTTCTGGCAGCAAACAGCATATTTTCAGAGTGATCGATTCCCACGACGGAATGGCCTTTTTTGTGAAGTCTTTTAATAAACTCTCCGGCGCCACAACCAAAATCCAATATTTTACATTTTTTTACACCCAAAAACTTGGCCTGATATTCTATTTGTTGAAACAACACTGGCCAACCGACATGTATATTTACAGCTGCGTCGGGGTGAATTTTCCCCAGTGGCAAATGTGTATTAAACCTTTCAGCCAATCTATTCCACAAATCTGCTATTTCATTTTTATTTATACTCGTAATCATACAAACAAAGACCATTATCCCATAGTTGTTTTTAGCTGTGATACTCGTTAAGGGATATTATGTTAATCAACCTTTATATAACGTTTAATTACATTCTGACAGACTTCAACGGAAGCCTTCCCAAACAGTTTTTCATAGGAACCCACCAGGGAGTCGAGCACATACGTACTGTCCGGATTTGTAATTCTAATGTCATCTAGGGAAGAGCTGGAATGCAAAACACCGGAACTTTGCGCAACCGAAATAGCCAACGTTTCTCCGATTATTTGACTTTGTTCTCTTATTATGGCTATTACTATTTCTTCTGTTTTCATTTTAAAACTATGAGGTCAAGTTGGTTTTCTTGATATCCTCAAAAACTGTCTCGAATTTAATTAAAGCTATAGTCATAACAAAATAGGATATAACAAAGAGTAAATCGCTTAGACCACCGGGCATCCAAATTTCGTTTGAATTTTCGTAAATAAAGGTACTATCGGCAGCATACTGAAAAACCAGTGAAATCAATATTAAGACGACTTTAGTTTTCATAACGCCACCTAGTAAATCTTTAACTAAAAATAGCGTAAGTAACGCGAGCGAAACAAATAATGCCTGCCCAAGGGGATAGAAAAAGTCTAAGAATGCATTTATAAACGGGACTCCTTCAAAATCGTATTCCTTTAGAAAGAAAAAATAAGATGTACAAAGCATAAATATTGGAAACGCTACTGCCCAAAGTTTATTACCCATGTTCTTAAGAGAAAATGTAGCACCGGAAGCTTGCGCCATTAGAATAATAGCGTAGATGTAAAAAGGAATTGTGGCTAAATAGAAAACCTCACCATAAGAAGGATAAGCATTCTCCAAGCCATAAACGTAATAAATAGCGGAATAATACAGTTGTCCAAAGCATTGACTTAAGAGGCCCGCAGAAAAAAATATTATTGATTTGCCGACTTTGCTTTTAAAACCGGAGTATTTGGCCGAAATTATTAAACCGTAGATGCCTCCGATGCCGGCCAAAACACCGTAAGAATCCGCAAAATAGTCACGTAAAAGAGATTCGTCCTGAACACCAAACTGTAGAGTTAACCACCATATTGTATAAACAAAAAAGGCTATTGTTACAAAAAATAATTTTTTGTTCATAAAAACTAACCTGTATATAAAAGGATAAAGTCAGGAGTTAATTTGTCAAGGGTAAAAATAAAATCAGTCTTAATAACTACTTAATATGTATATTCCAATTATTGCGAGCAAGAAACTACCGAGCTTTCGGAACACGTTTTGTTTCTGCTTTAATATAGCTATTTCAAACAAAATTATTAAGAAAATTTGTGAATTATTTATAGCATCTACCTTGCCTACCTCACCACCATAAATATAGGATAAAAAGGTAAAAAGATTATAAATTAGATACGCAATGCCGGAAAGAAAGATATTTCTTATGTCTAATAACCGCAAAGTAGCAATTTTCCCAAATATATAAGCGGGTTTTCGTAAAAACAAGAAACAAGATGTGAATAAAAAAGACCAAAATATGTATACAAATGGGTCTACTTCCAGCACCAAGTATTTGTCAAATACGTACATAGTCCCGTAAAAAAAGCCAGCGGCCAAACCCCATAAACTTGCTTTTTGGAATTTTTCGTTTTTTACGTTGGATAAAAAAATCGCAAGCAATATCAGAAAAATACCTGAGAATTTAAGAAAATTGGAAGCCTCATGGAATACTAATATTCCGAGAATTGTAGAAAATATTGCGGACGATGAAACAAGAATGACAGAATAACTGATGCTTTCAACTTTAAAACTGCGCAAGTAAAAAGTAGTTCCAAAGGCTCCAGCTATACACGCACCAAGAAAATAAGGCAGCATGTTTGGCTGTAAAAGTAAAAATAACTCAGTTCTATAATAAATAAAAACATACGGTGCCATTAAACAGGCAGGAATAAAGAAAGTAAGAAAACCGCTAACTCTTTCGTCTATTTCACGGTCTTTTTTGTTTAGCAAATATTGCTGTGTAAGCTCGGCCGCGGCTAAAGCAAATACAGACAATGCGCAAAAGAAAAACCAATTCATAGCGCGAGTATAACACTATCTTCATATTTGCTGGTAGATCTATGTATAATTAATTCAACAATGATAGACACGCCCCAAAGTCTAACTGAGAAACTCTATCAGAAGAACCTGGAACTTCTATACGAGCGTAAAAGAATGGAGCAGCTGCTTTATAGTGTATCCGAAGCGGTTGTTGTTGTTGATTCTAACTATAAAATCACCATTTTTAATAACGCCGCAGAACACATAACGGGAAAAATCTATAAAGAGATTATTAATCAGGATGTGGATTTAGCCCTTCAACTTTTCAATTTTGACGATACTCCTTTTGATATTAAGGCGCACTGCTTTATAGAAACCAAAACCAACATCTCAGGCTTAATTATAAGATCAGGCGAGAAAAAATTTTTTATAAACTTTAACAGCGTAATGGTTACAAGTGAATCAGGACAACGCGAATGCCTGATAACTCTCACCGACATTACAAACGAGAAGCAATTAGAACAGGCTAAAGATGACTTTATATCGGTAGCATCGCACGAACTTCGTACTCCAATGACAATAATAAAAAGTTATTTATGGATGCTTACTGCCAAAAAGGCAGGGGATCTAAACACAAAACAACTTGAATATCTTTTAAAAGCCAGCAACGCTACCCAACGCATGATCGATTTAATAAACGATACGCTTAGCATATCCAGGCTGGAGCAGGGAAGAGTGGAATTTGATCTTAGAAAAATACCACTTGTTGAAACTATAAAAGAGTATTCGAGTGACCTAATGATTAAAGTTCAGGAAAGAGGCATATTCCTTAATATAGAAGATAACGGTAAGGAATACTTTGTAAACTCCGACAAAGGGAAAACAGGAGAAATAATAATGAATCTTGTCGGAAATTCGGTTAAATTTACCCGAAGTGGGGGAATAACTATTTCGTTTGATGAAGAACCGGACTTTGTAAAAGTAATGGTAAAAGATACAGGGGCTGGAATTGATGCGTACGACCAAAAAAATTTATTCCATAAGTTCGGGCGGTTGGACAATTCGTATCAGACTGTAGCCGAAACCGGCGGAACGGGATTAGGTTTGTATATTGTAAAACTTTATGTCGAAGGTATGGGCGGCACGGTAGGCGGATTTTCCGAAGGAATAAACAAAGGATCTACTTTTTGGTTCACTCTTCCAAAATCCCAAATTATCTAATTACGCCTATATACCAATTAACCAGTTCTTGTCCCCATAAAAATGCAATTACAGAACCCAAAATTAAAAACGGGCCAAAGGCTATTGTATCCCGTAAAGACTTCTTTCTTAATACCACAAGAACTACGCTGTATACTGCTCCCAGCAAAAATCCCAAAAATATTGCTACAAAATTTAAAGGAAGCCCGTTAAAAAGTCCGATTAAAAACCCCAATTTTACGTCTCCGCCTCCCATGCCACGCCCTTTCGTTATCCAAATTAAAGCAAAAAAGAACAAAGATATCACAAAAGAACTCCCCAACAGGAAAATTATGTTTTTCATATAACCTACAAGAGCCTGATTCCAAAACCCTGCCTGATAAAGGTATTTACCAAAGGAATCCGAAAGCAGTTCCTGACGATAAACGTACAAATCTACTGCATAAATAATGATCAGTGAAAACAGTACAAAGAAAATACCGGTGTACACAACTTTATCTGGGATTAACTGATATTTGGCATCCGTTAAGAATAAGATTATTAAAAAACATAAGGCGCCGGCTAAATAAACAAAAAGCAACGCATTGACAATTGTAAAATTCGTAAAAACATTACTGTGAATTCCGGCAATTACAAAGCTTAAACCTGTCATTATTTCGGACATAGGGTAAAAATAAGAAAGCTTTCTGCCGCACGAAGCACATTTGCCACGTTGAAATATAAAAGAAAATACAGGAATTAGGTTTAGTACATTTAGTGTTTTGCCGCAAAAATCACACTTAGAGCGGTCAAAAACGATTTTTTGCTTCTTAACTACACGGTCCGAAACTAAATTTATAAAAGATCAAAAAAACAGGCCGGCTACAAAAAGCAATGTATAGAAGTAAATTTCATAACTCATAGGTATATTCTAATACATATAAGAGGCGGCGCATAGCGCCGCCTCAAATTTCTGAATTAACCTAGAGAAAAATTTACAATAAACTAAGTGATGTTCCTACTTCATATAAAGCAGGGTCTTCACCGCCGTCATTTTGCATTTTTTCTGCGTAATCAGCACTTTCCAAAACAGCATTTAATTCAAAGTTGGTCCCATCTGAAGCATAGGTATACCAAACATTTGTATCAACTCCTGCTATTGGTACAGTTGCGTTTACAGGGTCCTCAGGCAGGGTAGGGACATATTTTACTAAACCTGTCTTTAAGGCAGGAATAGTAAATCTAACATATCCTGTGCCATCTACGGCTCTTGTGCCTGCATTACTGTTACATGTAGCACATGCTGTTGTGTCTGCTAATGCTATTTCACCTTCAGCTAATGCTAAGTTGATAGCCTTCATTAAGTTATCAAAGTCATCAAGTCTTCGGGCATCTCTACCTTTTCTTACCATTGCCTGCGGGTTAATAGCTATTAATAGAGCACCTGCTAAAACTGCAATAATTGCAATAACGACCAAAAGTTCTACTAACGTGAAACCTTTTTGATTTTTTGTCTTCGTCATGCGTGTCACCCCCTTCCTTTATATTGAACTTGTAATTTTATATATAGGTGTAATGATCGAAACTATTAGGAAACCTACCATAGTACCAAGCATAACCAATATTATTGGCTCTAAAGCCGAGGTTAAACCCTTAATCATATGGTCTATCTCACCGTCGTAGTAATTAGCCAAACGATCTAGTACTTCATCCATTTTTCCTGTTTCTTCTCCCACACTTGCCATCTGACCTACGACCGGTGGGAACACGTTATTTCCTTTAAAACATTGGGATAGCGCAGTTCCTTTTTCTACCATTTTTGCTGATTCCGCAGCCGCTTTTCTAAACGCGTTACTGGAAACAACGGCTGAAACAATACTGAGGGCTTCAACAATAGGTATTGCTGCGTTCATAAGCAAGGCTAAAGTACGAGTAAACTGCGCTAAATCTTTTTGACGATTTATTGCGCCAAAAACTGGAATTCTAAACGAAATCTCAGTTGTAATGTACTTGCCCTGGGGTGTTTTAAGAGCGTAACGAAGAAGTAAACCTCCGGCAACAGTTAATATTGCTAAAATCAGTTTGTTTTTAACCATAAAATCAGATACGTCTATCATTGCTTGCGTTACGGCCGGAAGTGGTACATTCATACTTTTGTACATATCAGCAAGCTTAGGTATAACGAAAACCATTAAAATTACGAACACGCCCAGCATGGCAAACAAAATTATAATAGGGTAGACCATGGCTGCCTTGAATTTAGAGGTTAATTCACGATCCGCTTCCATTGTTGTAGCAAGTCTCTTTAATATGTCGTCCAATTTACCTGAAGATTCTCCTGCTCTCACAAGTGCCTGATAAGTTTCTGGAAAAACACTGGGGTAACGCCCCATTGCAGAGGACAAAGCAGAGCCACCTTCAATTGAGCGAAGCACGTCTAAAAGTATTTTTCTAAAAACACTGTTTTGAGTTTGATTAGCAAGGACTTCCATTGCTCTGGCAACCGGCAGGCCCGCGGAAATCATAGTAGAAAACTGTCTGGTAAATGAAACCACGTCTCCGGTAGGCACTCCCCGGAAATTCAAAATTTCTTCTAATAGATTTTCCTTTTTCTCCTCAAGGCCTACTACGTATAGACCTTGGGTTTTTAAAAGATTCAATGCCAGCTCTTTTGTACGGGCATCGACTGTGCCTGATCTCGTAGCACCGCCATAATCTTTAGCTGTATATTTAAAAATAGCCATTAATTATTTTTCCAAAACTCTCTTTTTCCAAAAATCATTTCTTCATGTTAATTAATCTTTTTAGTTCATCGGGTTTTTGGGTGTATTTTAATGCCAATTCAAACGGCACATCACCTCTCATTACAATAGAAGCTAAACTTCTTTCTAAGCTCACCATACCTATCTGGGAATTCGTATTGATTACATTGTCCAGCAAAAAAGTTTTGCCTTCACGAATAATATTTTTAACTGCGTCACTTCCCAACATTATCTCTATTGCGGGAACCATTCCTTTTTTATCTGAAGGTAGTAAACGTTGAGACAATACCACTTCAATAACTTGGGCGAGCTGAACACGAACTTCCGAGCGTTTGCTTTCAGGAAAAGAGGCGATTATACGTTCAACAGTCTGAGAAGCAGAATTTGTGTGCAGCGTTGCAAACACCAAATGGCCTGTCTCCGATATTTGAAGTGCGGCAGAAATCGTTTCCATGTCGCGCATTTCGCCAACAAACACGATATTCGGATCCTGACGTAACGCGGAACGTAACGCTATATCCCAAGAGTGTGTATCTAAATACATTTCACGTTGTTCAATAATCGACATTTTATTTGTAAATACGTATTCAATTGGGTCTTCAATGGTTACGATGTGTTCGGCACG
>JAAZNL010000049.1 GCA_012798315.1 candidate division WWE3 bacterium | reverse complement strand
TAGGCTGCAGGTGTAAGTACAGTAATGTATTCAGCCAAGCAGTACTAATGTTTGCGCATCTTTTCTGAATTTTGTCTTAGGATAGAGTTATGCACGTCGTGTTATTTTACGGCGCCGCCGAAAGGTGGTGACGGAAAAGAAGAAGTGGTGGTATAAACCAACACCTTCTTCCTTTAGTCTTCTATTCAGTTTTTAGTGATCCTTGCATCCGCGAGTTTTGCTGATTGAAAAATAAATATAATGAAAACCTTACGGTTTTCTGACGTGCAAACGTCCTTTTCGGGAAAAACGAGCATCCTGTTTTAAGTAGTCTCGTGCATAAAATCCCGGTGATGATAGCGATGTGGTCCCACCTCTTTCCATTCCGAACAGAGAAGTTAAACACATCCGCGCCGAAGATACTTGGTAGAATACCTGGGAAAATAGGTCGTCGCCGGGATTTTGTGTTTATAACCGTCTCCGCCCTCGTGCTGGTGACGACTCCGTCGTCCGTGCACCGCACTTGAATGGTCGTCGCCGGGATTTTGTGTTTATGTTCGGCCGGTGTTTTGGAAACTCACAAGATCTTAGTCAGAGTTTTTATCAGCGTTGATTTTAGGGCGTGATGGTATTGTTTTGTTATTAACAAAATCATTGTATTCTTCTTTCAGTGCCGCTAATTCAGCTTTGTAGTCTTCATTGCTTTCAGATATAGCATCGAACGCGGCGGCTTTAATTTCCAGCTCACTAAACTTATTAAGAATAAAGACCAACGACACTATCAACAGTTTATATTCTTCCGCATTTTTTCCTTCATACGAGAGTATAAAATCAACTATTGGCGTTTTCATATCCGGGTCAATATTTATTAGATTTATTAAATCCGCGTATGCTTGTTTCGTTTGTGTATCCATATTTATTAAAACCTAAAAAACCTTTCAATTAAAGCATCCCCGTGATCCGGATAAAGTTTGCGGGTACTTGATATTAAGCTTTCAATACTCCTAGCGTGTATCGGTTTTTCATTAGCCGCGATTAGTTTGGAGTCTTCAATCATAAAATTATTGACCATGCCCATTAAAGTTAAAAAGGTGGCACTGTTAAATAGTTCTTCCTGATCCATTCTTTGTTTATCTAGCCTTTCTTTAGCCTTATTAAATATCTCTTCCCGTATTTGCTGCGCTGCTTCTAATTGTGCTGTATATCTTTCTGATATAGATTCTATGAACTCTTCCCGTTCCTGTTTAGAAGCGGTATATTCGGGATTTATTTCCAGATTTTTGTCTCTTCGTTTGTGGTAATTAATCAGCGATTCCTTATGCTCTTTTTTATATCCTTCGGCATACCCATCGTAGGTTAAGCCGCCGCGCCTAGCTATGTTATCTATTCCGTTGCCGCTGTCTATTCCCTGCGTGTATTCTTTTTCCGTTTCAATTCTGGATAAAAGCTTGTCTTCTTTACCCATTTTTAGTGTTACTTTTCCGTCTTTTATTTCTGTTTTCGCTACAACCTCGACAAAAGTATTTTCGTCAGGAGTTTCTCCGTTATTCAATCTGACTACTACCAGCACCTCATCGGTAAAACCGAACCTTTTTGGTTTGTACGACGTTCCCCAAAAACTCTTTTCCTCTTTTTGTATTGGTTTGATAAAGATCTGTGGCTGTTCAGTAGTTTCAATATTCCTAATGTCAGCCACATTTTCCAAATATCGTACTTTTTTCCGATCTGAAATATCCAAATTCTCAATTTCTAAATCCTCGAACGCTTTTTCTGTTAATTCAGTGCAAATTTTCAAGGCGTCGGGATTTTTGCTCAAACGATAAATGTCTTTAATTATTTCGTGGTTTGGGATTTTTGCGTTTTTTTCAATTTCTTCGACTAGGGAATAGGCATCGGCAAGTTTTTTTGTTTCAACACTATCGCCTTCGTCTTGAATGTTTTGGCTAAGTTTCTGCAGCCGCTCAATCTCTTTTTTGTTAATTTCCTCTATGTGAGAATAAAAATCAGCCAACTCTCTTGTTTTTGCATTCTCTTTTTCATGGGTAGCATCTTGGAGATATTTTTGGAGTTTTTGAATCTGCTCGTCCGCGTTATCTTTTTCTTGGCCGAAATCTCTTTCGGTTTCTTGTAAATCTGCTATTTTATCTTGCGTTTTTTCAAGTGATTTTGACGTCATCCATTTAATTATATATACATCAAGGAAAAGAAGTAAACACATGCTGATTTTTCAGCCGCGCTCGCCATAGCATTTACTCTAGGTTACGGCAAATAAAGATTGTTTTGCCCTTTATTTTTGTTTATAATCCCTACGCTTGGGAAAAGCGATGTTTTATATGTATTTTTTGGCGTTTTTCCCCGTAAATATTTCAAAAAAGGCATAATTATTACTCATGGCTAAAGTATCAAAAGCTTCCAAAATAAAGAGAGAAAGTGCTGTAATGGATCGTCTTATGGGCGACGCAAGTTT
>JAAZNL010000048.1 GCA_012798315.1 candidate division WWE3 bacterium | reverse complement strand
TATCAGAGGTATTCTCGCATAGTTCACATGAAATTACTATTAAGTTTGCATGTGGATTTTTAACAGAATAAAAAAAGCAGCTGCATTTCCTGGCGGGGAAAGTACAACTGCTTGTTACCAATAAAACTATAAAAACCAAACCTAATACCGATAAGTTGAGTTACGCGACCGAGCACAATGACCGCTTGTACACCCTGCCCCCGACTTTCAATTGGAGGTATTCGTACAAATCTTCCGGATCGACGATTAACTGGAGTTCGATTTTTTCGGCAAACTCCTTGGGCAAATCTACCAGGATACCCTCGCAAATCCCCTCCAGTTTCGTTTGCATCTCGCGAATGCGTCTACCTCCAAATGTACACTGGATTTGGATTTCTTTTAAGAGGATCTTTGCGGAATTGTCGATACTCAATTCGTTACCGTCTTTTAAAGTCTTTCCGAAATCCCGCATCACCTTAGTCAATGCGCCCTCCCAGTGAGTTGCCATTGCCGCGGCACGAACAGAGTTGCGATGTTCTTTGTACCTCTGATACGGGGTAACGAAAAGAACATACCCTAGTGCAATAACCAGCAACGCAGAAATTCCTTGTTCGACACGCAGAACCCAATCCCAGAAACCTCCTTCCGAGCCCATAATCGTTTCGACCGTGGACCAGTGCAGGAATTTCAAAATTGCAATAAGTACCACGACCAGAACGCACATTGTCGCAGCGGATTTGAGTTCGTTTTTGTAGTAATCCCACAACTTGAGTTCCATTGTTTCCTATGTCCTTTCGACATCTTTGTCTGGTTAACCTTTTGTCCACGAGCTTATCAGGCCTAACGCCGCTACTCAGGACTAAGGTTTTAAGTTTTAAATGGTGCTTTCCGCCAAAAGCATCATACCAAAATCCCATACTCCGGTATTTTTTTAAAGGATACTGAAGTAGAGGTTTTTAGTATGGTACAAATGACGAGTATGTGGTTATTATAGGTTATTTAATCAGATAAGTCAATTGCTATAGGACATGAAGACCAGAACAAAAGGCGTTATTTAAACCTCGCATATACTCTTACTTTGCCGTCGCCTATAATTTCCTGTTTATATATCTCTATAGGCAGTAATTCAGCGGTGCTCGAAACGTGAGGACCCCCGCAAAACTCTTTACTAACAGCATTTTCCAAGGATTCACCAATGTAATAAACTTTTACCTCATCCGGATAAGATTCACCTTTAATAAAAAGCGCACCGGATTTTTCCGCTTCAGCTTTAGGCATAAAAGTGTAATTTACCGGTATTGAATCTGCTACAAAGCTGTTAACAATTTCTTCTACTTTATGTAATTCTTCCTCGGTAAGTTTTCCGGGATTCGGAAAATCAAATCGAAGCCTCTCATTTGTAATATTGCTTCCCAGCTGTCTTACGTGATCACCTAATGTGTTTTTTAATGCTCTTTGCAATAAATGTGTGGTGGTATGATACTTAACGACAGTGTCACTGTGATCCGCCAAACCTCCTTTAAATTTGCCTTCCGCACCGGATCTGGATTGACTTTGATGCTCTTCGTATATTCGCTCAAACTCTTTTTGTAATTTAAGATAGCTTATTTCAATACCATTATCTTTTAAATCTTCGTAAAACAACTCAAGCGGATACCCAATTGATTGGAACAAATCGAACGCAATCTTGGCTATTTCATTTACATTATCTTTTTCTTCCCATGACATGATTTTTTTGTTAATTACACGTTCCGCTTCTTTTTCTCCGCTTTTTAACACTCTCGAAAATTTTTCTTCTTCGGCTTTAATTAGAGTAATGGTATGTTCTTCGTTTTCTCTTAGCTGCGGATATAACCAACCCAAAACTGTTGTTACTTCCGGTACTAATTGCCACACCAAATTGGCTGAAACACCTAAATGTTTTCCGGTCCTAAACATTTTTCTTAAAAGTCTTCGTAATATGTATCCTTGATCTTTATTTGACGGTGTAACGCCATCCATGATTAACAAACAGGCGGCCCGCATATGGTCTGCCAATATACGCATGTATTTTTGAGTGTCCGAAGCCGAGTAATAATCGCTTTTTGTAATTTCTTCAACTTTTTTAATAATCGGCCAAAAACTATCCGTTTCAAAAATATCTTCTTTTCCCTGAACGACCAAAGCTATCCTTTCCAAGCCGCCGCCAAAATCTACGTTCTTTTGTGGCAACTCTTCCCACCCATTAGTGGTACGTCGATACTGCATAAAGACAGAATTGCCAATTTCCAAAAACTCATTGTCATGCGTCTCGGGAGATTTACCTTTCCAGTTGTTATCATTTGGTAAATAATAAAATATTTCACTATCGGGTCCGCCCAGTTCACCGACGGCTTCACCTCTCTGCCACCAGTTGCTTTTACGTCCGCACGGAAAAATGCGTTCTCCCTCTTTAGCATCGATTTTGTATTTTTTAAATACGGCTTTTATATGCCCAATAGATTCTTCATCTTTCGGCGCGAATTTATCGCCCTCAAAAACAGTGGCAAACAAACGATTAGGATCTAGCTTAAGGTCATTAATTAAAAACTCGTAAACCCATGGAATTTGCTCTTTTTTAAAATAATCACCTAGACTCCAATTACCAATCATGTGAAAAGCAATAGTGTGACGATTGTCTCCAACGTCATCGATGTCTTCAAAACGTAAGGAGCGTTGAACATTTAGTAAGCGATTTCCCAAAGGATGTTTTTCACCAGATAAATACGGTACTAAAGGGAACATGCCTGAATTTACAAATAGTAATGTGGAATCCCCTTCGGGAATTAACGACACATTAGGGATTTGTTTATGTCCCCGGTCTGTGTAGTATTTTAAATATTTCTCCAGGAGTTCCCGCGTAGTCATGGCGTTATTGTAACATTAAAATGGAGGCCTGGGGGGGAATCGAACCCCCGAGTAAGGGTTTTGCAGACCCTTGCCTTACCACTTGGCGACCAGGCCGTAGCGCATTGATATTTTACCATCGTAATGATAACTTATATACAATTATGGCAGTTTCCACAATAAGATCTAAAAATAACCCGTTCGTAAGTTTTCTCCCTTATTTAATAGGAATTATAGGAATGGGACTGGTGGTTTTTTTCGGTATCCTGGTCGTTAAAAACCTGGACAACGTAAAGAGTAAAGCCCTCCTGGAAGCCGATTCTTCCTATGGCACCGCTGAGGTGTTGGTAAACAATATCAGGATAGGTCAAACACCGATGTCCCCAACCGAGGTCGATACCGGCGAGAACAAAATTACAATTAAGAATACAGATAGGCAATATGAGACAACAATTAATTTTATTCCCAACACACAGGAGGTTATGTATTCAGTAGGTATATTTAGGGATTTGGGAGTGTCCGATTATTTTTCCTCAGGAAGGGATTTTTGGTTCGAGAAAGATAAATCGGGCAATGTTTTGCGCGTAGTCAGTGAACCCTCCGGTGCGACTGTATATATAGATAACGTGGAACAAGGAAAAACACCTTTTTCATCCGATAAATTATCCGAAGGCGAATACACGTTAAGATTGGATGCCCCAGGGTATGAGTATCAGGACGCCAGAATAAATGTCAGCAAGGGATATGTTCTAAACTTAAAAGTAAAACTATTCCCCGCTCCGGTTCCTTCCACAGTCAAAAACCTTCCCGATGCAAAAGGTTTTTATGATCTCGCCACATCTAACACGAATCTTATTTCCGATACACAAAATTGGGCCAAAGCAGTCATTTATTGGAACACAACAAGAGGAATTAATCTTGAAGGTGTGGGAACAAATAAAGAACCGGTATTTGACTATTATTTAGATTACAAAGGAAATTTGTACGATAAAACGGGAACTGCGCTGGTAAAAACCGAAGAATATTCTACGTTGAAGGACGCTAAGAACGGAGCTTATTTAGGAAGAGCCGGCGATCCTCAGGGCCTGACAGCAGAGGCCAAAGAGACTTACAAAAAGCTGGATGAGATTGGACTGGGCGGCAAAAAGGCAACAATTCTTGAAACAGGCAATGGCACCGCTGGCACGCCGGGCTGGTTAAGAGTCAGAGACGCGGCTAGTATTGGCGGTGTGGAAATAGCCAGGGTAAGCGTGGGCCAGGAATATCCTGTTTTGGAAGAATCTACCGGATGGGTAAAAATTAGAGTTTCAGATACAGTACAAGGCTGGGTATCCTCTACATACGTAAAAGTTACTGAATAATCTTAGTTAAAGTTATACCATTCAAGCAAATCAGGACGTAATTCCCGTATTTTTTGTCCGGATTCTTCGGTTAAATCTTCAAATCCCAAACGTTTTGAATAGGTATGTAACAAAACAAAAATTCCGACGTCATTCGGAGATTTATTCCAAATATGTTTATAAAAAGATTTTGTAATATCCACAAATTCCAAATCCGTGTTTTCCGGTCCCGCAGGGCGTGTTAGATCTTTTGTTGCTAAAAAGTAATATAGGGAAACTGCGCCTTTTACCGTAATTATGTTATTTGGATTTAGGTTTTCGGCAGTACGAAGATCTTCTAATGCCAATAATTTGTATGTGCGGGTATTCGAATCTGATGCCCCCGGGGTTAAACCTACCAAAGTTTTTGCTCTGGCTATGTAATATCTGGGTTCCAGGGGGTTTAAATTTACCGCCCTTTGCAAATACTGGAATGACTCCTGATAGTTTCCGTCATCAAAGAGTTGTCTGCCGCGTTCCGCGTACACATCCGCTGAGTACATTGTTGATATATTTTTAAAAGCAATCACAAAAAAAACAATTGTTATTAAGACAAAGGTAAAATGAAAAATTTTACGCATTCTGCTCCTCCTCAACTTCAATTAACCAAAACCAAAACACAAGGGTGGTTGCTACAACAGGCCAGCCAAAAATATTTGTAATGGCAAAACCTACAAGACCCAAACGTTTATCAATTGTCTGATTTTTAGATACCTTAAAAAATAAAATTCCGTAGGCTACTAAACCCAATAGTCCTGATTCAGCCCAAATTTCCAAATAATAGTTGTGCGGTTTATTAAATAAATATGACCACTCAGACGAATAATTTAATTCAACAGGTCTAAATGGTTGAAAACTGTAAGGGTATGTTTCAGGTCCCGTTCCCAGTATAAAGTTCTTAGAAGACGATTTTATTAAATTCCATGTTCCAACCCAGGCGTATTTCCTGATAAACCCTGCATCGGAAAGTTTATATTTGGAGGGATTTGCGTTTAAATTTTCGGATGAGGCATACACCGGTGATACCGACATTCCAAACAGATCTTGTCTAATGTCATACAAACGTTTTTCTAGTATGCCCGGAAATAATACGGCCAACATTAAAATATAAATTAATAAAAATCCGATTTTTACCCGGACGCGTTTAAAACCTAACTGTCTAAACAAATAAAATAGTCCGATAGCAAATGAAGCACCAAATCCGGCGAATCCGGACATGGAAAAAGTGAACCATAAGCACGTATAACCCAAAATCAAAATGGTATACCAGAACCAGGGTTTTATAGCATAAAATGTTTTATATAAAACTACGGGAAGCAACATTACCAAATACTGTGCCAGCCAGTTAGGTTGTCCGAATGTTGAATATACCCTATCGGACTTCTCACCAAAAACTACGCGTCCTTCGAACAAGCCAAAATGCTGAGCAATACCGTAAAGGGCAACCGGAATTATCGGCAACAGAATTGCATTCGAAAGCCTCGAAATATCCGTACTGGTGAGTTTGTTTTTGGCTACATAGTACAAAGCAAAAAAGGCTAAGACTGACATAAGACCGTCATTAAACCTTGTGTAATATCCCCATAAAGACGTGTAGAAATGCATGGACGTTATTGTCGTAAGAATAAAAACAGCCACATAAAATAACACTGTAAGTGAAGGCCTTGAAATCCAAGTTTTATTTGAAATCATATCGATGACGTAAACCATTAAACAAAGAAGCGCTGCGTAATAAATAAAAAAAGTTTTGGGAAATTCAAACAATTCTCCTGTATTGGTAACAAAAAGCAGCGGTGTAAAAATCAGCAAAAAAAGATAAAAGTTAAAATAAAATTTTTCGAATAGTTTTTTAATCAGGCTATTTCCATTCATTGTAGTAAAATTATAATTTAGTCTATAATATACATTAAATAACCTGTCTATGTTTTCGAAAATATTAGTTAGATTAATAGATCAATCTATAACGCCTGCAATACTTTTAATGGCAGCACGTATCGTGTCCATAATATTGCTAAGCAATTCCCGAGGGATACCTTTTAATTTTGATATCAACGGTTTTACATTTTCATCGACAGAAGATTATGTTTTTCTGAACTCATATTCAACTTTAATAATGATGGGTGCGTTAGTAGTGGGGTTAGTCTACGTATTATTAAAGGCTTACGTTTTTCACGATTCGCATATATCGCCGCGCGTAACAGCGAATTTATTTGCCGTAAGACTATCTAACTTAATTCAATCTTCTTACGACTTGTATACGCAAGGATCTATTTGGCTTTCATTTATGTTTTTTATGGTTCTATCTTCAGGGTTTATGGCGGCCTTCGGACTTTTGTATTTTTGGGTATTTTATACTTCGCTTGCACTACTTTTAGTAATGCTTGTTCTGTTTATTTTAGATATTGAAAATGAAATAAAATTACCAACTAAGCCCACATGGAGCGTGGAGGAAAATGAAAACGAATAAAACTGAAAAAATGTTAGCAAACACACTTTTATTGGTATTCGTAATGGCTGTAGTAATGCTGCCTGCTGTATCTTCCGGCATTATGAAGGTAAATAAAGACGACCGGGTCCTTTCGGTAACGGACGAGCGTCTTGATGTTCCTACAAAACCAAGAACCAAAACAACAAACACAAAAATTAGAACAATAATAATACAGGAAATTCCGGAAAGAAAACCAACTATAGAATACTCAGAGACATCAGAAACAACGGAATCTACGGCAACAAATAGATAATCGCGCTGACCAAAAGCCCCCAGGAAATAACAGTTACTAGCAAGGGCTTGTCATTTAACAAAACCCTCTCAGGAGATTCAGCCTCATTTTTTTCGTATATAACGTAGAGGTATCGGGCCACGCCATATAAAACAAACGGAATTGTTAACATCATCCATTTGGGGTTTTTTAAAATAGAGGGAAGGTAATTCACTAAAGCTCCGGAGGTAGCTCTCTCAGAAACCTGAAAAGTGAAAAGTGAATATGTAATGATGGTGTAAGTGGATGCCATTGTAATAATGCTGTCCAAAAGAGAGTCCGGATAATGTTTTAAAGTTTCGCGTGTTTTTCCTGCAGTGTTTGTGTATTTGGCCACTATTGTTTTTTCTGAACGTCTTTTACCGAAAGCTAAAAGTAAGGAAATTCCGATTGTAGTTAACGCCAGCCAAGATGAAATAGATGTGTTTGAGGCAAATCCTCCGGCAAATACTCTTAAGACAAAAAGAGAAGCAACCACAAGTGAATCTAAAATAATGACGTTTCTAAAGTAAAGCGAATATGCCATTTGAATCACAATGTACATCAATATACTTAACGTAAAGTACGTGCCAACATTTAACGAGGAAAAAATAATTTCAGAAATTATAAACACAAAAGTTATAACCCAAGCCAACCATAAAGGTATTTTCCCGGAAGCAATCGGTCTGTTTTTCTTTATCGGGTGCAGTCTATCCCGCGGAGCGTCGATTATGTCGTTTAAAAAATAACCCCCGGATGACACCAGACAATATCCGATAAAAGCCGATAAAGCCAAATTGAAGGTTGATTGATGAAAAAGCGTACCGGCAAATAAAGGTGCCGCAAAAACAGCCAGATTTTTAAGCCACTGGCGCGGCCGGGCTGTACGGATAATCTGGTAAAAAATGTTAATCATTATCAGTATGATAGCTGTTTTTGGCTTGTTTCTCAACTTTAATACGATACCCAAATCCCCGCACAGTTTCTATTAGCTTACGCTTGAAAGGTTTTTCAATAACGTTTCGGATATTTGTAATATGCACTTCTACGGTATTGCTTAACAAATAAATGCCGTTTGTCCACATGTGTTCAAGAATCTCCTCTTTTGAAACCACTCTCCCTCTTTTAAGAACTAAATATTCAAGTATGTCGTACTCTTTTCTTCGGAGTTTCAGTTCCTCATTGTTATATCGCACTATTTTATTACACAAATCAAAATAATAACCGCAAATTTTAACCGGCTCATTTTTTAAAATGTTGTTTTTCTTGATTAACGCAGAAACTCCTTGTTTTATCCGATCCGGAGAGACATTCCGGGGAAAACACAGATCAACCCCATTTTCCAGACACTCAATGATTTTTGTCTCAGAATAATTTGCGGACAACAAAATAATAGGCGAGACACATTGCGAATTCCGCGTAAGACAGCAAACGTCTGTACCGGAACAGTCGGGTAATTTATCGTCTACTAAAATCACATCGTAATCATTTATTTCCGAAAGATAGGCTCCATCTTCGCCGGTATGCGCAATATCGACCAGATAATCCCGGGAAAGTTCTCCCATCAATGCATTTATATATCCGAGGTCTTCTTCTACAAAAAGCACTCTCATATAATTCTCAGTAATTACTATGTACTTATATAGAGTATCAAACTTAACCCAAGATTAAATATTTAGCCATTTGCCTAAAGTCTGCAAAATATTGTATATTTGAGGACAGTCTATGTTGCTTACACCACACGCACTTGTAGGAATTGCAATCGCATCTACAGTACCGGAAATACCAATAGCAGTACCAGTCTCGTTTGTAATGCACTTTATGGGTGATTTAGTGCCCCATTGGGATTTTTACACGCATACTACGCGGGAACAAAAACTTAATGGGTGGAGACCGATTGCTGTGATGGCGGATTTGGTCATAGGTGTTGCTACGGGTACTTTTTTTACACTTTACGCGCTTTGGGTATTAAAAAATCCTTATTTAGCAGCCAACATATTTTTATCCGCGATTGCATCGGTATTACCCGATGTACTAACCGGGCCGGCATTATATATGGACAAAGCTCCGTTACCTTTTAGATGGATGTACGCTATACAAAAACGCATGCAGTTTCCGGCGGAACTGCCATGGGGAATATTTACTCAAGTTGTCGTGGCAGTTTTTTGTCTCGGGCTGATTTTAGGTTCATTAACACTATAATAAAACCGACAGCTCCTATAACGGTTAGACCTACTTGCACTATATATTTTTCCGATGAAATTATTCCTATTACTCCAAAAACGGCCGTAGTTAACCAATAAAATAAAGCTACCCTCGGGACACTCCATCCGCGGCTAAGTAAAAGGTGGTGTAAATGACCTTTATCACCAACAAGAGGGTTTCTCCGCTGTATGACCCTTCTAAAAACTGTAACGATAGCATCCATAAACGGTATTAATATTATCAATACGGATACTACTACTTTGCTGTTCACTAGGATTGATAAAATCGCGATTACCATTCCCGCGGACACGGCTCCAAATCCCCATAAAATTTTTGACGGATACCATGTTTGACGCACGAACCCAAGTGCGAGTCCGGCGCTAACCATGCTCATAATTGCTACCCTGGTATGAATTGTTTGAATTGGATTAAAACGCAAGGCTAAAATTCCAATAATTATAGAGGAAATACCAATTATGCCGGCATATTGCCCGTCGATACCGTTGGACCACGATAACAAATTTAAAATCCATACCACCCAAATCATAGATATAATTACGGAAACATAAGGAAACGGAACATTACCAACCATAACCGTATACGCATTTAAATCTATAGGCGCTCCAAACGGATTACTAATTAAAGGAATTCTTATTCCCGATAAAATAACCGTGGAAACCGCGGCAAAAAGTAAAACCAGCCTAAGCATTGGATTTTCAAGAGCCCGGTAATTAGATTTAGGATGAGTGTTTTGATAATCGTCTAAAATACCTAAAACAGAAACCATGATAATAGAAATGTAAAAACCTATTAATTCTCTGGGAATTCCTACAAAAAATACTGCGAAAATTACAAATAACAGTCCGTAAAAAAATCCTCCGCCCCTTGCCGTAGGTCTTTGTAATATCATAGCAGGATGCGCGTGAACCGAGGGATTTGTAATGAGATCTTTTGATTTTACATAGTTTGTAAATAACGGAAGCAAAAGAGATGATGCCGTAAAACTTAGCAGAAAAGGCATCAGTAAATTTAAATATGAAGGGTTAATAATAGGCGGAAAAGGTGAAGAGGCAATAAAAATTATTCTGATCATAGATACCGTTATGCTCAAATTCCATATAGAAACAAAAAATGCGGTAACCTCTTTAACATACCTGATAAAATACTTTCCTAAAAGCAAAATTAACAAATAGGATATTCCCAAAAGAATAAATGAGGTAAAAGGAAGTATGTATAAATAATTTTTGGGAACAAGCTGATAATCACCCCAAAATTTTGAATACCAAAAAGGGATCTGAGGATTTACATAAGACATACGTAAAAAAATATAAACGGTCTGGAAAACAATCATTAACAGATTGACTATTATCAGTGGTGTGTATACTTCGGACTTGCGTTTCCCTAAAATTCTTTCTGTTATTTTGGAAATTTTAATATTAGGAAGCTTCATACTTCTATCTTACCTTAGGCGTGTGGTATAAGTCCTGCATTTTTTTACCAAGCATTAGTCTGGTCTGAGCATCGATCCATGGAAAAAATGAATAAGTTAAAAGATTGATAATAACCAAAGGCCCTTCTATTAGCACTACACCGGCTTTTTTAAATATATTCCAATTTTTGGGGGGAGGTCCGGCTAATTTATTTCGGTAGTAGGTACTGGGAATTAAAAATACCAGAGTAATTGTTAAAATGGCACTCATGATATTGGGCAGACTGTACGCAAAATTAGACTGTTTGACGTAAGGATTAACTAAGGTAACAATTCCAAATCCGAATGTTATTAAAAACACTATATTTATTAAAATTACCCGTTTTTCGATATGTTTTAGTAACCATTCAAATTTAATCCAAGTCTTAATTTTCTTGTTTTTCAAAAATTCTTTCATGGATAACGGAAAATCTATAGCACCCCATCCCCAGCGTAAAAGTTGTCTGTATAAACGTACATGTGAATCAATAAAGTTTTTGCCTTCAACAGCATCTGCAGAATAAGGAATGTAATGAGGCACACCTTCAAAATCTCCGTCTCTGGCAAAAAATGCCCTCCAATAAAAAATTGTGTCATCAACACCCAAAGTTACATCCCAGTAATCGGCATCAATTAAAGTTTGAAGAGAGGCTGAATATGAGGAGAAGGTATCTTTTAATGCCCGTTTGGAAACTATCCAGTCGGACAAACTACCCAAAGTTACGGCGTTTGCCTCGATACGCATCATAGAAGGTACCCGCCACAAATTGTTATTAAACAAATGAACTGCCGTAGAAAAGTAATGGTTGTCTCTACGATCTGTAGATAAATATAAATGAGTTAATCTGGCTACATACTGAGGATGCAAAATGTGGTCAGCATCGATGGTGCTAAAAATATAGTTCCTAATATTTTCACCTGATTCAGTTAAGGCTTTTACAGCGTTTTTGGCCCCCCACGTTCTATTTGCCGCTGCGGCACCCTTTGCTTCCCCCGGAATTCCGGCGGGGTGCACATAAACTAAAAGTTTTGCCAGTCTGTCTTCTTTTCCTTCTACAATTTTTTTATGTCTTCAATGACTCTTTCGGAGTATTTTTGCTCGATGGTAAATACCAAAACAATCTGCGTCGACGGAAAAGTCTGGTTTAAAATACTGTTAATTGTATCGTTAAGAACACCAAACGGTTCACTATAAGCGGGAATCAAAATCATATGACGTACGTCAGATAGAGAAGAGGGTAAAGTATTTTTATCAGGCAGGACACTAAAATCCAGTTTTTTGCAAGAATCCCCCCAATCCACGGCTAACTCTTTTTTATAATTGTTATAGCCTATCGCCATGCCAATTGTGTGTCTAAAGGCCATAAAGGACCAATAAACCGTGAAAAAAGTTAACATGTAAACAATCGCCGCGGGATAAATTAAACCCAGCCACACAGGGGATGTTAAAAGACTCCAAGTCATTACACCAAGAATTGATTCTAAGAATCTATGAACTAAATGGTCGTGTTTTTCTACAAATTGCGCAATCATACAGTTTTGAAAAGGGCACAGGTGTTCTTGTAGGCATAATCGCTGGTTTCTTCAAACGATAGATTTTTTATAGCCGCAACCTTTTCGGCTACAATTCTAACATATTTTGGCTCATTTACCTGTCCTCTGTGGGCTTGAGGTGGTAAATAAGGAGAATCGGTTTCGACCAGAAAATGATCTACCGGCACCTTTTTAACAATTTCTCTGAGAACATTGTTTGAGGGATAAGTTATATTTCCGGCAAAGGAAATAAAAAAACCCATATCCAGTATCTCTTGGGCAAAATCCCAGTCAGAAGTAAAACAATGAATTACGCCGCGCAACCCTGCCTGTACGTACTTTTTTACGAGCGAAATAACTATATCTTCGCCGTTGCGGTTGTGAATAACTACGGGCAAATTCAGCTTAACGGCAAGTTTTAGCTGTTCTTCAAACAAAGGAATCTGTTCTTCTAAGGACCTACCACCGCGCCATTCGGTTATATCAATACCACACTCGCCTATTGCTACGATTTTTGGCGAAGATGTAATCTGTTTTTCCAGGCTGTCGATTAATTCTTCAAGAGGTTTGTGCATGTCATCGTGCGGATAAATACCTAAGGCTCCGTAAACCCCGGGAAATTCCGCTACGGCATTTAATACCGATATATTTTCGGCCAACGAAGTTCCAATACAAATAAGCTTTGTAACTCCTTCGGCATCCGCTTCTTTTACAAGGTCATTTGGCGATTTTTTGTATTTATCGTGAAATAAGTGACAATGAGAATCTATTAACATTTGTCCATTTTAACACCACGGCTTTAAATTGCGCGTAACATTGCTATGGGGTATAATAATCCCATCAGTTCTTCAAATCAAAACTCATAAGAGGAGGTAAAAAAATGAAAGGGAAAGTTTTGGAGGTTTGGAGTGCGTATCACGCACACCCAGACAACCTCGACATTTTGAACGTGGTTGTCAGGATCGAAAATCAGCGAGTTCATTACGCTGACTATTTCATTAGCCTGGGCGAATTCGAGGCTAAGGGTTCGGCGGAAGAAGACGCGCTGCCAAAATTGACCTTTGCCCCGGCCAATCCCGACCCAACAGTCACAACGGCAATGTGGGTTCCCGTGGAATACT
>JAAZNL010000047.1 GCA_012798315.1 candidate division WWE3 bacterium | reverse complement strand
AGATGTGTCGATTAATACAAAATTGGATTTGGAATTGGCCAATATGTTGTACAGTGGCAGTGATTTTCTTGTAGTTCCTTCAAAATATGAGCCTTGCGGCCTAATTCAGATGATTGCACTTTGGTACGGTAGTTTGCCAATCGTTAATGATACAGGGGGCCTAAAATATACCATTGTTGATGGAGTTAACGGTTTTAAATTTTCGGAATATTCGGCGTCGGGCTTAAGGAGTGCAGTTGATCGGGCATTTGAAACATACAAAAAACCTAAAATGTCAGAAATGATTATTAAAGCCTTAGAAGCAGATTTTAGTTGGGATAAAAGCGCCCAGGAGTATAAAAAATTATATGGCAGGGTTTTACAACTTAGGCTAGAATCTAAGTTTGAGGAGGCTTTTTAATGGGAATTTTTATTTTTGATGAATTAACCGGAACTCCGACTGTGTTGGCGAGTAATAGGGTAAAGCGCGATGACCAGACAGGAGCCGTAAAAACACCTGAGGCGCCAAAAGAAAATGTGCCCAAACCTTGTTATTTTTGTAAAGGCAACGAAAGCCTTACGCCGCCGGCTGTTTACCAGGATGCCGATGATTGGAATGTGAGGGTTTTCTTTAATAAATTTCCGATTGTCGATTACCACGAAGTGATAGTTCATTCACCAAACCATGATTTAGATTTAACAGAACTTCCTGATGAACAAAATGTCCGTTACGTTCGCGCGCTATTAAATAGGACAAATTATTACACGGCGCAAGGTTTGGAGGTAATGATATTTAACAACAGGGGAGGTAAAGCTGGTGCTTCCATTATGCATCCGCATAGTCAACTAATCGCTTTGGCCGGTTTTCCGGGAATTATTGAGCAGGAAAAACAGGAAGCTATTCGTTACTATAACGAACACCATTCCTGCTACTGGTGTGATCAATATAAAGCTGATTTGGTGATAAAAGATAGGGTAGTGTATGAGTCTAAACATTTCGTAGTGTTAGTACCCAAGGCGTCACGTTGGAGCTACGAAATGATATTAATTCCGAAATCTCATAAGCCTAACTTTGAGTACATAGATGAAGTTGAGATTAACGACTTCGCCAGGGTTTTAAAAGGAGCGCTAAAGGCTTACGATGTTTTATTTAATAAACCGGACAGAAATTTTTGGATTCATACTCAAAGATACGATCCGTACCATTGGCATGTCGGATTTATACCACACATAAAAGTTGTTGGCGGATTAGAACTTGGTGCCGGGATCTGGGTTAGTGATAGAGCCTCACCCGAGCAAGCCGCACAGGAATTAGGCAGACAGGTACGCTTAGAACTTGACGGAACTGCAGTAAATTCGATTTCTAAATAAAAAGACCCCCTTTTCAGGAGGTCTTTTCTTGAGTTCCTAGTTAGAATTACCAGGCGTACTCGCCGAACGACGAAGTCGTTACTTAAGTTCTACCTTTGCACCTGCTTCTTCTAATATCTTTTTAGCTGAATCAGCTGCTTCTTTTTTAACACCTTCTAAAACTGCTTTAGGAGCGGATTCTACTAAGGTTTTAGCTTCGACCAATCCTAATTGAGGGTTAATTTCTCTTACAGCTTTGATTACGTTAATTTTAGTTGCTCCTATGTCTACTAAGACTAAGTCAAATTCGGTCTTTTCTTCTGCTGGCTCTGCTTCGGCTGCAGCTCCTGCAGCAGCTGGCATAGCACCCATCATTACTGGTGCAGATGCTGTAACCCCGAATTTTTCTTCAAGAGCTTTTACTAAATCGTTAAGTTCTAGAACGGTCATTTGTTCGACCATTTCCATTACTTTTTCTGCATTTTTACTTAAATCTGCCATTATTGTGCACCACCTTTCTTATCTGCGATTGCTTTAACCGCAAAAACAAATTTTCTCTGAACACCCGAAAATACCTGAACGGTACCATTGAGAGGGGACTTTAAGGAGCCTAACAATCGGGCAATAAGTACTTCCTTGCTTGGAAGTTTACTTATTTCCTCAACCTGTTCGGCGGATGTTAGCACCCCGTCAAAAAGACCGACTTTCACTTTCGGTAATTCAAAGTTCTTAATAAATGAGTAAATTGTTTTTAACGGAGATACCGCATCGTTGTACGAAAAAATAGCCGCTGTAGGGCCTTTTAGGTGTTCTGAAAGTTTATCCGTATCCTTAACACCCTCTTCCTTAAGTGCATTTCGCAGCAAGGTGTTTTTTGCCACTATCATTTCTGAACCGTTGCTCTCAAGTTCTCTTCTTAAAGCATTTACGTTGTTAGCACTTAGACCAATGTAATCGGTAAAGGTAACCGATTTGGCTTTAGCGACTTTTTCTTTTAGTTCCTTGACTATGTCTTTGTTAATTTGGTTTGGCATAAATTATTCCTTTTGAAAACATGTTTTTCGTCACTAGTCCTCGGCTTGTAGCCTGCGGGGTCGTTCCTAAAAACATATTTTCACACTTCTTTCTCTGCCTTTAGGCAAAAAAATAACTCACCAAAGACGGTGAGTTGTCGAAGTGCTATCTAAAGTCATTTAGGGAGCACACTTTTGTTCAATCAATAAATACGATGCTATAAATGACTAGTCACCTGGGCAAGATATTTAAGCTCAGTGGTTTTTGCCACCAAGACCTTGCTGTCTTTGGTACTAGGGAATTCTACAGTATAGACGTTTCCTAGTCAAATTGTTTGCAGAATCAATTAAAATACACAGCAGAACCCCCGTTATACAAGCTGTTAATCTGGCTTGTTGTAAGGGCGTAGTTGTATATTCTAACGTCGTCGAGCAGTCCATTGTAGAATTGATCAGTATTATTTGCGGAGTGCCGTCCCATATAAAGGATTTGGCAATTGTTTAAATAGCCGCTACCCGCAGTTGTGTCAGTACCTACTAATACACCATCAAGATATAGATTCATGGTGGTACCGTTCCACGTTCCAACAACGTGATACCATCTCGAATTCATTGAGAGTGCAGTGTTATTAGTGATCTCATGTGTATTAAAATCACCTTCCGGTTGAACCCTGAACATTAATTGGTTGGCGTAATTGTACATAATCCTAAAGGAAGTGTTTCCATAACCCCCATTATTTGCGTCAGATTTACCAATGATCACATGATCAATACCACCCCCGCCGGATATCGGGTAAATCCAAGTGCTAACCGTTAAAGCAGTCCACCCCTGAACGCTGAGATCCGATGATAGATAGGCATAATCATCAGCCCCGTCGAATGCAATGCTACTTTCGAATTTTCCGGTGGCTCCCGCTTTCCATGAGTCAGTTGCAGATCCATTACAAGTACCGGGTGCAGTATAGTCATCTGTGCCTCCGATTGAAATTGTTGCATCATAGCCGGCGTCGGCTCCTGACGCCGTGGCGGCTGAATTGTTTGCTGTGGTACCGGTACATTCGTCAAATTTGTATCGGGCTACAGGTGCCCCTCGGTTCATGTCCCAGGAAATTTGAGCGGGAGTGCGGGCGTAATTATAAATTACAAAATGGTCCAGCAATCCCTGATAGAAATTAGTAGAATATGTTCCGAAACGTGCGCTATTTACACTAGCTCCAGCCCAGTCATTTATCCCGGTAACGGTGTTGCCTTGCTGAATCCCGTTTATGTATAACTTAAAATTATCAGCCGTTCCTGAATCCCATGCTAAAGTAACATAAGTCCAGGTGTTTTGAGGTATAGCTGCCGGTGACGCTTCGATAATATTTAGCTGACCGTTTAAAACAACTCTTGCCCTCCAGACATCGGTCGAGTTGTAATAATAGAATGCCACCCCCTCGTTCGAGCCATTCCTGAAAAGGAATACAAAAGAGTCCTTCCCAATATCATCGGTAAAAGTCCTATTCATCCAAAAAGAAATTGTGTTTGCAGGAAGTGATGCTACAGAAAAGTTGGATAGAGTAACTTGTTCTGATGTAAATTTAAGTCCGCTGCCGTATTTGCCGGTAACCCAAACAGGATCATCGTTGACTTCGGTATCCCAGGTTAACCCCAAAACCCCATTGTAATTATTCCCGGATGCATCATAAACATACTGACCGGTACCTTCGTCTAGGTTCCAAAGAGCCATGGGGGGTGCGCAAGAGGCCGTGTCCCCGGGAATGCAAAATTCCTGTGCTGCGGACTGCTTTTCGTAAGAGGCATTATTTCCGAGCGTACCCATAATTGTTGCTTCGCCTTGGTTAAATATTAGTTTTATCTGATCGTCGGTTAGTGCGCTATTATAAACACGAACATCGTCAATAAAACCGTCAAAGAAACCCCAAGCCGAACAGGCTCCCCATCTTCCGATTGCTGTGGTTACGTTAGTTCCATCAGTATTATAAATGGTTGTTGCAGTATTATCGATATTTCCGTTTATGTAGGTTTTGATTGTCCAGTTATCCACGAATCCGCTGCGTGTAAATGCCAGATGATACCAATTTCCTGTAGAAATAGTCTGCTCAGAGACGATTACGTCTCTATTGCTCCAATTAACAGTAAATTTTCCTGTAGAAGAATCGAGGTACATTACATAGTCACCTGAGGAACAGGTGTTGGTGTAGTTGCCTACAATTCCAGCCCCACCGCTTGATAGTGTATCTGCATTGACCCAGGCGGATACCGTAATCTCATCATTATCGTCTAGTGATGTGCCCAGGTCTACATAATCGTCCGATCCGTCAAAGCTCAACGCTTTGCCGTATTTTGCCGTATTACTCCATGTAGGACAAGCTCCGGCTGCCGGACAAGCTGTTGCAGAACTTGCTAAATTACCGTTAATATCCGAACCGGCATTTCCACTATTGTTCGCCGTATCTCCGTAACCTTCGTCAAATTTCCAATGCCCTAAAGCAGATCCAACAGGAGATCCTGGCACAGGATGCCCGGCATTCATATCTTGTGTTATTTGATTTGGAGTGCGGGCGTAATTATAGATACGAACATCGTCTATCTGACCGTTAAAATCACGACTAAGCACGCTCGGGTAATTGCCAAGGGCTATTGCCGAGTCATTAGTGACCGCGATAGTTGTATTATCAGTGCCTTCCCCATTTAGCACACCATCTACATATAAAAAGACTTTATCAGAAGCAATGTCGCGTATTCCGACAGCGTGGTGCCATTGACCGTCATTTAAAGTAGTTAAGCTATTGGCCGTTCCATCGCTTCCTCCATAAATTCTAAAATACACTTTTTCGTCCGTGCCCACATACAACATAAATGGGTAGGTAGAACCATCGTCGTTTTTAGCAACAATCATACCGTTGGCTGAATAATTTGCAGTTGTTTTAAACCATGCCTCTACTGTGTATGAATCATTTACACTACCAAAATCTGTAGTTGTTGTTTCCGCAAAGCTAACTACGTCATCCTGACCGTCAAATGATAGGGCACTGCCGAATTTCCCGGTTGTCCAAGCAGTATTTCCGGACCATGCAGTAGAATTATTTCCGTTTCCGGAAGAATCGTATACATTTGTACCCGAATTCTCGTCCAATTTCCAGTGGGCCACCGGGCCGGGCGTCCAGTTATAAAGTTGGGAAATCTCAGTAGGGGGTAAGGATCGGTTGTAAATTCTCACCTCATCAATTGTGCCGTCAAACGTGGTATTGTTATCTGTACCAACGAGTAGCCATGTGGAATTTACGAGGAAACCTGTTTGGGTTGTACGCGATTCTTCTTTGCCATCCCAATATATTATTTGTTCTGAACCGTTGTATGTAAATATGATGTTATGCCATGTGTCCGCGGTCCAACTCAGATCAGACGTATATGAACTAACACTGCCATTATTAGTTACAATATCTCCCTGAAAGTCATCAGCCGTATTACTGAAACCAAGATAAAAGTTAGTAGAGTCTATTGTTTGAACTATCACAAAATCGTCAGCGGTCGTTTCGGTGAAATCCGGTTTAACCCAAGCTGAAACAGTGAATGCCGTAGTCCCGTTTAGTAAATTCCACGTACTGGCATAATTTAAAAAATCATCTATTCCATCAAAATCACACCCGGTGCCGAATTTACCCGCTACTGTACAATCCATTCCGGACCCATTGAATCCTTTATCGTCATCCCCCCATAAAGTTAAATCCTTGTTATTTCCTGAAGAATCGCTAACTGTCTCCCCTTGAGTATCTACTCCGGGGTCGTCCATATTCCAGTAACCAACCAATCCGTCAGTCGAAAATGATTTTGGTGAAGCACCTTGTTGTATTGCTACCTGGGGGTTCATGTAATTTGCCCTTATCTGGTCAAGATCGTTTGCGTAGTTATAAACGAACATTTGACCAATAAAGCCTCTCCAATGGTTTGAAATACCGTCGCTGCCAACTCCGACATACAAAGTTGCTGTTGTGTCTAATGATCCGGCCACCAAGTCAGTGTCCTGACCGACTTGGACGCCGTCAACGTATAAAACTATAGATGTGGAACCGTTTCGTACCGCTGTAAAGTTGTGCCACTTTGAATCTGCGTATGAACCTTGAACTGCCGATGAACAAGCCGTATCGTATTCCGCGCCCCCAAAAGTATTGTCAGAATCGATGTCAAAACACATGTAACCCGAAGTATTCATGTAGATTTTAAAACCGGCCGTATTGTACCGTGCCAATATATTATTGGTAGAGGAAAGCGTGTCTGTATTCGATGGGTGTCTGAACCACCCGCCGATTGTGAAACTGCCCGATCCAAAGTCAAAATCACTGTCATTTATACGCGAAGCGTAACTGGTTGAACCTGATAGTAATACGCTATATGACTGTGGCGATTCCGCACTTCCCTCTGCGAACCATGTCGCGTTTGTAAGCGTTAAATCGTTTTGATTACTTGAAGAATCGTAAACTGTTGTTCCCACACCTTCATTAAAATGCCATTCGGCAATGGGGGCCGATCCTTTAACGGCAGGTGCGAATAAGTTTATTTTTAAAAACTGCGTAAATACTATAACTATTGTGGTTATTATTACTACCGCACTTACACCATAAGGGAACAGGATTTTTAGTTTACTTGTGTTTTTTTTATTACTGGACATTTTTAATTGTTAAAAATAATTCCGGTAAAGTTTGTACCGGCACCGCCTCCACCCTCAAGTATTACTTTTTCTAAAGGAATAACAGGTCCACCAATCATAGTAAGTGAGGGATAAGTACACGTAATGCCCCCGGCACATTCTCCGACACCATCATCATCCTGCTCTCTATAAACCGGGGTGTCCATTCCTGCTCTGTTTAAACTGGGCTCATATAGTCTAAAATAATAAGTTATTCCTGTTACCGCTTTTTGCGCATACAAAGGAAAATCTAATTCAGCGACACTTAGTGCTGTGTGGTCAAAATCTGTGTCAGCTGCCGCATCTTTATCCGCAACAAACACTACTACGGGGGTTGCCTGATTGGTGCCTGTTAATCTTGACGTACTACTTGTAGCGCCGTCACCGCAGCCAGCGCAAGTTTCTGCGGTGGTTGCATATCGCCAGACTGCTCCCGTATCTCCGGTATCACCAACGTCCGTCCACGTGCATGTGTTTTCCGTAGTGTTTGGGTTACATCCGGAGGTATATTGAAGTATTTTTCGCGTGTCAGTTTGTGTGATGCCGGACAATTCTGCCATATTAATTCTTAAACGCATAAAGGTTTGAGGTTCAACCCCAAACGGGGCAGTATTCTGTCCGGTGTTTAATAATCCTGCTGAAGGGTCGGTATTTGTTACGTCCTGATAAAATCTCCAATTTCTGGTCCAAGGAGAATATTGGGAAAATGTAAAATCATAAACTTCTGCCATGCCGGAAGGGGCATTTGCTGGAGCTGTCGCCGAATAACTTGGGCATGCCTGATCCCCCCAATTTGAAAGCAATGATTCCAAGTCTGTTACCTGACCTTCAAACGCAGAGCCGTTCCATAATTTAGCATTTAAATCACAGTCAATGTCTTCGGTCAGCGTCATAATATCATCATTGTTTGGATGCGCGTAAGCATCAATTCTAAATGAATCGTCTGCCTGCGAGTATCCTACTAAAGTTCTGGAACCCCAATTACCTGGGGCCGAAACCGAATAATAATACGTGCTGTTGCCAGCACCAGCATCATTGTACAGGTACATACTATCACCGCCCCAGCGTTCAAAAGCTATAGCACTTTGCATACCTACTACACCCTCGACAGCGTTGTCAGGACAATTCAAATCTCCTGTGCATACTGTAAAAGAGTTGGTTGAATTGTCGCCTCTAAATAAAACATTCATGGTATCATTCCCGGCGTTAGCAAGTGCAAACGAAACTCGTGTACTGGTGGGATCTTCCGCCGATCTAATCCACTGAGCATCTGCGGCCATATCAAAAGCTAACTGTTCCGGAGACCAAGTTCCGCTTGAAATGGTAAAAATTCTATATTTATAGTTCATTTCAAGCACCGTGGGATAGGCCACCACAAAACTATCTGAATCCCACCATGAGCCGTCAAAACACTGGCCTTTGCCGCAATTGCTTAAACTATTTGCTTCATTAAGAGTGCTACCCGAATCCCATGACGAACCATTCCAGTAATATCCGTATAAGTTTGGGCTTGAGTCCGCTACCAACAACATAATATTATTGCTTCTTTCTTTGGCTAGCGACGGTTTTGCGCTTTTTAAAGTAACCCACTCAGGGTATCTTCCTGACCCCGGCAGGTCAATTTGATTTGTAGCCCCCGGTGTACCTGGCGTGGTGTTAGGAGACCAGCCTGTGCCGTTCCATAAGGCATAGTAGACTCTATCCTCCACATTATCCCCATAAACAACCATAGCGCGGCCGTTTAAAGGTTCGTATACAATATCAAAAGGCCTGGTGCAAGCACCCGGGACATGCGGGGTGTTATTGTTGCAATCTTGCTTGTTGTCCGTTCCCGCATTTGACCATCTCAATGTATAGTCCGCAGTACCATCACATCCGGTAGTGCACGTATATATGTACAGATCCCCAGTTTCTTTTAGCGCACCTATGGTTATTTCTTCTCTGGTGGGTGCAATTTCAGCGCGAGTATAAGTGATATACTTTGGGTTTGCTGTAGTTCCTGTGGTTGTTCCAAACTCTGCCGCCCAAACTGTGGGGGCTGTGAATTTTCTTATCCTGGTTAAACCTGATGGTGCTGAATTATCACCAAAAAAAATCCAGCCTGTTGTTGTTACACCATCTACGGCTATTTGCCATTCACGCGGTTCTGCATATTTAACTTTTGTTTCTGCCTGCATGTCTAAAAATCTAAGAGGTCCTAATAAAAACAGGTTAGGGGATTCATCGGGGGAGTCGTATTCGTAATATAAGTAGTAGGTTTGTCCTTTTTTCCAATCCACTTCCCACTGTAACGCTTTGTAAGTATTTTCGTTATGAATCTCCATTTCCGAAGTAATTCCTCTGTTTATATTTATATTTTCTTCTACACCTCTGGAAGCGAAGTACTTTTTGTATGAATCGAATTGAGTGTTAGTAATAATAAACGAAGCCGGTACTTTTTCGTGTATACTGCCTTTAAAATTCACATTCGGTGTAATTTTTATTAACACCGGGTATCTTACAGCAGGGAAAATTCTTGTCGAAGTAATTCGTTGAACATCAAAATCTGCGTTTTCCGTCACTTGTACGCTATCATTGATAGCAAATTCACCTGCAAATGTGATAGCTTTTAAATTGAGTAAATAATTACCGCTATCTGTAAACGTGTATGTAAGCAAAAAATCCTCTTTCTCTACAAATGATTTCAAGTAACAAGTATCGCTTACTTTTATCAATCCATTAGAGGTACTTGCTACTTCTATAGCTCCGCCTGGCGTTGTTATTTCTAAACTTAAGTCAGCATCGCAAACCATATTTCCGCCGTTGTCTAAAACAGCAAACGCAATGTTTCCGGTTTCGTTTACTGTGTAAGCTGGTTTGTCTGGATTAATTGCTAAAACACCCCAGGTAAAGTCCTGCGAAATAGTTTGAATTATATTATCTCTTTGGATAGTTAAATTTAAAGTATGTTTGCCGGGTTTTAGACCGTTAATTCCCGGATCGATCTGGACACTGAGTCGTTCCTCCCCGTTTTGAGAAATTGCCAAAGGCACCGCTACAGGTAATTCTGTATCGGTTCTTATAACTTGTCCGGTTACTTTTACATCTTTTAACCTAAAAGTAGGGGAAATATTTTCGCCGTCAGCATTTACACTTTTAGTATTAACTAAGGATAATAATGTTTTGGTGAACGGATTCCTTTGGCCCAAAAAAATGTTCAGATTTATTACTTCTTTACGGTCAAATACGGTTTTTTCTACCACAAACTTGGCGTTGGGAAACAGTGTTAACTTTTTTTCGAATTCCCTGTTAGAATGCCACACAAGAGCTACAATACTTAACGCTAATATAGATCCAATTACAATTTTTGCTCTTTTGTCTGACTTCAAATTACCCGCCGATTTTTTAATCCGCTGAGGTTCGTTTTTAATGCTTTGTAAGCTAAAGAGCTGTTCAGACATTGTATATAAATTCTAACTATTCAACGTTTAAGATCCACCAATCAAAGTTCACATCATCATTGGTCGTGCTCTCTATAGCAACCGTAAACGATTCACCTTCCTTTTTGTCTGTTACGATTAATGCTTGTCCACCTGTCATAGTTGTTGCTGTTACAAAGACTTTGGAGTTGGTTTTAATCTTGTTATTTTCAATAACTACCTCTTTGTTACCTGCCTTTATCGAAGATGAGCCAATAAGTTCAGACGCACCTTTAACTTGGAATTCGTTAGCCGTTACCGTTGTTGCTTTTACTTCACCTTCTACATTTAGTGTTCCGTCGGCAGCAATCACCACAGCGCCATCCATAAAGTCTACATTTCCTGTTAAACCTTTTTGTAAGTACAAGGTTTGAGAAGCGCAGTTTTCTTCGTTCATTTCATCGGTTTCTTTGTTGTAGCAGGGGATTCCTACCAGACCAATGGAGTTTTCTAATGTATCGACTTTAATTAATCCTGCCATTAGGTCTCCGGTTACTGTTACGTTATTTAGTGTTGTGTCGCCGAGCACGTTCATGTTCGCGTCCACTAGTAACCCGCTATCTTCTGTAGCACTGATGTTTAGGTTCTCAAATAAGCTTACAAATTTGTCATATAGATTTTGCATTTCCAGTAAAATATCACCCGGTGTTAAAGCCATGTTTGCGGATTCAGTAGTTTGCGTAGATTCAGTTGTTTCGGTTATCTCGTCAAGTACGATTGTTACGGATTGTGTACTTTCGGTTGTTTCATTTGCTCCATTAACTAATTCTCTTAATGATGTGATTTCATCTCTTAATAAAGACATTTCATCTTTTACACCGGCCACTTCACCTGTTAAGGTGTTTACGGTTGTTTGTAAATCTGCCAACGGTGCGGTTGTTCCGGTTAACAAACTTTCAACGTTATTTACATCTCCGCTTACGTCGTTTATCTTCATATCCAGTTCTTGTACTGCCGCGGCTAAAATCGGTGTCAGTCTGGAGTAATTAATTCCCATGTAGCCATCAACAGGATTTGTGAAAGTGATTTCCGGGAAGACCAATGCTGCTTCTTGTGCAATCAAACCTAAATCGGTTCTTTTTTCAGCATCATTCTTCCAGTTAAATGAGACCGGATTAAGTTGTAATACCCGATCTAATACATTGGTCATTTCCGTTATGTTTGTTTTTAGTCTCAAGTCTGAAGCAGCTGTTGTTAAAGTACCATCAGATGTGATGTTTAAATCGTTGGAATAGGCACCCGAACCGACGGCAGTGAATCTACCATTGCCGATTACATGCAATGAAACCGAAGGATTTGTGGTTCCTATGCCGACTCTACCACTTTGCGGCAATAAACCTATTGGTCCGGTACCACTGGCGATTGTGGAAGTTAAACCGGAGCTTCCTGCAACTGTTAGAGGACCTGTTGGGTTGGTCGTTCCTATACCCACATATCCATTTGCAGTTATTACGAATGGAGTTAAATCGTTAGATTCATCGTTAACTCTAAAGATATCTACACTGCCGGTGCTAGTTAAGGTTAATGATTGGTTGGGCACACTAAAGAAGAATGGTGAATCCGAGCCTGTTGTACCGCCTAAGGCGAAGCTATCGGACAATGATGTTAGATATGTTGTGCCACCGTTATCGGTGAATAGGGAACCGCCTGTGGCAGGTGTTGAACATTGCCATCTGTTAGCACCTGCATCCCATACTAATATTTGTCCGTCGGAGCATCCGCCAAGCATTCTTAAACCGCTTGTTCCAATTTCTAAACCTGAAGCAGAAGCTGTGCTGGCACCAGCTCCTGACGCTGCAATGTTAACTTGCAGAGACGTGCCGGAGGTAACTAAACCAAGACCTACAAAGTCTCCGATTGTTTCGCCGCCAATGCTTATTTGAGGTATAGTTGCAACTCCTGTGCTGGTCTTAAAGTAGAATTTAGCATTAGAAGCGGTTGTTCCACCTATTGATAGATCATCGGATAGAGAAGTTAGATAAGTTGTTGCCCCGCCATCGGTGAATAAACTACCTCCAACTGCTCCGGTTAAATTATTCCAGCCAGAGCCGTCATAAAAGTATAGATCGGTGCCATCGTTGTATAATTCTCCGTTTTGGCCGATTGTAGGCTGTACGCCGGCTCTTATTCTTAAAGAACCTGCTGTAGTTGTTGCTGGTGCAACATCTAAATACGCGGTTGCAGATGTAACACCTATTCCTGTAAATCTGGCAGGAGCGATTATGTAATCAGACATTGTTTTGCTTAATTGACCCCCGAAGATAGTGGTCGTATTGCCGTTTACGATATTGATACTGGCAGCGCCGGTTCCGGAGTAATTGTTGTCCGCTAAATAAGTGTTGTCTACTGTTGTAGCGGAGATATTAATTGCGTAAGTGGAACCAGCGGTGTCTGTAATTGTGTTTGATGTGATACTGTTGTTGTTTGCATCGCCTAAAATCTCAATCCCATCACCTACATTGTTGTGGAAATTGTTACCGCTGACTTGGTTAAAGTCACCGCCGTTTATGTAAAGACCATCAGTTGTATTTTGGGTAAAGAGATTACCAGATATGGTATTTCTATTGCCGGTAACAACCATGCCCTCTTGAGCGTTACTGTCAAAAGTATTTCCGGTAATAGTATTACTGTCAGATTCTATTCTCAGACCTTCTGCCCACCCTGTACTATTGATGAACAGGTTGTTGGAAATAACGTTGTACATTGAATCAGAATTCCAAACTATCACGCTGCCGTTGTCGCCGGCGGATTGAGAAAAGGTGTTTCCATCAACAGTGACATAGGCAGAGCTGCTGATTTCTATAGCGGACCAGGTAGAGCTATCGAAATTATTGTTTGCAACAACAATTCCTTGAGATGATTGGTATGCATCGGTTATAGCTACGCCTATGTAATTGCCATTTATATGGTTATTGGATACTAAAACGTTGTAGTTGTAGTCTTCTGCGTTTATTCTAATTCCATATCCGTCGGAATTATCTATCCAGGTATTTAAAACACTGGAATTATCAGTATCGGCGATGTAGATATTCGCGCCATAGTCCACGTCAGGATAGGTGGCTTTAGCGCCATCTATGTACAGGTTGGAAACTGTAACTCCATCACGTGAGCTAGCATATATTAAATTGCTGTTTGCTGTGCCAAATTCTCTTAAAATTTTTGTGCCTTTTCCGGTTCCGGTTAAGGTAACGTAGT
>JAAZNL010000046.1 GCA_012798315.1 candidate division WWE3 bacterium | reverse complement strand
CGTTAAATTATCTTGAAGTTTTTTTAGGTGATCCGGAGTTACAGGACTTCCTCTAATATCTAAAGTATTTAAACCTTTGAGATTTAGAATTTCGTTTGGAAATTCAGTTATATTATTATCCGACAAATTAAGTTCTTTAAGATAAGACAACTGACCAATCTCAGCCGGAATGCCTGTAAGTCTGTTGTTGCTTGCATCAAGCATTTTAAGTTTTGAAAAAAATCTTATCTCTGCGGGTAAGGCTGTTAACTGATTGTTTTCTAACATCAGTTTTTCCAAATTTTTCCAACTCTGAATCTGTGAGGGCAATGTTGCTAAAAAGTTATCACTTAGATTAAGTTCTACTACATCAGTGTTCCTTATAAGGTCAGAAGGCACTGAAGTTAATTGCTTGCGACTCAGATCGACAATATTTGGTGGAGTTATTACATTTTGTGGTTTCTGATACTGATAATACAAAAACGCTATTACGGCAAATACTAACGACAAAAAAACAGGGAAAATAGATTTCTTCATAGGTTTATTATACCGCATTGAGCAAATATAACTTATAGTGGTATAATGCCATAAATCTAACAGACAGGAGAAGGGCTAAAGATGAACATACAGCGCAATCGCACCAACCCCGATGGCGACAAACGGTACGTCACAACGGATTTGCCCATTGTGGCCGGAAACGTTGCCTTGTATAGATCCCCAACCGGAGATTATGTCATACAAAAATTTGGCAAGGAATTTCCGGAACTTTACGTAGGCATCGGATTCGTTGTGAAGGAGCTTAAGAAGCTGCAGGCGAGAAGCGTTGTTGTGAGAGAAGGCGGCGCAGGAATTGTTCCTACTTTATTTGCGCTTGCCCTTCCCGGTATAACGATGCATATATCGCTCTGGTCAGCGAATCGCGCTCTTCTGGACAGAAATCTGGAGGAAAACATCAACAGGTTTATCGGCATTTCTGTCGAGAAGGACATCAGTCATAGGGCAGATGTCTGTGTTTTGGTTCACGAATCATACCAGAGCCAGGCATCCGTAGTGGAGGAGGTCGTGGGTTTAATAAATGCCTCCGCTATGGGGATTTTGTATGTGATCAGCCACAAAAACAAGGGCGTGGAAACCCTGGCGGAGCTGATTACAAAAAACACAGGAATTCAGTACGAAATAGTGGAAAGGGGAAAAGGTGGCGCAAGGGTTTTAAAGTTTGCCAGCAGAGGAAAGAAGGCTACTTTGCAAGCTGCAAAAAACTCTTATACGACTTTCATCGGCGGTACGCCTGTTACTCTGGAAACGGGTTCGGACGCATTCTCAAAAAACGGTGTTGATACCGGGAGTGCTATGCTCGTTAAATACTTGAGCAGCTGCATTAACAGTATCCGAAATCGGAATATTTGGGATCTTGGATGTGGAACAGGCTACCTGGGAATTGCAGCCGCACTATTGTGCCGAAACGCATACGTTGTTTTGAGCGATGTAAATACACGGGTGCTTGAGGCTGCGAGGTCAAACGTCACAAGAGCCGGAATTGCCAGCCGCGTACAAATCGTACTGAGCGATGGTCCACAAGCCGTGCAAGGGGAATTCGATTTAATTTTGTCGAATCCGCCTCTTCACATACCAAAGCAACACCTGATTTGGCTGCTGACCCAATCACGTCGGAAGCTGGTCAAGGGTGGAAAAATGCTTTTGGTAGTCGAGGATTCTCGTGTAAAGGAATTACGGGAACTCCTTGAACCTTCTATTGGGGTGCCAAGAATCGTGTTTCGAGGAGGAACTCACGATATTTTGGAAATAGACAAGTAATAAACAAAAAGGCAAGCAGATTCCAAATTGGAAAAATGCTTGCCTTTATTTTTTTACAAAAGGCCAAGTATCGAATAGTGAAGAAGCATTAGTCCTAGTGTGACTATAACCAGTGCCGCTCCGCTTACCGAAATTCTTATAGCCTTTAAATCCGTTCTGGTCTCGTAAAGACCGAACCCTCTCGTTTCTAGCGCAATCGAAATACTATCTACCAACCTAAACTCTGTGGCTATTAAGGCGGTGATAGATTTTCTGAATCTGTTTGTTCCTTTCTTAACCTTCCGTAAGGTTTGAATGTCATCTATGGCTTGCGCGTCTCGCTGGAAAATGGGAATCAACCTGAGTGCCAAATACCCTACGCGTGCAATTTTGTAAGGTATGCGCATTTTCACCATGGCTAATTCCATATCCTGTGGGCTTGTACTTACAGAAAAAGCCCAACCCGCGGCTACCAAACCAAATACTCTCAGGGCAAGAGAAAATCCCAAGGCCATACCTTCGTAAGACAATGTTAGTGCGCCAATGCTTATTCCCGGCCCGGGCCTGAACAACCCCTGATATAGAAGTAATCCCCAGCCGCCGACAAAAATTACGCCGGAGACCTTGAGAAAACTCATCAGGTTGAACCTTGATCCAAGGAAAGACAGAAGCGCTACCCCAAAGCTTACGATCACTACGCTCTTAAGATCCCTCAGCCCGTATAGCCACCAAGCCACGACAAAAGTCCATATCAACTTGGTGATGGGGTCCATCATATGGAACGCAGTTTTTCGGGGTCTATATGCCAGGTTCATTTTGCACCTCGATTTGTGAAGGGACCATTGGAAGGCCTGTTGACAAGTACCTTAACGCAAAAGCAATTGTTGCATTTGTGTAGCCATAACCAAGTAGTTCGAAAATGTCTTTCGTCATTTCCGCTGTCGGTCCATGGTAGGCAAGTCTCCCTCGGTCCAATACAATAACCTCCTTCAAAAACGTTCCAACCAGTCGCGGATCGTGCGTAATGTAAACTGATGCCCCGTTAAACCCTTCCATTATTTTCTGAACAAACTCTACTTGTCTTGTATCCATTCCCGCAGTAGGTTCGTCCATAATAATAAGGTCAGGATTGGTAGCGAGGGCAATTGCCAACGAAAACCGTCTTTGTTCACCTCCGGATAGCGTAAACGGAGATACTCCCGCAAACTTAGCCAAGTCATATGCGACTAAAATCTTTTCGGCATCAGCCACGGAAAGACTAGTCCCATACCTTAATTCGTCGAGAACATTGCTGGTTATGAAACCCAAACCGGGTTTTTGAGTGGTCATAGAAACACTCGAAAATTTGCTGGTTAAATAGCCTTTAGTGGGCTTTCGTAAACCTGCAAGCAGCCTTGCAAGGGTACTTTTTCCAGCACCGTTATGTCCTACTACTGCAACTCTTGACGAAGACCCAAGAGAAAACGTAACGTCTTCTAGCCTGTTTAAATTTCCGTCGTAAGAGTATCCAACGTCTCTAAGCTGTAAACCAATTCGGCCTTGAAACGCCGTCAAAGGACTTAACATTCTTAGAGTGGCTCCAAAAGGAAGTCGCAATGGCTCATCACTTGACTGAAAGGCGATTCCCTGTTCAGAAAGCATTTTTCTGACCAGAATTTTTTGGGGAATCTCTACACTTAAGGACCTAAGTTCGTCAAGGTAACTGCCGATTGAGTTCGAGGGGATATCCAAAGCGATCCTGCCCGAATCAATGACAATCAATCTGGTAGAAATATCCAAAAATGGGTCCAGCCAGTGAGAAGCAACTATCACAACATCAACATGCTCCTTAAGGATTTTAACTGCTTCCACGACCGAATTTACTCCAAGCGGATCGAGATTGGCTAGAGGCTCATCCAAAATTAAAACCTTTGGTCGGATGGCCAACAAAGTAGCAATTGCCAATCTTTGAAGTTGTCCGCCGGACAATGTTTCAACCGTGTAATCCTTTAAAGAAGCAATTCCCATGGTAGCTAAGGCCTCAATACCTCTGGCAATTACTTCGTCTTTGGGTAACAACAAATTTCCCAAAGCAAAAGTAACTTCTTCCCAAACGGTAAGGTTACTAATCTGACTTTCCGGGTCTTGCAAAACAATCCCAACTTTGCCGGCAAGCTTTACGACTCCGAATTCACCGATGTTTTTGCCTTCAAACGTGATCGTTCCGCTTAACTCACCACCGTAATATTCCGGAACAACTCCCAAAATTGCTTGCAGCAGTGTTGATTTACCTCCTCCGTTAGGACCTGCTAGCAAAACAAACTCACCGGAGGAAATTGAGAGATCAACCTCTTTCAATGCAGAACGATTCTCAGGGTACGAGTATGAGAAATTCCTGATGTTTATCATGACTGCCTCCATTTGTTTTGCCTGTTTTAACCGATGTACACAAAAAAATAGTGGCCCATCATAAATAAATCATGAGTGGGCCACTTAGGCTTATTACAATGCACGTAACACGATCAGCCGGTAATTACGCGACCTTCGGTTACAACGGTTTCGACTTTTGTGATCGGTTTCACACCGGCCTTCTTGAGTCCAAGAAGCGCGAGGTAAACCCACAAAGAAATCCAGACTTTTCCCATTCCTCCCGGGCCGAAATAGCCGACAATCCCGCTTAAAGTCATTGGTACCGCGTCACGGTACGCATCCACAGGCGCGGCAAACAGCCAGGCGAGGATCGAGCCGACGGTAACCATCATAAAGGAGAAATCGCCCTTGAACAGGACAAACGCAAGATCTGCTGCGAAGCCTTCTACCAGGTTGTAGAAGATGACCACCGGTCCGACTGGGCTTCCCATGGCGAGTTCAATAACACCAGCGAGCAGCTTGACGACTGTCGCGGCACCGGGTTTTCTTACCAGGTACAGCACGCCGAAGCTCACGATGTTAAAGCCAAAACTGCCAAAGAGATTGGAAAACGGGCCCAACCATTGAAGGTTGTACACCATCTGAGCCCACAGGACCTGAATAACCCCCGCTGCAGCGACCAAGATAGCCATTGCAACGAGCTCGCGCGTGGTAAAACTGAACCATCTCTGCTTGTTCATTCCGGCCTCCTATGACCTTCGAATAATGGGGGAACTGTGTTTCAAATTTCAAAGCGCATTTTGTACAGTCTCCCAGAGTTTGTTGGCATGGAGTCTATCACTATTTAAAAACAAATTCAAATATTAAATATGGATCTCTTCTGAACTAGTACTTACGCCTTTAGACTTCATATATGTTTCGATATCGCTATAAACATCGAATGCACTTTTTATAACCGTATCTGCATCCTTAACATCTCCTGACATTAGCAGATTAATAAATCTCTTATGAGACTCAAAGTTAACAGGCATTTCGAGAGAATCTTTCCATCTTGTTGCCGCATTTGTTATTACTGATTTGTTGAGAATAAAAATAAAACAGATAAATTCATCAAATAGATAGTGATATGCATAAAATCTTATAGCCGATTCATCGTCGTATTTGGCCGCTTTTACAAACTTACACATCGATTCATATATTCCTTCAACAAAAAGATTTTTATAAAAAGGTGTAAAATCGGTTTTTATAAACTGTTCGTATTCTTTTTTAAATTCATCAAAAACCCCAGTTGGATCGTATAAAGGTTTTGCGGTTAATGAAGCTGATATGGTTTCCGGCCAATCAATTTTTCCGGGATTTCTAATGTTATCAAGAAGTATGTTCTTACTAATGTAGTTAATTTCGTATTTAATGCCGTTATATATTTCCGAAACAAAAAAGTTAACTCCGTCTATTTTGGGAATAACATCAAACTCAACATCTGAAAAAGGATGGTCAGTATTCTTGGCCATTGAACCGTATAATCCTACTGCCAAAATCTCACTCTGCTTTTCAGTCATTAACTTATTAAAGATATTTTCTGCTAACTCTAAGCGTTGGTGATGGGTAATTTCGGGTATTAGACTCACGTAAATATGTTATCACATTGAGATACTGTTCGGTGGAGTGTAATAGAAGCAGTTATCTAACTATGTTAACATTAAACCGTGTCAAGTAAATTTGCGAATATAGTAGGATGGTACGGCTCTGCAGCTGTTTTAACGGCTTATACTCTAGTAAGTTTTAGCATAATTACCGCGCACACTCGGATTTACCAGGTTTTAAATGTTACAGGTGCTCTTGGAATTATTGTTGTATCTTTAAGTAAAAAAGCATACCAGCCGGCTGTGTTAAATATTGTTTGGGCGTTAATTGGACTTGTTGCTATAATTAAACTGCTCATTTAGGGCCTATTCTCATTACCGATCTTGACTTTTACCACGGGAAATTTCAGTATATAGCTATGAATATGGAAAAATTTTTCAGTGATATAGTAGAGGGCTTTGGTCGTCTGCTGAGAAAAATAGCAGAATTTGTTTATAAATCAAGCAAAAGAAACTGATTTACAGAATAGTATTTATCAGCTGTGATAAAATTAGGGCATGTTAAAACGAATGTCTTCTCCTTTTATAGGTTTTTTACAAGCTAGTGGTTTGGTAAGTTATATAATAGTTGTTTCATTGGTTTTAACGAACGTCACCAGACTTTTTAGAAATGATACCGGAGAGTTTTATGCCCCGATAATAATGCTTTTGGTTTTTATATTTTCTGCCGTAATTTCCGCCAGTTTGGTTTTAGGACGCGCCGGAGTATTGTTTTGGGACAAAAAATATAAAGAGGCATTTAAGTTAATCGGATGGACGCTGACTTGGATTGCGTTTTATTTGTTGCTATTCGTTATTTTTCTTAGTATTTAAAACAAATAAAGTTATAACACGCTTTTTTACAAGTCATTAAAGCATTGTTTTTACGTATTGCTGTAACTACCCGGCGGGTTTAATATGTTTAAATGCGTAAAAGTGTGTTAATAGGGATTTTCGTTTTGGCAGGTGTATTTGGAATTGCCGCATACGTAACTTCAAATAAGAGTTTAGTCCCCGACATAGTTAAGAAAACCACGCCTGAAGCTAAGAAAAAAGTTATTAATCCTTTTGGAAAACTTATTGAGGAGCTTGAGCCTGTTGGGGAGGAGCCCAAATCCCCATTAGCAAAAAAAGACATTTTAAATATTATTCTTATAGGAATAGACAGGAGAAATAAATCTCAAACCGGGTTTAATACAGATACCTTAGTACTCGTATCCATAAATCCAAAAACAGATAAAGTGCTTTTAACCTCGATACCAAGGGATTTATGGATAAACGGAGACAAAATTAACGCTTTATTTTCTGTTTATGGACCTGAAACACTGATGGATGCGTTTGCCAAAATATCCGGCCAACAGGTAGACGGGTATGTTATGTGTGATTTTTCCGATTTTAAATGGTTAGTAGACTCATTTGGCGGAGTCCCAGTGAATATAGAACGAACTTTTACGGACTATAACTTCCCGAATGATTCCGATACCGCTGTTGAAACCATAACTTTTACGCAGGGGCCAGAGATAATGAACGGCAACAGAGCGTTAACATTTGCCAGGTCGCGAAAAGGGGATAACGGTGAAGGCAGCGATTTAATGCGCGCAAAAAGACAGCAAACAATTTTAAAAGGGTTTTTGGAAGCGGTAAAACAACCTACAAGCAAGTTTTGGCCTTTTGATATTACGGCCTTTTATAATGCCGTTACCGCCGTGGACAAAATGAAAACAACATTAACACTGGAAGATTCTATTTACCTTTGGGATTTTTACAAAGATAAAGACAAATACAAAATAGAATCCTTCGTTTTGGACGATAACTATATTTATCACCCCGGGCTTTATCCTGACAGTGAATATCACGCGTGGGTATATATACCAAAAGACTCCGCGTGGACACAGCTACATACAGACGTACAAAACAAGCTTGAAAGTACAGGATCAATTACACTTTAAATCGCATTGCTAAATGGCGTATACTTTATGTATGCAAGAAAACGAAGATATTACACCCATATCAGGTTCAGAAGAAGTTAAAGACGTAAAAATTTCCAAAAATAAAGAAACTAAAAGGAACATACGTGGCAGTAAGAAAGTCCGCCTTGGAGTAATTATTTTTCTTATGGCCGTTGTGGCTGTACTTTTTGTAGTCTGGGAAAAAGCCCGTATATTTTTGGTTGTAGCATTTTTAGCATTACTGGCCGCGTTAGGTATGGAAGTTTCAAATAAAGATTATGATGTTCAGCAGTTAATAAAAACCAAATCTTTCGAACAATCTGAAGTCCAAAGAGATTCGTCGGGAAATGTATTGTTCGACGTATTCGGCAACACAACAACGGACGCGACAAAAGGGAAAAAAGCGGATCAGTACAATTGTTCCGACTTTAAAACTCAGCCGCAGGCCCAAGCTTTTTTTGAGAAAGTAGGAGGATTAGGCAACGATATAAACAGACTGGACGGAAATAAAGATGGGGAAGCATGTGAAAGTCTTCCTAAGAGCACAAAATAAATTAAACAAAAATGATTAAAGCTATATGTTTTGATTTAGACGGTGTATATTTCCTCAACGGGAAAACTAATTTTATTAATTCCCTAAAATATCTGGGCGTATCTGAAAACGAAGCAAAAAGGGTTTTCCTAAAATCGGACCAAATGAATAAGCAGTATAAACTCGGAAAAATGAGTGATGAAGAATTTTGGGCATGGGCATTAAAAGAATGGAATCTATCACTGAGTGTAAAAGAAATTGTAGATCTACTGATTACCGGATACGAAATTAACCGGGAAGCCGTTGATTATGTAAGACGTTTGCGAGCCCGTGGTTATAAAACAGTAATATGTTCCAACAACTTTCCTGCGCGTATTATTGGCTTACAGCATAAATTTGGTTTTTTAGAGGATTTTGATGTTGTAGTACTGTCTTATGAAGTGGGATTTGATAAACCAAATAAAGAAATATTTAGGGAATTAATCCGTAAAGCAAACGTACCACCTGACCAAATTGTTTACTCCGATGATGATCCGGATAAAATGGGCGGAGCGCGCGAGCTGGGAATAAATACCTTTGTTTATACTGACTTTGTAGCTTTTGTAGAACATTTACAAAGCTTGAACGTAATGTAAGTTAATTGGTATTATAGATCCATGCCCTTGAACAAAAATATAATCATTTATACTATAGTTGGTTTATCTGTGGTTCTTTCTTTTTACTTTTTATCCCGTACTGGTATATATATAAAACAAATCGGAGGAGTCGAAACCGGCGGTAAGATCAGTAATACTATTTCCACAGCGGGAGACGGTAAAGTTTACGCAAAACCCGACATGGCCGAAATTAATTTGAGTTTTAGCGAAATGGCTCCAACCAGCAGAGAAGCCTTGGAAATGGTGAATAAAAAGATTGATGAAGCAATTAAAAAAGCTACAGAAAACGGTTTATCCGATTCCGACATATCAACAACAGGTTTAAGTGTATATACAGAGTACGACTATTCGAATTCAGGCAGAAAAGTGTTAGGCCAACGTGCTACTCAATCACTTTCTTTAAAAGTACGTAATTTGGATGTTAAAGCTACCAGGGCAGCTACTCTAATTGATTCTCTATCTACAATAGATAATGCCCAATTTAATGGAATTACCTTTGATATTGAAGACAAGACTAAATTAGTTAGTCAGGCACGCGAATTAGCTTTTAATAAATCCAAACAAAAAGCACAGGAATTAGCGAAGTTATCTCAGGTTAAATTAATGAAGCCGGTCTCTATTACTGACAGTACTTACGACATTTCACCAAAACCTTACTATGCCAACACCGCTGAATTGCGTTCAGCAATGGGCGGCGGTAGTGCTGACGCGCAAGTTCCTAGTGGAGAAATAGCTGTATCTACATCGTTATCGATTTTGTGGGGAATAGAATAAACAAAGCAAAATCCGACATTCGCACTTATAGCGCAGCAGGTTTATAATGTACGTGTGAAGCATGCTGTATTTTGTTTAATAGCAGCTATTCTCGTTACTTTAAGCCTTCTGGCTCTAGACGATATTACCACCGGAAACGAACCTGACTACACCTTTGAATACGTAATTGTCGGAGCTAGTTTTGTCTACTTTTTGTTTTATATACCCTACATTATTAAGCACTTGCGCCACTCTTCGGATCAAAACTCAGCAAATCAGTAAAAGCTACCATGGCAAGAGGAGTTACCCATGTTACATATTGCGGAAAAATAATAGGATTAAAAATTGCAAACACTAATACTGCTAAAAACGCGTATGTCGCTTTAGGAATAATACGTAATATCAACAATGAAAAAGCTAATAGTGATGCTACTAATAACGGTAATCTCGGAAGCAATTGCTGAAGTAATGTTCCCGTGTTATAGGAAGGGTCATATTGTACTAAAAGTTCGTTGTATCCATATGTGATTTCTGTGTCAAGAGGACTTCTTGTTAAGCTAAATAACATTGAATTAATAAAACTTAACGGATTATCAAAAAAGAGCGGCGCAGACGGTATAAATAGAGTTAATACCAGTAGGAACATATTAAGTGAAAATTTCTTAAAACTATCTTCTTTAAAAAATAACGGCGTTAAATAAAGCGGAGCAATAAATATGCCTATATGTTTTATTCCAAGGGACAAGCCAAATAGAATGTATGATAACCATCGGTATTTGGAATTTCTTAAAAAATATAAAGACAAAAGAAGTAAAGCTATGGCGGGCATATCCTGTTTTAAATTCAGAAAACTGTTCAGACTCCAAACATTAAACATATAAAAAAGCGCGGCACAAAGGCCGAAAAATCGTTTGTCAATTTTCCGGAAAAAAAGGTAAATAAAAACGCCGCCAAGAATATGCGCAAAAAAGATCACTATTCTGTAATTGTCTAAAAATTCTCCGAATTCGTTATCTGAAATCTGTCTGATATACGCCAAAGTGTAAAAATATAAGGGAAGTTGGGTAGCGTATTTATCATTTTCAATCATATTTCCTTCTAAAATTCTGTTGTAAGGATTATTGCCTTTTTGAAGTTGTTTTGCAGCCTGATATTCGAAATAGATATCGTTTTCCCCGTAATAATATTCGGATTCTTTATCTAGGCTGTAATCAACTTTATACAAAAGCAGGGTAATCAAAAGTAACCCAACCAGTTCAATAATCCAAATTAGTTTAATTTTGCGAAAATATGGAAGAATTTTTTCTAACACGCTTTATTGTATCACTTACGACCTTTCGACAAGTAACGTTACTCAAATTCTGTTCATGTGTTACTATAACCTTCATAAAAGACTAGAAGACAGGGAGAGACAAATGGATACCGTAATGGGATTAACGACTTTGTTAATTCGCAGACACCGGCGGAAACTTATGTTTTTGGCGATTGGAGGAACTTTATATTGCCTAAACGCCGGCTTGCAATATTGGCTAACAGAAAGGTTGCTGATAAACCCAGCCTGGACAAATGTGTATGTAACGGTTTTTCTGTACATTTTGCAGTTTGTATTAAATGCAATTTTTACATGGGGAGACCGGACAGCTACGTTTGTGCAAAACTTAAAAAGGGTTGGAAAGTATATACCCATTAAAATTGTGGTATGGGGCATAAATACAGCAGTGGATCTGTTTCTGCTTAGCCTCGGACTTCATTACCAACTTGCAAACGCAATTGCAGTGTTGATGATTATGGTGGTTAACTACTTTGTTTTTGACCGCATAATTTTCACCAAATAGAGGAAACATTCGCCCACGTTTCCTCTTATTTTTTGGCAGTTAACGCTGCCCAGCTTTTTGGCATGTTACTTTCAATTTCAATATTGTTAAAAACTGTAGGCTGCATTTCTCCTATTTCTTTAGACCACTCGACCATTTTATTTATTCCTTCGCACAAACTGACGGCTTTTCTCATTTTAAAAGCTTTTCGTGCTTTACTATGATCAGAAAACGCGTGTTTAACTTCGTTTCTTTCAGGTAAAAAATTTATACCGTAATTTTTACCCATTGCGTTAAATATCTCATTGGAAAGCTCTAAAATAGTGTATGGTTTGTCCGCGCCTATGTTGTAAATTTCATTTACAGTAGACGACATCTGTACACACCTGGCGATATAAGGAGCAACGTCATCTATATAAGAAAATGCCCGTGTTTGAGTGCCATCGCCAAAAATTGTAATTGGTTGCTTCTTAAATATTTGGTTTATAAAAATACCTAATACATTCCGGTAGGAATCGCCATGATTTTGTTTTGGACCGTACACGTTATGAGGTCTGAAAATCGTATATTCGAGACCAAACATTTTATGGGCGGCTTTTAAATCGAGCTCCACAGCATACTTAGATATGCCATACGGATCTTCGGGAGACGGAGTAAGAGTTTCAACCATGGGAGTTACATTTTCGCCATACACAGCAATGCTTGATGTAAAGACGAAACGTTTAGCATTATGTTTGACACTTTGGTTAATTAAATTTACTGAGCCAATTAAATTATTTGTGTAGTTAAAATTGCGAATAAAGTGACTTAAACCTTCGGCCGCGTAAGCCGCAAGATGATAAACGTAATCGAATTTGTAATCGCTAAATAGTTTATCTAATAGAGATACGTCGTTAACACTGCCCTTTACAAAAATTACGCCCTTCGGAAGATTTCTCTCGAAACCCCCGCTTAAGTCATCTAGAACCACTACTTTATGCCCCAGATTTAGGGCATTTTCAGCAACATGAGATCCGATAAACCCGGCACCGCCGGTAACCAGGGATACAGGCGCAGCTAAGCTGTTTTTTGCCTTCATATTAAATTTAGCTAGTAAATAAATAGAAGCTATCGTTGACTAGATCATACGATCGCTAAAAACATGTTAGCATGCATAATTTGCGCGGTCAAAGTATAATAAAACAATGGAAGTAATCGATGATCGTAATTTTCTTACAAAACTCTGCGGCGAAAAAAAACCTGAGGACTGTGGAATCACATCTCTTGAAGAAATCAACAATACGCTAGAAAACCTGATTCCTCCGTTTTCAAAAAGGGGTACGGAGATAGACGAATTTTGTGTTTTATCAGTTGATTCCATTACCGATTTTGAAGGTATAGTAAAGATTATTAGTCTTAATATAATTCCACCCGGCAAAAAAATTCTAACCCGAGCAAGAAGGCACATTGTCATTGCCGATGTTTTACCAAGAGTTGTTGTTCCTATTATTTTGCGCGTTGAAAACGAAAGCTACATTCTGTTGGCTGGTCAAAATCGGGTTACTTTGGGGGGAAAGTACACTATCGAAGTGTATCGAGGCTCTGTACCCCACAATACAGACGAAAATAATTACGGAAAAACGCTGGTAAATCGAAAACTGAATCTAATTGATGATTTATTTGATTTAATAGAAGTACGTAACTTAGGAACATATTGGAATAACTCGGGTAACAGCGGTACAAGTTCTCCGATTCAAGCTTTATTTTACGTGAGCAAAAAAAATATAACTTTGAGCGACTTGAAAAAGCAATTAAAAGTAAATTATAAGTACGATGCCGATCCGATCTCAGGTCCACCACTGCCATTAAACAGCCCTATACTTAAAAAACTATCCGAAGTACTAGAAAGATTATCCGATGTTACTGATCTGACAACTAACAACGAAGCGTATATTAACGATCTCTTTAGTATTACAGCTCTAGCTGCGTTAAAGGAATCCTTGATCAAAAAACCTTTGCCTTTTTAATATGCTATAATTTTTTTAGTATATTTATTTCCATCAATATGTCTTTTGGGAGTGTTATTTAAAAAAATGCCCGATTCAACAAAAACTATATCTATTAAAGGCATGCATTGTAGATCTTGTGAAATCCTGGTTGAAGAGTCGTTATTGCAAATTCCCGGCGTAACCCAAGCTAAAGTAAGCGAAAAAAAAGGCACAGCAGAAGTTTTATACTCCGGAGAGATATCAGACGATACATTTGAGAACGCAGTAACTTCGTGCGGATATACTATAGGAAAAGACAATAAAAGCTGGTTTTCAAAAGACCTCAACGTTTATTACGACTTAATGAAAGCTACCTTAGTTTTTGTCATATTGTATTTTGTCGCAAAAAATTTTGGCTTGTTCAAACTGGCTGCAAACACATCAAATAATTTATCCAGTATACCTGTAGTATTTTTGGTAGGTTTAACTGCCGGAGTGTCTACCTGTATGGCACTTGTCGGTGGTTTAGTATTAAGTGTTTCTGCAAAGTACGCTGAAAGTCATCCGCATGCTACCCCTCAACAAAAATTTATGCCCCATATTATATTTAACGCGGGGAGAATTATTTTTTTTACGTTATTGGGGGGTCTGATCGGATATTTTGGATCTTTGCTACAGTTGGGATCGGCATCAATAGGAACTTTAACTATTCTGGTAGGAATGGTAATGCTTCTAATGGGCTTACAGATAATTGGCGTTTTTCCAAAACTGGAGCAAATACGGTTTACTTTACCGAAGGAAATTTATAAATTGCTTCGAATTGATGCTAAAAAACAGGAAAACTATAGGAATTCCGGACCGTTTCTTTTAGGTGGTTTATCGTTTTTTGTACCATGCGGTTTTACCCAGGCGATGCAGCTTTATGCCGTTTCCAGTGGAAGTGTAACAACTGGTGCTATAACAATGGGTGTATTCGCGCTTGGTACATCTCCAGGATTATTGGGTATAGGAGGGCTAACGGCTGTTATCAAAGGCAGGATCGCAGACACATTCTTCAAATTTGTCGGGCTCACGGTTGTTAGTCTTGCAGTCTTTAATATTTCAAATGGCCTAAATTTAACCGGAATAAATATTCCAAGCATGCCAAAAATAAGCGCTCCAAAAACAACGCCTATCCCAGAAAATAAAAATGTAAGCATCGAAAACGGATTTCAGGTTATTAACATGACTCAGTCAGCTTACGGATATACGCCAAAGTCTTTTACTATAAAAAAGGATATTCCTGTAAAATGGGTGATTAATTCAACTGACTCCAATACGTGCGCTTCGAGTATTTTCTCTTCTCAATTGGGAATACGAAAGAGCCTAAAAGCCGGTGAAAATGTTATAACTTTTACACCTACAACGTTAGGCACTATTAAATTTTCATGCAGTATGGGCATGTACACCGGATATTTTACGGTTGTAGATAGCATTTAAGATAATTAATGACTAATAATATAGTACAAATGGATATTGAGGGGATGCATTGTGCCTCATGCGCTTTACTTATTGAGCGTTCCGTAAAGAAGGTGGCGGGTGTTAAAGAGGCAAATGTGAATTTTGCTGCGGAAAAAGCCAGTGTGTATGTTGACGATACTTTTGTTGACTCAGAACCGCTTATTAAAGCCGTGGAAAAAGCAGGATATAAAGCGGCATTATCGAGTGCAAATCACGAAGAAACAACGCACAAACAACACGAGCATTTAAAAACCAAGTTTTACAGTTTCGTGTCCAGCGCGCTTCTCAGTCTACCAATGGCGTATTTCATGCTTTTTGATTTTTTCATGTTTATTCCGGGACGCAGTTTTCTGCTTCCGTATGTTGGAATTATTTCTTTAATTCTTACAACGCCGGTTCAGTTTTATATCGGTAGGGGATTTTATAAAGGTATGTGGGCGGCATTACGCATGGGAACATTTAATATGGATAGCTTAATCGCAATCGGCACATCGGTTGCATATTTTTACAGCGTAATTAATTACTTTTTATATTTTCAGAATACCGGTTCATTATTTGGCACAAATGGGAACAAAATTCCTGAATTATATTTTGAAACTGCGGCATTTTTAATAACATTCGTGATATTGGGAAAATATCTTGAATCTAAAGCTAAAGGAAAAACCTCTGACGCTATTAAAAAATTAATGGGACTTCAATCAAAAACCGCGCGTGTAATCAGAAACGGCGATACACAAGATTTAGATATAGATAAAGTTATTGTAGGCGACACAATTATTGTACGTCCGGGCGAAAAAATACCTGTTGATGGTGAAATATTAAAAGGCTCGTCTTCTATAGACGAGTCTATGATAACCGGGGAAAGTATTCCGGTAGAAAAACACGAAGGCGACAAGGTTATAGGCGGAACTATAAATAAAACAGGTAGTTTTGAATTTAGGGCCACGCGAGTTGGAACTGAAACAACTCTTGCACAAATTATTCGCCTGGTTGAAGATGCCCAGGGTTCAAAAGCGCCGATTCAGGACTTTGCTGATAGGATTTCTGCTGTATTTGTTCCTTTAGTTTTATTATTTGCAACGGCAACATTTGTAATTTGGTATTTTGTAATTGGAGCATCTCTTTCATTTGCGTTAATGGCCTTTACTTCAGTTATCGTAATTGCCTGTCCCTGCGCATTAGGCTTAGCCACGCCTACTTCTATTATGGTTGGTACAGGTAAGGGTGCTGAGAACGGAATTCTTATTAAAGGAGGTGAACCTTTGGAAAACGCAGTAAAGATAAACGCAATGGTTTTTGATAAAACAGGAACAATAACTAAAGGGAAACCGGAAGTAACAAATGTTTTAAGTCTATCCACACACGAAGAAAACGAAATACTAATTATATCTGCGAGTTTAGAAAAACTATCTGAACATCCTTTGGCTGAATCAATATATAATTACGCTTTGGTCAAAAATCTTACTTTACGGGAAGTATCCGATTTTGAAGCAATTCCGGGACACGGAATTAAAGGTACTATTGATGGAACAATTTATTATTTAGGCAATCGAAAATTACTTCAACATATACTCAACCAATCCTTTGATAACGTCGAAAGTATGATCGCAAATTTAGAGGAACAAGGTAATACAGTCATGATTTTAGCCACAAAAGAATCTATCATAGGCGCACTAGCTGTGGCGGATAGGGTAAAAGAAACTTCTAAAGACGCAGTCGAAAAACTTAAAAAGCTTGGAATTGATGTATACATGATTACCGGTGATAACCATAAAACCGCAAGTGCAATAGCGGCACAAGTCGGTATTTCTAATGTTTTGGCCGAGGTATTGCCGCAGGATAAGGTTAATGAGATTACAAAGCTTCAACGGGCAGGAAAAACCGTAGCGATGGTCGGTGATGGGATAAATGATGCTCCAGCCCTTGCACAAGCAGATTTGGGTATAGCAATGGGTTCAGGAACAGACGTAGCAATGGAAGCCGGCGGAATTGTGATAATTAAAAATGATTTACATGATGTTGTAAATGCCATTGATTTATCAAAGGTTACTGTCGGCAAAATAAAACAAAATATGTTTTTTGCTTTATTTTATAATGTTATCGGCATCCCAATCGCTGCTAGAATATTCGCTAACTATGGTCTGGTATTAAAACCGGAATTAGCAGGTCTTGCTATGGCATTAAGTTCTATTTCTGTGGTAACGAATTCTTTAACTCTCAGGGAGTACATACCTGGAAAGCGCAACTGGTTATCTATTTTTGCCCCGTTCGTTATGGTAATTTTGTTTACCTTATTATTTTTTGAATTTGCCCGTTTTAGCTCAACCATGTCGGCAGATAAATAATTCCCGGTTCGACAAATTCTTTTGACCGACCTAGAGCTATAGGGTATAATTTCCGCACCAAGAACGCCTAAGGATAAATCAAATCCATTTATCAGAGAAACTTGAATAAGGAGAGTAACTATGACAATAGGAGTACTAGTAATCGCTTGCGGAGACGGCCGATTGGATGACGCGCGCAACTTGCTTCGATATTTATTACGATTTCGCCAGGCAGATTATCTTACCCTTCCGGGAGCTGGGATCTGTCTGGAACACACCATAAAATTCGAAAGCGCTGCGGACGGTAAAACCCACGTTATTACTCCCGACTTCGCGCTGGAGCAGGTGCATCTTTACACAACTTTACACCCGACAATACAGGAGGTTTGGGTTGTCGCGCACCACAATTGCAGAGCAACAGATGCCTTGGACCTTACCAATTCACAGATGACCGAAGGTGAAGTCAAGAGAATGCTTTGGCCCATGTACCAAAAATCGATTGACAGCCTGGAAGAAGCCGTGCGTAAACAGATAAAACTGTTCTACCAAACGCTGGACAACCGCATTTACGAGATGGGTTAGGCGTGCCGACGGCGCTCACGTTAATTTATTTTTAACTGAGCGCCTTTTTTTATTATGGTAGTATAATTGTAAAAATATGACGGCCTTGTTTTTAACTATTATTTCAACAGTTTTGGTTAGTTTGCTTTCGCTTAGCGGAGCGGTACTAATGTTTTTTTTAAAAAGGAAACTTCAAATGTACCTATTACAAGTAGTGGCACTTGCGGCCGGAACATTAATGGGCAGTGCATTTCTACATTTAATACCGGAATCTACGGAAACTCTTTCTGTCCGCTCAGTAAATATTATTTTACTTTCTGCGTTTATTACATTCTTTTTACTTGAAAAAATACTGCAATGGCATCATCATCATGAATATGATCAAGAGAGTCATACAATTGGCTACATTAGCTTAGCGGGCGACTTAATCCACAACTTTATAGATGGATTAATAATATACGCCAGCTTTTATACCAGCACTGCCCTGGGAATTACTACCGCATTCGCGGTTATACTTCACGAAATTCCCCAGGAAATAGGGGACTTTGGTGTTTTACTGCATTCCGGCTTTTCAAAATCTAAAGCACTTATATCAAATTTACTGGTTTCACTAACATCAATAGCGGGAGGCTTAATAGGGTATTTATGGCTCGAAGGCAGTTCCGCTCTTACACCCTATATAACCGCATTTGCAGCAGGCGGGTTTATATATACAGCAGCATCTGATTTGTTACCCGAGATCCGTCACGGAACTAAACAAAATCGTTCATGGATTACCTTTTTGATATTTCTTGCCGGTGTTATGTTGATGTTATTCACAGAGTAAATATGAAAGACTGTAAAATAATTGTTGTACACGGTATAGGAGGTTCTTCCAAAAGCAATTTCTTTCCATGTCTAAAAGAAATATTTGATTCTCTAAACCTCGATTACGATATCTCCGACTATGATCTCGGGTTATTTAATTTAATTCCAAACGCTAAAAACTGGATAATAAAGCTGGATGAAATTATAAAAACAACAGATAAACCCCTGGTTCTAGTCGGATATAGTCTTGGGGCAAGAACCGTCTTAATGTACCTGGAAGAACATAACATTCAGGTGGAAGCTGTTATACTGATCTCTGCGCCGCCTAATTCACCAATATTAGGTAAGGTAGCCAAACAGGGCAGGGTAGCAGGTTTTTTTAAAAAAAAACTAAATTCGAAGAATATCAGTTCAAAAACTAAGCGCATAATTCAGGTTCATTCAACCGATGACTGGTCAATTCCTTATTTTTTAGGAAAGATGTTAGCTGAAGAGCTTGAATCCGAATTTGTAACATTTAATGGGCGAGGGCACCTTGCCGATATACAAGCTACCGTACTTCTTGCTCCTATAATTTTAAGCACGTTAAATTAACAATGATAAAATGCTAGTGTGCAGTTATCTAAAGATCAGGAACAAGTAGCTACATTAGTTTTTAAATGGTTAAGAGAAGGATGTAACCCAAAGTTCATTACCCTAGGCGGATATGCAGGAACAGGCAAATCCACGCTGATTGGTTATATTAAAAATCAACTGGATAGAGTTTCTAAAGAGAAAATTAAAATAGGTTTTTGCAGTTATACTGGCAGAGCGGTACAAAATCTTAAAAATAAACTTACCGAAACAAAATCATTAAGTACCAGAGACACAATCAGCACTATCCACGGTCTAATTTACAAACCAATGGAAAATGAACATGGTGTGATTACCGGGTGGTTAAAAAAGGAACAAATTGACGTTCAACTAATTATCGTAGATGAAGCTTCGATGATAGATGAGTATATTTGGAGCGATCTAACCTCTTACGGTATTCCGATTATTGCCGTGGGCGACCACGGGCAACTTCCTCCAATACGCGGGGCCTTTAATTTGATGCAAAAACCATTGCTAAAACTAGAAGAAATTCACAGACAGGAAAAGGATAATCCGATAATCGAGGTATCAATCCACGCCCGTCAGAAGGGTGTTATACCAGGTAAAAAATTTGGACCGCGGGTTGTTAAATATACACCCGAGGATTTTTCTTTTTCGGAAATAAGCATGGAATTGTTAGAAAACTACAAGACCGATACGTTAGTATTGTGCGGATACAACACTACCAGAAACAAAATAAATCAGTTTATCCGTTACTCATTGGGTTTTGAAACACCAACGCCTCAAAGTGGAGATAGAGTAATATGTTTACGTAATAACCACAAAAGAGGCATTTACAACGGTATGCTCGGAACTATAAAAAGAATTAAATTACTTAACGAACAATGGTATGATGCAGAAATATTTATGGACGATATTGAAACACTTTATCACGGCAAAATTTACGCGCCACAGTTTGGGTCGCCCGAACCTATAAATTTTACAAAAGATCGTATTAAAGCAAGCGATGGTGATTTGTTCGACTTTGGGTACGCATTGACAGTTCATAAAGCTCAGGGTAGTCAGGCAAAAAAAGTGGTGCTTTTCGAAGAAAGGTTTGCAAAAATGGATGATGATCAGTGGAAAAGGTGGCTATATACCGCTGTAACCCGCGCAGAGGAGGAGCTGTATATTTTTGGCGCATAAATGAAATACTTTGTATATTTAGTAAAATGCTCAGATAACTCACTTTATTGCGGTTACACAACTGACTTGGACCAACGCATTAATGAACACAACAATTCTAATAAAGGTGCAAAATATACAAAATACAGACGTCCGGTAAAGCTTGTGTACTCGGAGAAGTTTAACACGCTAAGCGAAGCGCTTAAACGGGAATACCAGATTAAAAATTTAACGCGCGATAAAAAAGAACAATTGATTAAAACTACATCTCTTCAAAAAAAGTAAGCTTACCTTCTTTTAGATTTAGAACTTTATCTACGCCGACCATTTCAACAAAATATCTATCGTGTGATACCAAAAGCAATGTCCCGTTGAACTCACTTAAACTTTTTTCTAACACTTCTTTGGTCTCTATATCTAAATGATTATCCGGTTCGTCCAGTACAAGAAGATCGTAATTTTTATAAGCAAATATAGCAAAAGCGAAACGGGCACGTTCGCCGGGGCTTAACTGCCACACACGTTTTCTAACGGAATCCCTGTCAAACAAAAATTTATTTAAATATCCATAGGCTTGCCCAAAATAACACCCTGTTTTTTCAATAAATTCGTCCATAATTTCGTTTTCTGACGTTAAATTTGATTGAACCTGTGAAAAGTATCCGATTTTAATATTTTCTCCTATAGTAACTTCTCCGGTGGTCGGCTTTTCGATATTCATTAAAATTTTTACAATTGTGGATTTTCCGGCACCATTTGGTCCGTACAACCATATCTTTTCTTTTCCCCGTAGCTCAAAACTTAAATCCTGGAATACGTTATTATCTCCATAAGATTTACTAACTTTATCAAATCTAACCATAAGTTTTCCTGTATGCACTGTCGTATCAAACTCCAATTCTTTTATTTTTTTTGAAACGTATTTTTCTTTTTTATTGTGCACAATTTCACGATCAATACGCTTTTTAACTGATTCCACCGCCCGACCGCGTTTTTTACCATCTTTTATTTTTCTGACATTTTCTAGTAAAGTCTCCAGCTGTTGTTTTTTCTTCAGAAACAAAACGTATTCCTGATCCCACTTATTAATTAATTTTAATTTTTCCTCTTTATAATTATCGTAATCACCGACAAATCTAAATATTTTTTGTTTGTCAATTTCAAGTATTTCATCTACCGTATGGTTTAAAAAAGATCTGTCGTGAGAGATCATAACAACGGCAATAGGTAAACTACGTACGTAATCTTCGAACCACATTATTCCCTCAATATCTAGATGATTTGTAGGCTCATCAATAAACAAAACCGTAGGATCTGATAAAAAGATTTCCATTAGTTTTACTTTCATTTTCTGACCTTCGCTTAGTGTAGTTAATATTTGATAGGGGTCATAGTTTGAGAACTTTAACTGAGCCGCCAGTATTTCAAGTTTATAAGTATCCCACTTAGACTCTAATCTCTTTTCTAAATACTCACCTACCATTTCGTCAGGAAAATCAAACTCCTGTGGTATATAACCGATTATTTCATTTTGAATGTCTATATTACCTCCACTTGGATCTTCAATTCCGTTTAAAATTCTAAATAAAGTCGTTTTTCCACAACCATTTTTTCCCACCAATCCAATCTTTCTGCCATTGCCAATAAGAATATCTACCCCCGAAAGGATCTTTTTGTCTGAATATGCTTTTGTAAGGTTTTTACCCGAAATCACGCAATAAATATACCATCAATCTTGAAACTGTTAAAATATCTTTAATGAAGGTTCACCTAACAAAATTTATATTTTCAATTCTGGTACTGGGAACGATAATTATTCTTGTAGGGGGATACTTTAACTTAATTCCTAAAGCGGCATTGTTTATGGGAACAAACAAACCAAAAGATCTTAGTGTGAGATTTTCCGATCAGACCATAAACAACATAAAGAAAAAAAGCGGAATCATTTCATCTGCCACGTCGGCAACAGCCGTACCTACTTATATAGGATCAAAGGAACTCGAAATTAGCCTGGACAGCCAGGAACTAACGGCCTGGGCCAGAAACAGAGGGTGGGAAAGCTACCCGGTTTCCAATGCTCAAATAAAAATTAGCAACAACGGGTCAATAGAAGCATCGGCAACAGTTCTTGGGAGCAAATTATCCGACTGGATTACTGCCACCGGAGGAAAAGCATCAATAGTAGATATGGTTAAAAGTAAAATTCCGGTAAAACTTAAAGATTTTCCCGTGTATTTTAAAGGTACTGCAAGCGTAACAAATAATCAGGTATCAATATATTTTGATAAGCTTCAAATCTCTAATATACCGATACCCATGTCTCTCCTTAACGATAATAAAGAAGCAGTTGATAATTTTGTGGAAGAAAGGATAGACTTTGTTGCCGGGTTGTATATTAAAAAACTGTATTTTGAAAACGGTAAAATGAATTTTGTCGGCACAGTGCCGGAAAAAGAGATTATCTTAATCAGATAATGTTATAATTGCGGAGTAAATACACACATGAAACCGGGCAAAACTGCAAATACAGAAATTCCTGCTTCCCCTAAACTCAGCGCGGGTTATATTTTCCTCGGTCTGTTAATCTTAAGTGTTGGATTGAATGCCTTTCTTTATTACAAAGTAGGTAAGTTAAAACCACAATTACAAACTAACGAGATTCAAAACTTTAAATGGCTTTCACCACATTTAAATGATATAGCAAAAGAAGATAGGCTAGTACATTTTGCTCCATTAAAAACTGAATTAATATCTTATATAAATACGGAAAAAGACGTTAATATATCTGTTTATTTTGAGTATCTCATTACAGGAACCAATTTTTCTATAAACGTAGATTACTACACTTATCCAGCAAGCTTAACCAAGGTACCGATATCGATTATGATTTTGAATAAAGTAAACAAAGGAGTTTTAAAAATGGAAGACAGGTTTCCTGTAACTAAAGTCTCGCGTGATTCATACTCCGGAGACATGTATAAATACCCGGACGGTACAACTTTTACACTAAAAGAATTACTCGAGGCTAATATTATTAAATCAGATAATACCGCCAAAAATATTTTGTACAGTTTAATAAAAGAAGAGGACATAAATGATTTAATAAATGAATTGGGAGTGGATAAATTATTTAATGCTGAAGGGAATACTACCGCGAAAGAATACGCGCGTGTATTTAGAAGTCTATATTACGCCAGTATGCTAACTAAAGAAGACTCAGAATATTTACTGGATCTTTTAACAAAGACAGACCCTCAAAAATACATGACAGCCCAGCTACCGAAAGATGTTATAGTAGCGCACAAATACGCCAGTATGAAACCGGAACGCAGTTTTAGCGACGTAGGAATAGTATTTATTAAAAACAGACCGTTCTTACTAGCTGTAACAATTGACGGAAGAAATTCAAAAACATTTAACGAAGATAGTGCCAGGAGGGTGATTAGTACAATTGCGAAAAAAAGCTATGATTACGTGACAAACAGATAATATGAGTATTGATTATTTTGTTCATAAGAAAAATAAAATAAACCGAATTACCAAGGCCGAACTCGACCTAATAGAAGCACCGGATTTACAGATCAAAGACGTGCAAAACGACGAAACAGGAGACGTATCCTTTTTCACAGCAAGTCTAAAAGACAGCCCGTTTTCACGTGGTTTCGAGTATATTTTACAGGAAAACGGCGATTACTGGACCTATACATACGATTATGAAGATGACGATTTTAATGAATTCATAACAACTATTCAAAAACTTTCCGAAGTTCTTTATTTACAAATTGATAATCCCCAAACCGGTGAAATAAATTTAAAACCAAGTGAAATATATGGTACCAAAATGGCCGAATTTCTAAAGATTCAACGTAATGTGGTTAATAGTGTTCCGGTAACGTTAAATCAAACCGGTATAGAGGATGGTTTTGTAAAAACAGATTTGGAGTTGTACCAAGAAAACAGACAAGGCCTAATTAATTTGTACGAACCCAAGGGATACTACGTAGACAATATTATGTGGGGCAAAAAAGACGGAAAAACGCTTTATTTTTGTTCATGGGTAACATCTGTTCCAACAGTTATTCCCCCGGTAGACCAGGTAATTACTCTGGAATCAGCAGATAAAAGTTCGAAAGCATATCTAATCAGCATAAAAGATTTAGAAGAAGCACTGGGAAATAAATTTCTAACTGTACTGGAACCTTCGTTACATTACATAATAGAACCTGTAGTACAGGAAGTAGAAAGAAATATTTTATTTAGTAAAGGAAAAAAACTTCAATGAACCAAGTGGTAAAACAGATTCGGGAAGAACTTATTTTAAACAGTGATGCGAAGACCAAAGAATCATCGCAGCGTTTTTTTAAGGAAAAAGTAAAAACACATGGCGTAAAATCAAAAAACGTGGGTCTTATAACTAAGAAAGTTTTAAAAACTTTATCCGAGTACACAAAACAGCAGGTTTTTTCAATTGTCGAAGAACTGTATCAATCGGGATACTGCGAAGAGTCTTGGATTGGCTCAGCGTTAGCGCTTGATAAAAGCAAGGGCTTTGTAAAATCGGATTTTAAAATATTTGAAAAATGGATTGATAATTATGTAGATGATTGGGCAAAGTGCGATGTGTTTTGCAATCATACTGTATGGGCACTGCTTGAAAAATATCCCGATCTTATACCAAGCCTTAAAAAGTGGGCTGTATCAAAAAACAGATGGATGCGAAGAGCAGCAGCCGTTTCTCTTATAATACCAGCAAAGGAAGGGAAATATTTAGATGTATCTTTACAGATAGCCGATATATTACTTACAGATAACGAGGATTTGGTTCAAAAAGGTTACGGATGGCTTCTTAAAGAAGAAAGCCGTAAACATCAAAAAACAATTTTCGATTACGTTGTTTCGCATAAAAAAGAAATGCCAAGAACGGCTCTAAGATACGCAATAGAACTGATGCCAGACGAAATACGTAAGAAAGCAATGGAAAAGTAAAATAAATGGTTTTTCCACATCTGCTCCTTATCAGCAAATTATCAGGTGTCGTTCTATAATAGTGAACTATGAGACTACTAATCGTCGAGGATGAGGAAAAAATAGCAAATTCGCTTAAAAAAGGACTTGAACAGGAGACGTATTCAGTTGATGTAGCCTATAACGGCACCGATGGCTATGATTTAGCATCAACAGAAGAATACGATCTTATTATTTTAGACTGGATGTTACCCGGTATGGATGGATCGGAGATGTGTGCACAACTACGAAAGGATGGCATAAAAATTCCGGTCATTATGCTCACGGCAAAAAGCGAATTAGGGGATAAAGTAAACGGTCTTAATCGCGGAGCCGACGATTACGTTACAAAACCATTTGCTTTTGAAGAATTATTAGCCCGCATAAAATCGTTACTTAGAAGACCTGTAAATTACTTAGCCACCGAATTTACATGCGACGATTTAACGTTGAATGCGAATACTTACGTGGTTAAAAGAGGGGAACGCGAAATAAATCTGTCCCGACGTGAATTCGCACTTTTGGAATATCTTTTAAGAAATGAAGGAAAAACAGTTTCTAAAGAGCAGATCACCGCACATGTGTGGGATTATGATTCTGACATTTTACCTAACACTGTTGAGCAATATGTAGGATATTTACGGACAAAGATCGACCGAAGTTTCCCCAACAAACCTGCCCTAATTAAAACAGTCAGAGGTTTTGGATATACAATTAACTGCAGGTAAATATGTTTAAATCAGCAAAAATAAAATTAACGGCATGGTACTTGCTTATTATCATGACAGTATCCATTAGTTTTAGCGCTGTGATGTATACGGGCGTGTCCGCGATAACTAAGAGAGCTTTGGACAACCAAAGGTTAAGAATAGAAAGACGCATAATGGACATGGAAATGTACAGACCTACACCAAGGATTGCACTGTTTGTGGACGAAGGAGCGTTGATTGAAGTAAGGGAAAGGACATTAGGTATTTTATTTGTGATTAACCTGTTTATATTCGTAATAGCCGGGGGCATGGGTTATATACTTGCTGGACTAACTTTAAAACCGATTGAAGACATGCTTATAAAACAACGTAGATTTATATCTGACGCCGCGCACGAATTAAAAACACCTATTACAGCAATGAAAACCGATATGGAAGTTACTCTCCGCGACAAAGAACCAACCGTGGATAAGCAGAGAATCAGTCTGAAAAACGCTATTGAAGAAACTGACAAATTAAATTTATTTGTAAATAATTTGTTAAAAAAGAGCCGATACGAATTAGGAAATCACCAGTCTGAACCGGAAATTTTGGATTTTGCATCAATTGTTGCGGAAGTTATTAAAACAATGTCTCCGTTGGCAAAACAAAAAAATATCGCTTTGGAAGATAGTATCGAAAAAATTAATGTAAAAGCACGCGAATCGGAACTGAACGAACTTGTAATGAATCTAATTGATAATTCTATTAAATATTCCAACGAAAACGGTATTGTTAAGATTAAAGTGATTACTCAAGGTAAAAATGTTGTTCTTACCGTGCAGGATAACGGAATTGGCATTTCCGAAAAAGATCTTAAAAACATTTTTGAACCATTTTATAAAGTAGACAAATCCAGAACTAAAACAAAAGCAAACGGTTATGGTTTGGGTTTGGCTATTGTAAAAGATATAGTGAACTCTAATCACGGATCAATAGATATATCCAGCAAAATAAATGAAGGCACAACTTTTACGGTTATTCTTCCAATTGTTTCAGAATCTACTCAGGTTTCTCTCAGTAAGCAAATTTAGGATTTAGCCATGAAATCTATACTATACGGGATCAGAAAAAACAAAATCGTTTTAATATTAATTGTTGCGATGGTAGCCATCGCATTTTTTGGGCAGAAATTAGTAGGGAACAAGTCCGAAACTCAAACAGACAGTGGAACAGTGAATGCTACTGTTACAAAAGGAACTCTTACATCATTCGTATCCGCATCAGGAACTATACAGACGGCAAATTACCTTGCGGTGACAACCAGCGTCAACGGTATTGTTAAAAAGGTTTACGTAACCGAAGGAGAGAAGGTTACTGAAGGTCAAAAAATTATGGATATTACATTGGATTCAGAGGGAGAAAGGGGTCTTGCTGAAGCATATTCGTCTTACTTAAGAGCTAAAAACTCTTTAGATTCCGCGAAAACAAACTTATACACATCTGAATCAACAATGCTTCAAAAGAAAGAAGCCTTTGAAAATGAAAAAGTTGCTAATAGCTACCAGACTCATGATGAACGACTTTCATATAAATATGCAGAAAATGATTATTTAAAAGCTAAAAGCGACTACGAAATTCAGAAATCAAGTATTAAACAATTAGAAATAGCCCTGGAAAGCGCGTATTCCGAATACAAGGCGCAGTCCCCGACGGTAACTGCGACGGCCTCAGGAGTGGTCGCAAATATTTTGGCTGTCGAAGGAACCAAAATCGAAAATTCAGTCACATCTGACAGATCGGTAGTTACTGTTGCTTCAATAAAGCAAGAAGGAACTCCTATCGCATCGGTTGACGTTACAGAAATGGATATAAACTCTATTAAAGTAGGTCAAAAAGTTTTAATGACATTGAGCAGTATCGAAGGCCAAACATTTGAAGGGAAAGTTACGGGAATAGATAAAATAGGATCGTCCGAAAGCGGTGTTTCCAATTATCCGGTAATAATAAAATTTGATACTGACTCGGAATTAGTTTTACCTAATATGAGTGTGGACGCACAAATTGTTACAGCCCAAAAAGAAAATGTACTTTACATTCCCACATCCGCAATAAAAACAGTTAACAGCAAAAAAAAGGTTGATGTGGCAAGTGGCGGTAAAATACAACAGGTAGATATAGAAACAGGCATTGTTGCGGGCACAAACACAGAAGTAATGTCAGGGCTTTCGGAAGGCGATACTATTTTAGTGGATACTCTTCCTACATCAGGGTTTACTTCAACAAGTTCATCTCAACAAAGAAACTCCGGTATACCAGGCATTGGCGGCGGGATCGGGAGATAATATGATCGAAGTCAAAAAAATTTGTAAGTCATATCAAAATGGCGACAATGTTACACAAGTGCTGTTTGATATCTCGTTTAAAATCGAAAAAGGGGAGTATGTAGCAATTATCGGGCCTTCCGGATCCGGAAAATCTACGTTAATGCATATTTTAGGCGCCTTAGACGTTCCTACTTCGGGTGAATACATTTTGAACGGCAAAAATATTGAAAAACTAAACGATGATGCGCTTTCGGATATAAGAAATAGCGAAATCGGGTTTATATTTCAATCATACAATTTACTTCCCAGAATGACCGCCTTACGAAACGTAATGATACCTATGGCTTACGCTGGTGTTCCCAAATCAAAAAGAATTCTGAGAGCAAAAGAATATCTGGATATTGTGGGTCTTTCAGATAAATACAACAACCTGCCAAATCAATTGTCCGGCGGTCAAAAACAAAGGGTGGCCATTGCCCGGGCACTTTCTATGGAACCAAGTATTCTACTTGCAGATGAACCTACAGGCAATCTTCCGACATCGCAAAGTAATGAAATTATTCAGCTGTTTGAAGAGTTAAATAAAAAGGGACACACAATTATAATTATTACTCACAATGATGAAATTGCTAAACGCGCAAATAGAGTATTAAACCTAGTAGACGGAAAAATAATTAGTGACAAGAAAAACCAGTAATATGCATATTATTGAAATATTTGAAGAAAGCGTAGATGTTCTTAAAAATAACAAGCTCAGAACAGCCTTATCCATACTCGGGATTATCATTGGTATAGGTTCCGTAATTGCGTTAATGACTTTAGGCCAGGCAAGTCAGGCGAGTGTAAAAAAACAAATACAATCATTGGGAACTAATTTACTCACGGTAAGACCGGGCGCACAGTCATCGGGTTTTATAAGAATGAGCTCCGGTGATTCGAAAAATCTTAAAAATGAAGACATTGATGCAATTAAAAACTCAAACCGGTTTACTACAATTAGCCAAGTAGGTGCCGAATATAGTTCGCGGTCGCAGGTAAGTTATGAACGAAATAATATCAACGTATCAGTTTCGGGAATAACACCTGAAATATTTAGCCTGAGAAATGTACAGCTCGAGTTTGGAAGAGAATTTACCCAAGAAGACATGGGTTCGAAGAACAAAGTGGCAATATTAGGACCAACTACTGCGGAAGACTTGTTTGGTACAGGGGTAAATCCAATAGGGCAGACAATACGAATTAATGGCGGTACATATACGGTAATAGGTGTTACCAAAGCAAAAGGAAGTTCCGGACCGTTTAGTCAGGATGAAATTGTATACCTGCCCTTAGAAACGGCGCAAAAAGTGCTTTTTGGTGTATCTCATGTCTCCACTATTTATATTAGTGCTAAGAGCGAAGACGTCATGGACGCTGCCAGAAATCAATTGGGTTATTTTTTACTTGAACAGCACGGTCTAAAGTCGCCGGAAGAGGCCGATTTTTCAATATCTTCTCAGGAAGACATTTTACAAACCATAACACAGGTAACTCAGACGTTTACCGCGCTACTTACAGGAATCGCTGCCATATCCTTATTGGTGGGTGGCATAGGTATTATGAATATTATGTTGGTTACCGTAACTGAACGGACCACAGAAATCGGATTAAGAAAAGCTCTTGGCGCTAAAAGAAAATCTATTATTTACCAATTTCTAATCGAAGCTATTATTTTAACGTTTATCGGAGGCTTAATTGGCGTCTGCATAGGTTTAGGGGCTTCTTTTATACTTACTAAGTCTATGTCTTTGCCTTTGGTTTTCTCGGCCCCTTCCATAATTTTGGCAGTGGTAGTTGCGGCGACTATCGGAATAATTTTCGGCTGGTATCCTGCGTGGAAAGCATCAAAGTTACAACCAATAGAGGCACTTCGATACGAATAGTCTCAGTATTTTATCAGAAGTTTTTAATAAATTAATAACATGGATCAATCAAGGAAAAATATACTTATATTTGCGTTGGTAATTATATTATCGGGTATAGTAGGATTTTATGGAGGACGTTACTATGAACAAAACGTTGTCAGAAAACGTTTTCAGTCCCGAATGCAGACCAATTTAAGACAAAACAATAGAGAATCAAGCAATTCGTTTCTACAACCTCCTATGGACGGCAATGGTCCACGAATCCGAATGCAGGCACGTCCTTAAAAAAGTGTAAGAAATATTTAAATTCTGTGTATAATATATAGACTGTCGTATATATTTACAAGGTTGATTATATGGATACAAACGAACCAAACTTACCGCAGACCGGCGAAAACAAAAATATTTTAACTATAGTTACCGTCATAGGTCTTGTTGCAATTATAGGTTTATTTATTTTTAGGACGGGAAATTCCTCAAATCCGCAGAACAAAGCAGTGCAGAACGGTAAAAACGAGTCATCCCAAACTCAGAAAGGAAATAACAGTCCGTCAGAAAAGAAAATGCCGGCAAATATAAAAGAGTTTACTGTTAAGGCAAGTAACTTTAAGTACGATGTTACAGAAATAAAAGTTAAAAAAGGCGATACAGTACGCATTAACTTTATTAATGATGAGGGATTCCATGATTGGAAATTGGATGAATTTAACGCTTCTACAGCTAAATTGAACGCAGGAGGTAAAGAAACAATTGAATTTTACGCAGACAAAACCGGAACATTTGAATATTACTGTTCTGTCGGTAAACATAGAGAAATGGGCATGGTAGGTAATTTAGTTGTTGAATAACTCATAATAAAAATCAACATGTTACACTCAGGGAGCGAAAGCTCCCTGTTTTATTACCCAATATTAATTTTTGGGGTACAATAAAACATATGATAGAACCATCAATACTGCCGGGATTTATGGAATTACTGCCCGGCGACCAAATAGCCTTTAATAAGTTTCTTAAAAAGATACAGGAATCTTATGAGCTTTTTGGATTTTTACCAATTGACACTCCTGTTATTGAAAAAGCTGAGATTTTGATGGCCAAAGGCGGAGAAGAAACTGAAAAACAGACATACGCTTTTACTAAAGGCGACAACGAACTGGCTCTTAGATTTGATCTTACGGTACCATTAGCCAGGTATGTTAGCCAACGTCAAAACGAGCTCTATTTTCCTTTTAAAAGATACCAGATCGGTAAGGTATATAGGGGAGAAAAGCCTCAAAAAGGTCGTTTTAGAGAGTTTTATCAATGCGACGCTGATGTTGTAGCCAGGGATATTTTACCTCTCAACTATGACGCCGAATTGGTATCACTTATTTACTTCACTTTTAAGAAACTTGCTATCGGAGATTTTGTAGTTAGAATCAGCAATCGTAAAATACTTACAGGACTTTTGGAAGAACTGGGTCTAAAAAGTACAGGCGGTCAAATTTTACGGCTTGCAGATAAAAAAGATAAAATGTCGCCCGAACGATTTTTAGCAGAACTGTCAGAGCTTGTTGCGAATCAGGAAAAAGTTGATCAAATTATTGAATTTCTAAATTTTAACGGTTCGCCGGAGGAAAGTATTCATTATCTTGAGAGTAGAAAATTTAAATCGGAATTATTTAACACAGGTCTTTCAGAACTGGAAGAAGTTGTTAATACAGTAAGGCAATTAAAGGTACCAGACACAAACTGGCGGGTCGATTTTAAGATTATTCGTGGTTTGGATTACTACACGGGCACAGTATATGAAACAACTTTAGTAGAATACCCTCAGTTGGGATCAGTTTGCGGGGGCGGCAGGTACGAAGATTTAGCCGCATACTATACTGACCAAAAACTTCCCGGCGTAGGAATCTCCATCGGCCTTACAAGATTTTTTTCACAGCTAAAAGAGATTGGTGCTATAAATTCAAACATAAAAACTACTACACAAGTTTTAATCTCACCCATGACCGAGAATATACTGCCAAAAGCAAACAGTTTAGCCTCAGTGCTTAGACAAAACGGGATCAGAACCGAGGTTTTTTCACAGCAAAGTACACTAAAAAAACAACTTGATTACGCCAACAAACAAGGCATTAATTTTGTAGCGATAATAGGTGAAGACGAAATAACCAGTGAGACAGTTACCATAAAAGATATGGGTACATCCGATCAGCAGACTATAGCTTTAGTCGATTTGCTGGATTATTTAATTCCAAAAATCTAACCGAAATACCCGCGCCCAATACCCCATAGTCTTGAACTTTCGGACAAAATATAGTATAATCCTCAGCGTCATGGGAAATAACTATATTACCCTAATAAAAGACAATTTAAATGCGGCAAATCTATCTATATTTTTCTTTGTAATAGCCTGCTTATTGACCGTGTTTTACTTTATCCGAAAAGCGGCAAATGAGCATATTGCAAAAATTGTATCCACTAAAAAAGCCAAGGAATTGCTTATTTCACAGCTTACTGAGTCCCTGGAAACAATTCACCGTCTTAACGACAAACTTGTTAACCAAAAGGAAGTATTAGATTCGTACGAAGAAGATACCCTAAAAGAAGCATTAGCAACTGTCAGAAATGTCCGTTCCAAATATGGCATTTTTAGCTATCTTAACAACCCGGAACTAGTAAAAGAGATTATTTTTTACTACGACGGAAAATTAAAACTGTTGGAAGAGATGCTGGAACTGGAAGAAGGAAGTTATAATTTCCAAATTGAGTACCATCAGAAATTACTCCAATTTAACAGAGACCTGGAACACTATAAGAGTGACGGGAACAACACAGAAGAGGTTATAGAGTATAAAAGAAATATACTGAATGAACTGGATAAAATCAGAACACAGGTTTCCGCAAGTTTAACCAATTTAAAAAGTAAACGGGAAGAATACTATACCGAACTAAAAAACTCACAAAATATGGTAATAAAATTGATGAACTACCTGAGAAACTACAAACACAGAGAACTTGATTCAAAAAAGTTTTATCCTAGATATCTAGCGTTCGTTTAAGGCATTATTCAGAGTTGTTGAAGCAAGGCTATTATGCCTTTATATACTGCTTAACTTCGTTCACAATACGGTCGTTAACAATTTCGGACTTCACTAAATAACCTGCGGCTCCTTTAGTAAAAGCTTCCTTAATAACAGTGTCACTGGAAAGGTTTGTTAGCATTACCACAGGAATATCTTTAAGTTCGGGTTCTTGCTTTATAAGTTCCAAAACTTTAAGCCCGTCCATCTTAGGCATCATGATATCTAACAGGATAATGCTCGGATGTTCCGATTTTGCTTTCTCAATGCCTTCTGAGCCTTCTTCCGCGGTTATAACCTCAAAACCTTCGTAGGCAAATATCTTTTCGTACATTCTTAAAATCAGTACCTCATCCTCAATCAATAAAACTTTTGCAGACATAATATGTTTCTATAAACAACTAATTAACTAGTTAAATTCTATACCAAAGCAAGAGGCAAAGTAAAGACAAATGTAGAACCTTTTCCAACCTCGGAAGATTCCAGATATATCTTACCTCCCATGGATTCAACTAGGAGTTTAGAAATATATAGTCCAAGGCCCGTGCTATTACTTATATCCCGCGCGTAAATATTAGTATTAGCTTGTTGAAATTTTCTGAATAGAAGCTGTTGGTTTTGCTCTGGAATTCCTTTACCTGAGTCCTTAACCGAAACTTTTATAAATTTATCTTCCTGTGCTGCAGTTATCGATATAGAACCCTTATCGGTATACGCGATTGCGTTACCAACTAAGTTAATTAAAACTTCCTTGGTTTTTTCAGAATCGGCCTTTACTTTGGGCAAGTCAGCATTTGTGTCGTTTTGCAGTGAAACGCCTTTATTTTTTGCCGAAACTTCAAGATCGTTCACTACAGTCTCAATAACTTCCTGCAAATTAAAATCCGTAACATTAAAAACAATTTTTCCCTGTTCAAGTCTTGATGTGTTCAAAAACTCGTTCACCAGATGGATTAGACGAATGCTGGATTCTTTCATATCATCCAGCATCTGTCGAAAACTCGGATCATTTACTTTATCCGTGTAATATTTGGTTATTAACTCTATATTGCCACGAATAGCAGTAATAGGTGTTCTCAGTTCGTGCGATGCTATGGAAAAAAACTCATCTTTTGATCTCGCCAAAACTTTTTCTTCGGTAACGTCCGAAATAAGCAAGATTACACCTATTATCTCAGGACTAATCTGGCTTATAAAGATAGGTGCCATATATATATCCAGGATCTTTTTGCCGAAGGTAATATCGCGTATATTTATTGGTTTTCGTTCATCAATACAACGTTTATAGTCATCAAGTAAATTAACATTGGTTAGTAAAACATCAAGTTTTTCGATAGTACACTCATCGGGGGATAGACCGTTAAATATTTCTGAGAGAGATGCATTTTTAATTAACACACCGCCTTTTTTATCGGTAACAAGAAATCCGCTTGGTACACTATTAATAGCAGCTTCTAAACGGGCCTTTTCCTGGTTTAGTTCAGTGGTTCTCTCAATAACCTTGCGTTCAACACTTTTCTTTTCTTTTTGAAGTTCATCTTGCAGCCTGTTTGAATCGTCTAGCAAATTTAACATTCCTTTTTTAGTGTCATTAAGAACTTTATTTTGTTCTTCAACCTGGTGGGCGTGTAGTCTGGAACTTTCTTCGGTTGTTTTTAGCATTTTTTCAATTTCTATACGACCCGTAATATCGACACCGATACTTACAGATCCGATTACGTTATTTCCTTGCATAAGGGGTGAATTATGCCATTCAATAACTATTTCGCTTCCATCTTTTGCTAAAATAGGATTTTCAGACCTCATTTTATATTTTTCTCTGGTTATAATTTCGAATGTTTTCTTAACTGTATCTATTTTTTTAATCGGAACAAAAAGATCAAACCAATTTTTTCCGACAACGTCTTCTTTTTTATATCCGGTAATTCTTAAAAAGTGAGGATTTACATATTTAACTGTTCCTTCAATGTCTAACACTAAACCAATAAGGAACATACTTTCCAGCAATTCCATAAAACCCGTCCGTATTAACTGATCATCCGTTTGTTTAGTATTAAATAGCATCTTCTTTTTGTTTAAGCTTAAATTCTAACTCTTCCAACTGCTCTTTTAATTCTGCCATACGAAGCTCGCGCCCTACCATGTGTTTGTTAAGACGTTCCAGCTCTTTGGCATTAGCCTCTAGTTCTGTTGCTTTTGACTCCATTTCTTTATTTACATCAACAAGCTTTTTATCAAACGAATCAAGGGTGTCCAGCATAGAATTAATATTTGTAGCTAATTCTTTTAATTCCTTATCTCCTTTTATGACAATACGCTGCGACGCAACTTTACGTGTTCTAATACGATCTACTTCACTTACCAGGTGTCGTAACGGACCTAATAAATTTTTTTCCATAAAGACCACAGCTAGGATCAAATTAAAAAGAAATATTGCCAATGAGATAATATTAATATATCGCCTGTAACGGCTTATCACTGTGATTAGCGTTACATCCTCTGAAGAACTTATTATAAAAGCAGGTTTGTTTTCCAAATCATTTATTAAAATATAACCAATCGCAGATTCCGGTTTATTGTTTATTTCAAAATTTCGATCCAGCAGGGTAGCGGTTTGCGCTTTATTCAGAATTTTATCTACATCGGAATACAATGTAATTTCAAAATTCATCTGAAGTAAATCCTTCAAACCTTGTTGAGCTTCATAATCAAATTCTTTAAGCATCATTAATGTGCCAACAGCCGGACCAGTCTTATCGCTTTTTAAAATAGGCCTGGATACAATGTAGTAGACCTTTTTACCCGAAGTAATTACTCCGGCACCATTTGTACCCTCTGAATAAATTGTAAAAGATATTTCACCCAGAGCATTTGCTAATTCAGGCGTGATTTCAAATTTTTCACCGGTTTCGTGGTTATATCCGGCTGAATAACGCATTTTTCCCAGCGCATCAAAAAATCCCATATAATCAACTTGAATATTGGCAAAAGTCTGCTTAACAAGGTTGGATTCAACATATTCCGGATTTAAATCAAACATAAAGTTGTAAGTATCATCCCAATATGCATAATCCCGTACACTATTATCTATTGAACTAATCTGTTCTTCGGTGTGCTTTTTTAATACGCGTAAATTACGTTCTAGCTGTTTTTCTTTATACTGATCGAGTTGGACTACTAATATATTCTTGGATACGTAATTAAGTGCCAAAACGGCAGTTAAGTTTAAAAACAATATTAACAAAAATACCTTAACACGAAGGGACATTGTATTTATCATAATATCTGAGAATAGCTAATGCAATAAGTTATAAGTCATTTAGCTTATTCGCTAGGTTTTCCTGTTCATCGCCCAGAGATGCGTCAAGGTCCAAGTATTTTAGTTCAGTTTCCGACAACCACTCATTTTGCTTCATTTTTGCAACTATAGGCTCCAAGGCGTCTATACGGTCATTAATTATGCTAATAACTTTATCAATATCACGCTTGTTTTTTTCATAAAATTGGTCATAATTTTTAGCCTCCTCCCAACCCGGTTTTATTTCTTTTAGTTTTTTTAACAAATTATTCCAGGAGTCTATTGTATCCTTGTCGTAATTGGGCGGCACATACCCGGAAAAATGAATTACTATTAATTGAGTCGGACAGTTGTTTAAACTATCTTCGACAACAGCTAAACCGATCTCCGTAAAATCTTTATCTAGTATAAAATCTTTAGTCGTATCAAATTCAGCCAAATAATTAAACAGCTCGTCAGATGAAAAGTATCCCTGGACAGGTATTTCACCATAGACCGGCCTCCAATATCCGGCTTTTCTAAACGCTTCAGCTGTTGAAATCGCGCCTTCCGCCTTCTCATCAAATAAACCTGTTATAAAAATGTTTTCGGCTCTTAATGTAGCAGAATGTTCAAGCTCTGCTTTATATGTTAAATTAGGTTTTCCCGATTTTTCTCTTAACTGATTAATGTCTTTTACGAAAGCAGAGACCCCCAGTTTAATTTTTGTACTATTTTCTAAATCCTTAGACGTATCGCGCCAATTTTTATCCCAAATTCCCTTTTGAAATTCCAATGGTAAAAATGTATCTATTGATTTTTCGTTTACAAATCCAACATCAAATCTCGAGTCGTTACTTTCTTTTCTATTGTCGCCTAAAACAAAATAACTGTTTTCCGGAACCTGAATTTTTTTACACTCAGGGGCAAAATCGCCGCCAAATGTAGAATGGGGCAGGGAAGTGTACGGCTCTTTTTGAGGTTCATCATTAATATAAACTAAACCGTTTCTAATTTCTATAATGTCCCCCGGGACGCCTAAAATTCGTTTTATTAAAGCTTTATCTCCTGAATAAAATGAAACTAAATCTCCCTTCGCTAATTGTGATCTAAAATATTCTTTGCCGTTAAACGAAAATCCATTAGGATATCTAATCATACGTGGAGTTGCCACAACCTCTTTTTCCTTAGATTCCAGGGTTTCACTTTTTCCCCGCGGAAAAGTAGGATACATTGATCCGGTGCCGCTCACATTTATGTATGCCATAGGATACAACACAAAACTGTAAAAAATCCTGTATCCAACATTAAATACAGTGAAAATACATAATATGCTAAACGCCGATCCGACGAGCAGGGCTAGCAACAGTTTTGTAAACGAAAATACTTTAGTTTTCACATATTTATTTTACAACTATTTGTTTTGGTATACTTAACAAATGGATAAAATCAAACCTTATATAGCGATAACTTTACCAATTGCACTAATATTAGTTTTTGTCTTTGCATTTAAAGAATCCTCAAAACAGGAACAGGAATTTGAATTTAATTATGACGGCTCTCAGACTCCCGCTACCGGTAGTACGGATGTACCGCCCTTGGATCCGATTCAGGAAAACAATTTAAATAACCCGTATAATGGTAATGTGAATATAGACAAATCAAAAAAACAATACGTAACTTTGGATACAACCGAAGGTAAAATTAAAATTGAGCTGGCTTTTAATGAAACTCCTAAAACCGCCGGTAATTTTTGGGATTTAGCAAGCAAAGGTTTTTATAATAACACCATTTTTCACAGAGCCATCGACGGTTTTATGATTCAAGGCGGCGATCCCAACGGTGATGGTACAGGGGGACCCGGGTATAAATTTGATGATGAAAAATTTTCGGGCGAATACACCAGAGGTACTGTGGCAATGGCTAACAGCGGCCCAAATACAAACGGCAGTCAGTTTTTTATTATGCACAAAGATTATCCTTTGCCCAAAAACTACGTAATTTTTGGTCACGTTGTCGACGGAATTGAGGTAGTTGACAAAATTGCTACAGCACCTGTTACCGTAAACACTTTCGGAGAGCAATCCAAACCTGTTGCCCCGATCAAAGTAGTATCGGCAAGTACCTCAGAAGAATAATGAACAATAAACAGAGCTATATAATAATCGGTTTGTTCTTTGTTGCAGCATTTGCTGCTTTAGTTCTTAATATCCGGACAGAAAATAAAATAAAGGTAGTAGAACAAAACAAAACCAAAGCCATAGTTCAAAAAAAGACAACGCTTTCGGATGAACCGGGAAGTACAACAGCAATTACCGGCAGTATTTTTGACCTTATGAAGATGAATACAGCAATGCGATGCACATATACACAACAAATTACTGAAGGAACAACTATTGCAGGTACAATGTATACGGACGGATCCAATTCAAGAACAAATGCCAGACTAAAAACTCCCGAAACAGAAGTTCAGACCAACACTATTGTTTTTAACGACATTGTGTACATTTGGAAAAGCGGGGATTTGCAGGGAGTAAAAATGGATACCACTAGATACGCTAAAGAAATGCCCAATGACCTACAAACAACAAATAGCAAGGTTCCCACGGACATCGCAAAACTAGACGAAAGAATAAACTTTGAATGTACAAAATGGGCAGTAGAATCAAGTATGTTTGAGATTCCCACGTCATTTAAATTTGTTGACATTACCGAGGCATTGTTTAAGATTAATGAAAACCCGTGTTTGATCTGTGACGCAATCACGGATACAACCCGTCAGGCACAGTGTAGAAAAAGTTTAAAATGTAAATAAATATTATGAAACTAATCGTACAATTATTTATAAATACAGTAGCCGTTTTAGTCGCCGCGTATATTTTACCCGGAATCGAAGTAGCGGATACTTTTACAGCTTTTTTGGTAGGGATCGTAATAGGGGTATTAAATACCTTTATAAAGCCTTTGCTGGTGTTGTTAACATTACCTATAACACTTCTTACCTTTGGTCTTTTCGCGTTAATAATAAATGGGCTTTTAGTGATTGTTACAAGCTATTTGGTGCCTGGTTTTATAGTAGGATCACTTATTGACGCACTCTTGTTCAGTATAATATTGTCTATCACAAGCTCATTTTTGTGGATGTTAGCAAAATAGCTAATCAGGACAAAAACTTGTACTGATACAATTGTCCGTCTCTAAAACCGCGTTTTCTGTAATATTCCCGCGTTCCTATTGCAGAAATTACCGATAGTTTTGAATAACCCTTTAGTAGACAGATTTCCTCAGCTCTTTGGATTAACCTTTTTCCCAGGCCGCTGTGTTGTGCTTTACCGGCAGAATTAGTACCGAGCGAGAGACTTTGGCCATATACATGAATCTCCCTAATTACCGCCGATGAAGATAATTCACTAATTGTAGGCGATTCTGAAGGAAGTGAAAGCCTCAAAAATCCAGCCAGTTTATCATCTAGTGTGACAAATTCCAAAAAGCATTCTTCTGAAATACTCGTAGAGTAAAACGTTTCCTTAAGTACCAAAGAGTCTAAATCGACAGCTTTTTCTCTGATTTCGCGGGACCTTATTTCTACAACTTTAGTACCTTCCTTTTCTAAAATTAATTCTGCGTCCTGACGTAAATTCGTTTTCCCGTTACCAGCTGCAATTTCATTTGACGGAATATCTCTTATAACACGGGTTATTCTGCAATAGCGGGGAGTATTTTTAATAAAATCGACGATTAGGCCCAGCATTATTTTTTCATCGTACGGTGCCCATTTCTTGTTTTCGTAAATTTGCTCAAGCTCTGTCCCCGGAATCAAGGAACAAGGGTATATTTTTAGCTCGTCAGGTTTGAAATTTACGTTGCTAAACAGTTCAAAAAACATTTCTAAATCTTTTTGAGGGTTTGATCCGTACAGATTAGGCATCCAATGTACCTGGATTTTAAATCCCGCCAAACGCAGCAATTTAAACGCATTAGCGATAACAGCAACAGTGTGGCCTCGTTTATTTAGAGATAAAATTACGTCATCTAATGCCTGCACGCCCATTTGAATTTTGGTGGCCCCTAACTTTCGCAATTCAATCACTGTGTTTTCGTTTATTTCGTCAGGACGCGTTTCCAATGAAAGTCCGACACATCTGGCGTATGCCTGTTCATTATCAACAAAGGCTTTATCAAGATCGTCCCACGTGCAATCAACGTCGGGCAGAGTAATATTTTTGGCCACAACGTGATTATATGAGGAATGTTCCTTGTTCTTGCCATATTCCGCCGCCGTAGCTAAATCAATAGGTAGCGCAACCTGGGCCGGACTTAAACTTTCGTTGCCGTTTCTGCCATCAAAATCATTTAAAGCTTGAAAACATCTTAATATGAACCATCGACGATAATTCTCAGGGTAAAAAGTCCATGTGCCGCCCAAGACAATCATCTCAATTTTGTCTACGGGGTGCCCGTTCTTGCTTAACGCAACAAGTCTGTTGTATGTTTGCAGATAAGGATCAAATTTATTTGCTAAAGCCCGTTGCGCGCCTGGCTCGCTGGCAATATAACTTTTTGGCATTCTAATATCATTTGGACAAAAAATACATTTTCCGGGACAAGGGTAGGGCATAGTAAGAACGGTTACTGTAGTTACTCCGGATAGAGAACGAATAAACTTTTTCTTCAGACCGTTTAATAAAGTTTTTTCTTCTTCCAATCGTAACGATATTAACCCCATTTTTTTAAGGTCCTGATAGATTTCCAGCAAATTTGCTTTCGATAAACTTTTTCCTCCCGTCAAAGGAGTACTGTTTAAAACCGACTTTACAGCATCACGGTTGTCAGCACCTGATTTAGCGATTTTTGTGATAATATCGACGTAATAATTTAGTTCCTTATCAGAATATTTCATTTTAGGCATTATATTCTATAACGCAACATAATAAAAATGGCTCTAGAAACACAAAAGGTCATAGATTTAAACGTACATTTTTATAATACCCTGGCAGGGCAATTTGCGCGATCTAGGGTAAAACCCTGGGCAGGATGGACCTTGCTATTAAAATACATTAAAGCCAGCTGTCTTATTGCAGATATAGGCTGCGGAGACGGGCGCTTTTTAACTTTTTTGCTAAATAACAACATAAACTGTGCATACACTGGTTATGACACGAGCGCCGAATTAATTAATTTGGCCAAAAAGGAGCATGCCCAGGCAAATTTTTACACATTTGATGTAATACAAAACAAGCTGCCTAGAAATTACGACGTTGTGTGTGCGTTTGGTTTGGTACATCATATTCCAAATCAAAAAGCACTTTATAAGACAATAAAAAACATTTCTGCTGTTGTTAACAAACAAGGTTTAGTAATTATTACAATTTGGAAATTTAATCCGCAAAAAGAAAAAACATTTAATATAAAATCACGGGAATTAGGTATTTCGCTTGAAAAAGGTGATTTTTTACTCGACTGGGGCGGAACCGGAGTAAATCTCCGCTTTTGCCACTTATACGATAGAACAGAAATTGAAAATCTTATAAAGCATTTTGAACGTGCAAGATTCAGTCTTATTGATCAATTTGACGCCGACAAAGAAAATACTTATCTCGTTTTTAAAAAGCTTGTTTGACATAAGGTAAATACCTCCCTATATTAAGTTTATGAATCAATGTATATTTTGCATGATAGCGTCAGGCGAGATTCCATCCGCAAAGTGGTGGGAAGATGATAATTTTATCGCGATTTTAGATATAAACCCGAATATAAAAGGCGCCTCGTTAGTTATTCCAAAAAAACACGAACCCTCAGATTATTCATCAGTCAGTGATGGTACGTTAAACTACGCAGCAACCGCCCTAAAAAATCCAATAAACAAATTAAAAAAGTATTTTGGCACAGAAAAGGTAGGTATAGTTGTAGAAGGTGTGGGAGTAGATCATCTTCATTTTAAATTGTATCCACTCATCGGATATACGCCCAGTCAACACGAAGTATCAAGCACAGTATACTTTGAAAAATACCCTGGATATCTAATAACAAAGTTAGGACCCAAAGCCGAAGCACAAGAGCTGGAGACTCTGGCGGTGGAGCTTCGTAACTCCTAGCCCATTATTCGAAGTACTGCTTTTTTGGTTACTTCAAGATTTTCCTTTGTGTTTAGAGTGTATATAGGAATATTTTCCGGTAAACCCGTGACATTATCCATGGAAAATGCTAATTGAGAAAGCTTCTCTTTGGTAATCCACGTTTTATTTTCTAACCTCTTAATTAAGATTGCTTGGTCACAAATCAAATTAATAACCACTAAACGAATTTTGGGGTCACAATTTTTTATCAAAGTTTTAATTGTGTACCCCAACCCTGCAACAGAGCTAAACATTTGGCACCAAGCAATAGATTGACCGCATTTAATAGAATAAATTGCTTTAGCAAGGTTATATCTAAATCTTAATAGCTTAGTATTTCTAAGAAATATTAACTTAGGGTTTTTAAATATAAAATCGCATAAATCCATTTTTGAAATCAAATCAGGATCAATAACTGTACACTTAATTGTTTCCTGGAGAAAATTAGCAATTGTGGACTTACCAGTACAAGGCAACCCTCTTATAAAAACAGCAGTTTGTATGGTATCACTCCTCCAAATAGAACACATTAGATGCCGTTCGTTTTACGTACCAACCCTCGGGAATTGTACAAGGGCTTACGT
>JAAZNL010000008.1 GCA_012798315.1 candidate division WWE3 bacterium | reverse complement strand
TTTTTTACTGTATATATATGATATACACACTTGCCGAACGATTGCCGGCCGCGTGTAGCAGATGCTGGACGGGAGGATCAACCGCAAACAAAAAAACAATGCTTTATTACCATGTTTATAGGAAATCAATGGTAATGAGTAACGATTGTACATACTGTTACTCTTATAATTCAGTGATTGCAAGGTAATGGGCGGATATTTTACATTTTTTCAACGTCGCAAACCAAAGTAAAACGGGGTAGTTGTTCCACCTCACTCATCCTCTAAAATTACCACTTCGAAGTCCATTTTATTCGTATCCGGCTTCGATAAAACCCAGCCATACCAATACTTATATTACTTTGTACAGGCATGAATTTTACCTAAATCATACCATCTCCAAGCCATGTACCTCTCACAAACCCAGTAATACCAATGCTTTCCCCCGAACAACACAAAATTTTAAAATTTATTGAGTAATTATATGATAAAATACTTGACTTATCCATAATGCTGTGCTATACTATAAACAGTCAGAGGTGGCTGTAAGTCCAACGTTTAGGCCGTTCTTCACAGCGGACTGAATTGTGATTTACATAGTCTCCCCGAAGAAGATAAAACTATCAAACGAATAATAATATGATTTTCTTGTATAGGCAAAAAAAATAAAAAAGGGGAGGAGCCGTGAGGCGACGACCCATTTCCGCGAAGCGGTAAGGAGTGATGCTTATTGAGTGTATAAAAATATGAGATAGGTTGCAGGTTTGGGAGGTGAAATGACGAAGACCCGCCCTTCCTATTAAGGGTCTGAAGTCATTTCTAAAGAGTAACCATTAAGAACTTTTTTTCCCTATATTTCTCTTAAGGCTTTCCTCCCTGCAACTCGTTGGGAAATAAGAACTTTTAAGAAATTTTGCCACAAACTTTGCCACAGTTTTTTTGGCAAAACTAAAAACAGGAGGTATTTTTATAGCAATTTATATATGCGACGCGCCTATGGGGGCTGGCAAAACATCGGCTGCCATTACTTACATGAATGAGCATCCAGACCAAAAATTTTTATTTGTTACCCCCTATTTAACGGAAGTTGATAGAATCAAGCAGGCGTGCCCAGCTCTTAATTTTACAACCCCATCTGATGATCACTCTACGAAACTCGATAATTTACATAGCCTTTTAAGTTCTGGGCAAAATATTGTAAGCACTCATGCTTTGTTTGGGATGTATAACTCGTATACGGAGGAGCTACTACGCAACAGCGACTACACTTTAATTATGGATGAAGTATTTGCTGTCATAGAAACGATGAGTATTAGTGTGGCTGATATCGATGTACTTCTTCAAAGCGGGCTTGCGGAAATAGCAGAAGACGGAGAACATATTCGCTGGCTCGATGATGAGTATAATGGGACAAAATTCCAAGACGTAATGGTTAAGGCTAAAGCCAATAATCTAATCCGTTACAAGAATAAACTTCTTTACTGGACATTTCCAGTGAATACGTTTTTGCTTTTTAATAATGTTTACATATTGACTTATTTATTTGACGCCCAAATTCAGAGATATTACTACGATATGTGCGGTGTATCTTATGAATATATCGGAACCTCGTGCGTGAATGGCAAGTATACTTTTTCTAAGACAACTCATGTGCCGGATTTTTTAACTCGTTTACAAAGCTATGTTCATATCCTAAACGACGAAAAGCTGAATCGTATTGGAGATAGTAAACACGCATTATCAGCCACGTGGTACAAAGAGGCTTGTAGGTATAAAAAGAAGCCTTTAATAGAAAAGATGTGTAATAATCTGTACAATGTCTTTCGTCACAGATTTCAAAGTTCCGCCAAAGAAAATATGTGGACTTGTTTCAAGGCTCATGAGAAGTGGTTGGAGCGGGGCAATTATCGCAGTGGGTTTGTCTCTTGTAACATCAGGGCAACAAATGATTATGCTGATAGGCGATATTTAGCTTATTGTATTAACGTATTTCTAAATCCCGATATTGCAGGGTATTTTAGAGGGCATAACGTTAGAATAGAGGAAGATAAATACGCTCTATCGGAAATGGTTCAATGGATTTGGAGGTCAGCTATCAGAAACGGGGAAGAAATTTGGATTTATGTCCCCAGTAAAAGGATGCGAGACTTATTAATTGGTTGGATTAACTCGTTTCAAAAGGAGGATGAGATTTATAAATAATTGCTCGTCAGGTGTGTATTCAATTACCAATATTAAAAATAATAAGGTTTATATCGGAAGTTCAAAAGCGATTGGGGTTCGTCTTGGAAACCATTTTGAGTTGCTCATTAAAAACAGACATCATTGTAAGCGTTTACAGGAAGATTTTAACCAACATGGGATAGGATCATTTAGGATAAATGTGATGGAAACTGGTTGTTTTAACTCTCCTGATTCACTACATAGGGTAGAGCAAGAATGGATAAACAAATTTAGAGATGAAGGTTTTATTCTATATAATTCAAACAATGCACATGGAAAGATAGCAGAAAAAACAGACGAAAGCAAATTCGTTCAATACATAAATACTAAATGGCTTGTTCCTCCGGACACCCCCAAGGAAGAATTTGATAAATACAAAATTTGGAGAGAGGAAGACAAATCTGAAATTGTCCAGATGTGCATTAAATGTAAAATGCTTGCTGTACCAGATCGGCTGGTAACATTCTCGCGGGTAATCAAGCTACTTGAGGGCTGTCTCGGGTATGTGATTGACTCTGGGCGAATTGTGCGATGTAACCAGCGTTATACATATAAACTCGTGGTTTCATACGAAGAAGAAAATAATACATATTCCGGTGTAATAGCCGGAGAAAACGATTTTATAAACGCAGAAATACCACAACAATATGCGAATACGTGAACTCCATCTCTGGTTGGCCCCGGAGAATATCAGGGCATTCGTTTGCCCAAAATTAAACCATCATCACTAAGTAGAAAGGATGATGTAACATCAAACATCGAAAGGAACAATTACATGGAAGAAATTTTAGACCTCCTTGGGCTTTCTGAGGAATATAGTCATGAAACATGGATGGATATGCTCGAAGAATTATGTTTTGAGAACCCAGACATAGCAGATAAGCTTCAGGAGCATATTGATGAGATTACATATTTAGCCGAATGCAGATTGTGTGCAGATACAGATTACCTATTGGCAGAAATCGAATACGGAGACGGCAACCATGGGTCTCCCCCAGAGCTAATCAAAATATTAAGAGAATCATACGAGGAGAAAATCGAATGCAGAGACTAACATTAGAAGAAAGAGAAGTCCATCTTTGGTTTGACGATGTTGACCGTGTTTGGCGAGCTGAAGCATCGATTCTAAAATATATCAGAGCTTTCCGTAAGGCCGGATGGAAAGAACTATGCTGTGACAACGACGATAATGGTACTCCAGTCGTCGCCACATTCGAGGCTCCTGCACACGCTATATCTATCCGCAAAGCAGAACGAAAGAAAAGGGTTATGACTGAGGAGCAGAGAGTTGCCGCCATAGAACGGCTATCTTTAGCTAGAAACTCACTAAAAATTAGTGAGAAACCAGAGTAATATATGGTTGGCAGTATAATTTCATACCCGAGATTGTCGTGTTGAGATTTACTGTAAATTAAACAGAAAAATAAGCTTAAATATGAAGGTGACGAAAATTGGCCAGAGGGATGTCCTGTATCAGGACCAGAAGCTGAAAGAGGATGCATAGGTTGTGGTTGGTATAATTTCGGTTTGTGGAGAAATGCACTTAATGATTTTATAAGATCAAAACATGAGTAACCATTTATTATTACTTGATATACTCTAGGTATTTAGTTAACATATTAAGGACTATTAAAGCAAAGGAGATGATTCTCATTGAATATTACAACTGTAGGCAGTGTTTGTTCAGGTATTGAAGCTGCCTCTGTTGCTTGGGAACCTTTAGGATTACGTTTTGAGTGGTTTTCTGAAATTGCAAGTTTTCCATCTCAGGTTCTAAAAGCAAGATATCCAGATATAGAAAACTTAGGAGATATGAATGATATCCCTGAAAAATTAAAGAATAATTTGATTAGTACGCCAGATTTAATATGCGGCGGAACCCCATGTCAAGCCTTTTCACTTGCTGGTTGGAAGAACGGTTTGAATGATGATCGTGGAAACCTCGCGTTGAAGTTTGTTGATATTGTTGAAGCCAATGACACACAACGGTTAAAAAAAGGGATTAGTCCAAGCATAGTCTTTTGGGAAAATGTTGAGGGAGTTCTAACCGATAAAACAAATGCATTTGGATGTTTAGTTTCTTCACTTGCAGGATTAAGTAACGTTATTGACATTCGCAAATGGCCAAATGCTGGAGTAATATATGGACCTAAAAGAAATGTTGCATGGAGAGTTCTTGATGCAAAATTCTTTGGATTACCTCAACAACGAAAGCGATTATGCTTGTTAGCGGGTGGGACAGATTTCTTTCCTGAGAATGTTTTGTTTGAAAAGCATATAAATGACTTACAAGAGTTTCCTGAGACAAAACTAACTTTTGAAAAAGACGGGCATCGTTTTGAAGTATTTAGAGAGTACACTGATTGCCTCTATTCTGCTTATGGAACTAAATGGAATGGAAATGCTGCTGCATATAACGGTTCGCTGTTCATTGTACAGGATGAGCGAATAAGAAGACTTTCCCCACTTGAATGCGAACGATTAATGGGATTCCCTGATAATTATACAAACATTAAAGGTGCAAAGAAAACTAACCGATATCAAGCTTTAGGAAACTCTTGGGCAGTTCCCGTAGTAAAATGGATTGGAAAACAACTTATCAACTATACAGGAGATAAGTTTAATCTAAATAAATATAATCTATCTTTATCGGGTAGAACATATCCAATAAAAAATGAAGGATTATTTATTGACTTTGGGAAAGATTTAGTTTACATAAATGAGGACCTAACGCTCAACTGCACTTCCATACCTGAGAATTGTATATTTTCTGATATGCGCGATATTGTATCTGCAGATGCACAAAAAGACATATACATTTCTCCAGTAGGTTGTTATGGTATTATTAGGAGGAAACAAGAGAGGAATTTAAAAATCAATCCACGTTTGGAAGAAGTTCTCCTCAGCATATCATCTCAAATGACGCCAGAAGAAATCGAAAAACGCTCACGAGTGCAGAAAAGAGGTCGTTTTAGTAAAAAGATAGATAATGAAGCTGATACTAAGCACAATGTAGAATCTTCTGATGATGTAAATAAAGAGTCCGACTTGATGACTGTTTAACGGAGGTGTAACCATACAGAAAAATAAATCAGTTTATATACCCAGCATTGATGCTAAGGACTTGTATTTGAGCAATCATTACGGAGACAATTCGCAGTCTGGTGGGTACT
>JAAZNL010000007.1 GCA_012798315.1 candidate division WWE3 bacterium | reverse complement strand
CGAACCTGCGAAGGAAAATAAGGCGAACTACGCAATTATCAAAATAGTCGCACAACACTATAAAGTTCCAAAAACGTCTGTAAAATTGCTCAGCGGCGAAAAAAACAAAAATAAAATTTTAAGTATCGCGGTTTAGATTACTTGGACTAAGCTTTTTTCTCCAACCAATAATCAATTCTATCACCCAAGCTTTCCACCCGACCACGACCTTCGAAAAAGTGGGCTTTCCAGCCGTCATCAGTTTTTATCACTACTAATGTATCTTCTTCAAATACTCCTCTATGGCCTCTAAATATTCTAACTTCTGGGGATAAAACAATTGGAAGTAAATTATCTCTAAATTCTCGTCCTGTATATTTTTGTTCATTTTTTTTGTAAAGCAAAGTACCAATTAAGTCTTCGCTATCCAACGGAACATATATTTGCCTGTTGGATTCTTTATTTAGTTTGTTAATCTCACTATTTATTTCCGAAAGAATTGGCTCTATGTACATATTAGCTAAAGATATTCTCTCATCTATTACACCTTCCATTAGGTTGGTTTTTGGTGTAACTATCTCGGCATTGAATCCACTCTCTTCCAAAAGGTAGCTATCTTCCGCACTCATGGCATTTCCTTTGACACCTTCTTCTAAAATACCTATACCTGTATTGTCTGCACCTGTCTGGGGTCCCTTGTACATTCTTTGGTAATAAGAAACAATTTCTTTAGGTGTTAATTCGGATATATCATGTATATCGGTGGGAGAAAGACGTTGGTGTGGCTCTCCTACTTCCTCCTTTAATAGACCTCTTTGCAACCCTGCCGCTACTAAGGATTTAACTCTTGAATACGTTTTCCTGTCAACAATTTCATTAAGGTCATCACCGAATATCCCTTTTAAATTAACAGTTGAATCTTTCTGCAGTCTTTCTACAGTCAGTCCTTCAACATCCTCGCTATCTAGTCCGCCATCCCGGCGTGCGGTTTTGAAATCAGTTGCCGGAACTATTTTTAAAGTAAGGAACGAGTCTTCAAAATTTGCTATTGCGTCCTGCCAGGGACTGCGAAGCCAACGTTCTGCATATGGGCCGGAATGCGCAGGAATTAATACTGTGTGTGTTTCAGGTATTACAACCAAACCACGATCTCCAACGCATATTTCTAAACTTCCGGTACCCTTCAATATTTTTTCAGTAATTTTTGTACCAAATTCATAAACAATATTTCTTGGCAAATTTTCCGCCCCATCTATTGCTTCAAGTGTTGTTAACTCTAAAACTTTTTCCATAACCTCCGGTTTTTGTGGGGAGACAGGAGCTTCACTAAAACGAATTTCCGGCTGGGTGGTATATATGTTTGACATATTAAAATTATACTAAAATAAAATCCTTTAAGTTGGGTTCAAAGTTGTATAATTCAATATAGGTATCGTTATATGACAAAAATACAATCTACAAAAACAATATGCTATATTTGCGGGACGGAGTATGAAGGAAACGTTGTTGCCTCAACATATAGCAGTTTACCTCAGCCGAATATAAAACCGTTGGTTTGCCCAAAATGCGGCGCTCCTTATAAAATGCACATTGGTTTGCAGGTTGGTATGGCTAAGGAAATTTTGTTGAATATTTTAAAATCGGATGAGGAAGCGGAAAAAGTACTTTATAGCTTTGTTAGAACAGACAAAGAACTAAATGAATGGTCTGACTATTTAAAAAAATACGCAACCGAATCCAATATGGACGAATGGCGTAGATTTGATGCGCAAATAAAAAACACTTCAAAAGCCGAAGAAATCAGTAAAATCGAAAACTTAATAAAAAATAATGCGCTAAATGAGGCAATAGATAGAATTACAGAAAGCACTAGAGAAAAAGTTAAAGAAAATATGCTTAAATATAAATATGAATAATGATCAAAAATCACCAAACGATATATTTAACGAAACAGTAATCGAAATTTTAAAGGAAATGTATGCATTTTTTGGTAAAGGTGACATGTCTTCCTCACTGGAAGCAAATTTAATTTTTGACGAAAGCCAGCGCGTTATTAAATGGGAAACCTTGTTGGTAAACGGTCAGGGTCAAACAGCACCCATAGAACTGAGTATGAAAATAAATTCCATTTCGGCACAACTTTCCGATCTTCCCGCAAATTACCGGCTAGCAAGCTGTAAATTTAGCGTGCAATCCGGCGGTCATATGGATATTGATCCGGTGTATAGATAAATTTTGTGAAAACTAGTAACAAGATGACTGCCCCAAAGACTATTTTTTTAACATCAAGTATTATTGATACCTTGCCCGACATTGTGACGCACTTTGAAAGGCCGGCTAAGGGTTTGTCGTTAGCTTTTATAAGTACGGCTTCCGAAGTGGAAGGGGGTATGCGAAGTTGGATATATGACGATTTGAGCTTTTTTCACAACTTAGGTTTTTTTGCTTTCCAATACACAATTACAGACAAAAACGAATCTCAGGTCCGCGAAGATTTAAAACTTGTTGACATAATATTTGTTGCCGGAGGAAATGTTTTTTATCTGCTGGACAAAATTCACAAAAGCGGCTTTTCGACAATAGCGCGTGAACATGTTAATCAGGGAAAAATATATATCGGTGAAAGTTCCGGTTCATTGGTAGCGGCCCCGGACTTAACTATTGCGCACAGAGAAGAGGCACTCGAAAAAGTACCTGGAATGACGGATTTTACAGGCATGGGATTAGTAGATTTTACGGTATTTCCTCACTGGGGAAGCCTGAAAAACAAAGATTTTTACCTAGCACACAGAATGGTAAAATCCTACGAAATGGGCCACAAAATTATTCTTCTCACTGATAAGCAATATGTTTTTGTAAAAGGGGATTGGATAAAAATTCTAGAGGCTCCTCAGAAATCGCCACAACCGGAGCAACCTTTGATTTAGGTGTTAATCCGTAAAATTCGAACATTTTTTTAAGGGGTACTTTTACTTCGTATATTTTGTAAGGTATTGCCTCAATTACCTGCTCCATATTTTTTGCGGAATCCAGTGCTTCTATAAATTTTGCCAAGCGATGCGCGTTGCCCGAATAATCCCATTTAATAAACTGGCCCCATAACCAATAGAATACGTTTGTATTTAGATAACGTTTTGTTCTTGGAAAAAATCCTTTATAAATATCTAAATTTTGCAGCCATGTAGAGCTATAAAAATGTGTCGCACCTTTAAATTTCTCCGGGTTGTCAAAAATGTAGCCGATCATTTTTGAAAAATCTTTTTTACGTTCCGATAAATATATCGGGGACAAATCCGAAGTTCGTAACAAAGGGTTATTACTTGCCAAACCTTCGCGAAGCGGGGAAAAATGCAAACGGATAACTTTTAGCTTTTGATAGTATTCGGAATAATTCAATTTAAAACAACCAAATCTTAACGGTTCATTAACATAAGGAGACGGAAAAACTTCAGCTCTGTGTGGGGTTTTTAAAAAAAGATCGTACGTTTTTTTACTTAAGGCGGCTGAGTTTTTTTCTGTTAGCAACAAGTTCTCAAAATCTTTCAGTATTTCCGCAACCCATTCATTTCCCGGATAATCCGCAAATAAGTGGTTTGAAAGCGCTCCGTAAATATCTGTGTGCTCTTTAAAAACATCAGGAAGCTTCTTCTTTTTTTGAACGCGGGCAACTGCCAGACCAAACTCTATCTGAGCCGCAAAATATTCATATGGGTATTTTATAAACAACCTTTTATTCATTTTTTTACAATAAGGCCACTAATTGCCTGTTGGGAAAAATTAAAATATATTTCTCTTCATCAAATGTGACCGGCTCTTTACCTTGTAATACTGCTCTAACTCCGGTCAGGTTAACATGTATTTTATATTGTGGCAAGGCTTAAAAACCAAAAAATATAAAAATAGTATAGAATGGGCAAATAATGAATTTTTGGGCTGAATTAAAAAAACTGAATAGACCAACATACGCCTTAGCACCGATGGATGGTGTTACCGACTTTGTGCACCGGGAAATTGTTGCAACCACGGCAAAACCAGACGTTTTTTATACTGAATTTACCAACGTGGAGGGTCTGAATTCCCGTGGTTTTGAAAGCACAGTCAGACGATTAAAATTCTCCGAAAATCAAAGATATATTGTAGCCCAATTATGGGGTAAAAACCCGGAAAATTTTAACAAAGCGGCCAAATTAGTTAAAGATATGGGTTTCGATGGAATCGACTTAAATATGGGATGCCCCGAAACAAGGGTTATGAAAATGAAATTGGGGGCGGCTTTAATTGGGAATAACGGACTCGCACAAGAGCTAATAGAAGCGATTAAAGAGGGCGGCCGGGGTTTGGCCATAAGTGTTAAAACCAGAATCGGAATTGATACTATCGTTACCGAAAGTTGGATAGAATTTTTGTTATCACAAGGATTGGACGAACTTACTATTCATGGAAGAACCGCCCGGGAAATGTCTAAAGTGCCGGTACATTGGGACCAGATAGAACTTGCTGTTCAAATTAAAAATAAAATCTCACCAGCAACAGTAATATTAGGCAACGGCGATGTTAAATACTGCGCGGATGCAGAAAATTTATGCGGGGTGCACGGTATTGACGGTGTTATGATTGGCAAAGGAATTTTCAGTAACCCGTGGGTTTTTGAAAAGAAGCCCAAAATACACTCGGAACAGGAATATATAGATTTACTTTTGAGACACACAAAATTATATGGTGAAACTTACCCAGACAAACGCCAATTCGGCCCTATGAAAAAATTCATTCTTAACTATTTGAAAAATGTTAAAAACGCGCAGAATCTAAAGGAAAAAATTATACACACTTCAAATTACAACGAGGTACACGATACTATAAATCTTTTTTATAAGTCGTAATTTTCCAAGTAACTGTTAACCGATTTTATGTAAAACACAGCGGTTATTATTCCTAGCACAAAAACCGTAAACGTAATTACCAGTGAAATATACGCGATTTTTTTATTTAGCGGGTTTTTGTAATATTTAAAAAACCAATACAGACTTATTGGCGATAAAAAGAAACTGCCAAGCAGTATTTTTGCTGTATCAAAAGTAGATAGCTTCTCATCGCGTTCTTTTTGATATCCACAAAAGGGACAAAAAATAAAATCTTCGGAAACTTCTTTGCCACACCTTGGACAGCTGGTCTGCATATATGGGATTATACATCTAAATTAATAATTCTGGCACCATAAGATCTGAACATTTGAATTCCTTTATAATTCAGATCTTCGTTTGAGTATTGATGCCCTACGAAAATATATTTAGGCATTTTTTCATCTACATACCTAAGTATGTTTGCCGAACCCGTGTGTACCGGATCAGAAGTATCATCAAGCAAACCCAAAGGGCCGGCATGGAGAAGTAAAATGTCTACATAAGGAAAAGTGTCAGCAAATTCTTTTGCTTGTTCTTCGGTGTATTGAATATCGCGAGAGTTGTATCGCAAACATCCCTGAAATCCTCCAATTTTTAACCCATTAAATTCAACAACCTTATTATGTAAATTTACTATGCCGTTTCGTTCAAGGTATGTTGCCCCATCGTCGTGATTACCTAACACGCCAAACGACGGAATTTTATTTGGCAACAGATCAATTCCCGGAAAATCCACAAATCTCAGATCCCCTGTGGTAATCAAAACATCGCTTTGCTTATACAATTCCAGAATATTATTTGCCCCAACGTCCGAATAATGAAGAAATCTCATGATAATTTTTTCCAGGCATCCCAGGATTTTTTAGCCTCAGTTTCGGGTATTTTTTTGAGGATAATACCCATCTGGACAAGTACATAGTCTCCTATCCGCACAACTTCATCACCATTTAAAACAGTTCGCTCCTCCATTGGATATTCCACCAACACCTGCCGTCCGTTAATTTGTTTTACTTTTCCGGGTATTGCCAAACACATGCTAAATTATTATATAATGAACTATCCACAAAGGATATTATGCCCAACAGTTTACTGCCCGATAATACTGAAAAAATAACCTCTTTAGCCGCTCCCAAGAAAATGGCAATTGGCTGGTTTTCCTTTACCTGCTGTGAAGATAGCACAATTTTATTTACGGAGCTTCTCAATGACCACTACGATGAATGGACTAAGTTAGTTGAATTCCGACATGTGAAAGCTTTAAAAACTAATAATACTTTAGAGGGTTTGGATGTGGCATTTGTGGAAGGCGCTATTTCTTCGGAATCGCAGGAAAAAGAAGTAAAAGAGATACGGGCTAACGCTAAGTACGTTGTGGCAATAGGAGCCTGTGCCTGCACCGGACTCCCCTCCGCCAGCAGAAATGAATTTACCTCCGAAAATATTTCTCAGCGAATTCAATGGTATTTTGATAATTTTGATTACAGCAAAAATGTCAGAAAACTTTCAGATGTAATTACTGTGGACGATAAAGTAGAAGGTTGCCCAATGGGCGTTGTAGCTTTTATAGAATTACTAAAGAAATATTTAAAAATTTATAATCTAATTTAAAAATATGCACAGCGGTAACATAACAATTGAAAATATAACTAAAATAGAGGGTAACGCGGGATTAAGTGTAGAAGTAGAAAACGGAAAAGTTAAATCTCTAAAATTCATGATAAAAGACTACCGCAGATTTTATACTGAGGCGGTAAAGGGCAAACCATTTTTGTCGGCGCCTTCCTTTTTGTCAAGAATTTGCGGTACCTGTTCTGTTGCACATCTTTTTGCTTCTATTGAAGCTGTAGAAAGATCCCAGGGTATTGAAGTGACTGAACAAACAAAAATTCTTCGCAAACTGGCATACGATGGTTTAATGATTAGGGACCACGCGTTACATTTATATTTTTTTGTTTTGCCTGACGTACTTGGAATAGATTCAATTTTAGATATTCCGGAAGATCACGATAACCCAGGTCACATTTTACTTCACGATTCGTTTGACATTAAACGTGTAGGATCAGAAATTACCGACGTAGTAATTGGCGCCGCTATTCACGCGCCATTTCCTGTGGCCGGAGGATTTTTAAAATTACCCGATACCTCTAAATTTCCGGAGTTAATTGAAAAACTTGAAAAGATCAGACCACAAGTACTACGTGGTATTAAAACATTCTTCGACTGGAAAGCCGAATTAATCAGAAATTCTGACTACATGGCGCTTCGCAACGATAAAAACTTTGATTTTATTGATGGCATGATTGTGAATTCCACCGGCCTAAAAGTGGAAGAGGAGCAATTCCATGATTTTTTAAGAGCTGTAGTTATTCCCTACTCGCAAGCCGAAGGTTATGTTTTTTCCGAGGTTTACGAAGATTACTTGGTAGGTTCTTTGGCACGCATAAACTTTAATAAGGATTTGTTAAAAGAAAGAACAAAAAAAGATGTTGAGGAATATTTAAAAGTATTTCCGTCTAATAATGTTTATCACAATAACTTGGCACAAGCGATTGAGATACTTCAGTGTGTTGATGAAGCTATAGATATATTAAAAACTTTAAAAATTAACAATGAAAAGTTTGTGAGAAAACCTTCGGTTGCCGGACGCGGAGTAGGAGTAATTGAAGCACCTCGGGGAATTTTATATCACATGGCCGAAACCAACGATAAAGGTATTATCACTGATTACGATGTTATTGTTCCCACTTCACAGAACCAAATCAATATTGAAAATGATCTGAAAAAATACTTTAACGAGAATTTAGATAAAGACAAAGAACAGCTTCGTCTCGACGCGGAAAAAATAATTCGGGCTTACGATCCTTGCATGTCCTGCGCGACAAATTTTTTGAAATTAGAGTGGAAAGAGCTGTAAGGTATATCCACATTCATAGGAATCCCTAAAATTTTTATTTTGTTAATTTTTCCGAGCTTTTTTAAATACCTAAGTTGAAAACCTAAATCATAGTCATGCACGGACGAATTCGCCGAACATGATAATTTATCGACCGAAGATTCATCTAAAACCCTTATTTCTGATAAGCCTTCAACCGTATCCAAAATATAAAACGTATCAGCATTTTCTGTTTCGTCATCAAACGGTAAGTCCTGATTCGGCTTTATCTCCACAAAATGAATTTCTGGAAAATCTTTTATTAACCGGGGTAAAAATTGCAGAGGCTTGTTGTCTGTACCAACGTCTATATTTCCAAAAACAAATACCTTCATTACTTTATTTTACACGCATAAATCAGTATTATTAAAGCTATGACCAGGACAGAATCTTTACAACTGTTATCACGGTATTCCCTACCTCCGAATTCATTAGGATACTGCGGAAAGGGCTCCGCTCCCGAAAAATTTAAATTATGCATAATTGACGGAATTTGTGATGGTATAGAAGAAGAGCTTACGCATTTTATTGTGTTACACCCGTATTTAAAAACTATATCCGCCTTATCAAAAAAAGATAAATTCGACTATGAAGTTGGCGAGTGTTTTTGGTTAGGGAATGATTTAATTAACTCCGCAACCATAGAACATTATGAATTGCTGCTAAACAACTTTATAGCCCAGGGGATTCCTGACAGTTTTGTTAAGGAGCTTAGACAAAAAAAACCTAAACAATTTATTCCATTTCATTTATTTCAGGTTTTACATGTGGGCGTTGGAAAAAGTAGCGGAGCTGTTCCGTTTAATTTAGAAACTATTAATAACTGTATGATTCGTTGGGGAAGAGTTACTTCAATAGAAAATAATTTTTTAACCGCGGATTTAAATTCAGTGGAAATTTTCGAAAACAAATATCGGTTAACAAAAATCCCTTACCGCGGGGAATTTAATTCAAAACTGGTACCGAACTTAAAAGTCGGGGACACTATTAGCATTCATTGGGGTGTTGTAAATAAGATCCTCACAGAAAAAGAAGAACAGAATTTAAGCTATTGGTCGCAAAAAACCGTTGAAACAGTGGAAATAGATTAATATTCTGCAAGACTCGTTTTTTCACGTTTAGACGCAGTATAAAAAAGCGCAGATCCGGCAATTATTAATAAAGTCTGAACCGCAATTTCTGGCGTTATTGTTTTAGTTACGAAAATAGCCGAAAGTACATTTGTGACTAATGTAGAAGCAACAAGTATAGAAACAACGGTTGTTGCCTTTGTAAACTTTAACGCGCGATACCAGCTAATTACATATCCAAATAAAAGACCAACACTTAATGTAAACCAAAAGAGACTCTGGCTATCGAGTTTTACATTTTTTGCTGACGATGTAAAAAAAGTAGCGCCAAGTAATAATATTGAACCTATTCCCATTCTAAATAACACAACTACGTCAGGATCAACATTCTTTAATACTTTTTTAGCAAGCATATATTCCACTGCCCAAAAAAGTGTCGAAGCAAAAATCATTAATTCGCCGGTCGAAAAAGTGAAACCTTTAAAACCACCAATTACAAAGTTGCTTAAAAATAAAATTGCTACGGCGGAAAATTGAATCCGAGTAAGTTTCTCTTTTAAAACAGGTCCTGCCAACAAAGCCACCCAAACTATCATCATTTTTTGAATAATAGCCGCGTTAACTGAGGATACTTGAGATAACCCCGTAAAAAATAAATAAAATGGGATAGATCCGCCAATTACGCCGACAGATATCAACAACAATAAATCGCGGCGGGAAAGTGTTTTTAATGAAGAAAGTTTTTTACCATTTAAAACAACGATTAAAATCAAAACTGCCACTACGGCATTTTTAATTGCAGTAAAGTAAAGAGGTGGTGAAATAATACCTACAGCATATTTATTTAGGAAAATGGAAAACCCCGATATTAACGCCGTTATAAATGCTAAATAGATTCCTTTGGCAGACTTAGACATTTATTATTTTCCATTACTTGGGCCAAATTACTTCGCCAGTTTCCGCATCGGTAACAACAATTGCTTTTGTAGGGCAAGACTGAGCGGCCATCAAAAGATTTTCAGCTGTATCGTCAGCCCCATCAATTATTACTGCCTTATTTTCTCCGTCCAACTCAAAAACGGTTGGTGAAAACGCAACGCAGGACGCAGCACCAATACATTCTGCTCTCTTTACCATAACTTTATATTTTCCTACTTGTATTATTTTATCTTCTGTATCTGTCATATGGTTTATATTAACAAACTAAATATACTTAGCAAACAGACTCGACATATCACGTTTCTGCGTACCGTGTTTATAAAGTATTTCACCATTTAAATAGCCCAATTGATCCTCATACGCTGGTTTTTTCTCTTCGTAAAAAATTCCCAGAGGAATTTTTTTGAGGTCAAACTCGCGGGCGCGGGTCAGCGCAATTTCTCTGTTTGTCGGATCATATGATTCCTCCAGGTAATATGTATTTTCCTGGAAAAACGGGTGTGTAAATTGTTTATTAAAAGTTTCGCAAGGCTGCAAAACATCTATAAACGAAAATCCGTTATGCTGATTTGCTTTTATCATCAGTTCCGTTAATTGAGCCATATTGCTTGCATATGCCCTTGCAACAAAAGTAGCCCCGGAGGCAATAGCCATAACTAATGGATTAAACGGTTCATCGGGATTACCAAATGGTGTAGATTTTGTTTTAGCATCATGCGGCGTAATTGGCGAAGACTGCCCGGTGGTTAACGCGTACAAACCGTTATCGTGCAAAATTACGGTTAAATTGTGGTTTCTTCGGCAAGCGTGAATAAAATGATTCCCTCCCTCACCGAAGCAATCTCCGTCTCCGGTAAAAACAAACACATTAAGTGAATTGTTGGCAATTTTGATTCCCGTTGCTGCCGGTAAAGCTCTTCCATGTAAACCTTCAAAAGCGGTTAACTTTGTAAAATTTACAAGATGCCCATGGCAGCCTATTCCGGCCACAACGGCTGTATTTGTATTATCCCAGCCCTGCTTTACCGCCGCGTTCTTAAACGCCAGCCAAAGAGGCATGTTACCGCAACCTGGGCACCAATTAGGCATAAAAGGTGTTTGTAAATCTGTCATTTTTGTCATTTGGTTTCTCCTTCCAACAATTCATCTATATGTTCTAAGACTTCTTCAACGTAAAACGGCCTTCCGTCAAATTTTAACTTTTTGTTTTTAATTTCGATTCCGGTTTTTTCTAAAATCAAATTGCAAAGCTGACCCGTGTAATTGCATTCCATAATGGTTGTACGTTTTGCATTTTTAATTATTGACGAAACAAATTCAGATGGAAAAGGGTTCATCCACCCGATATGTAAGTAATTTACATTTGTTGTGTTTTTTAATGCCTGTAAAATACTTCCCTTACTACTCCCCCAGGAAACAATTGTTAATTCGGCATCTTTCGGTCCGTATATAACAGGTTCCGGCATATCGTTTTTTGCACAGGTTTCGAGTTTAGACATGCGTTTATTCATTTGTGCAATTCTGTTATCAATCTCTTCACTCGAAAATCCTATTTCATCGTGCTCGTCAGAGTTGGAAATAAAGAAATTTCCCACACCCGGAATGGATCTGGGTGAAATCCCGTCCTCAGCCAAAGCATATCTTTTGTAACTTTCCTGATGCTGAGCTACAAATTTTCCTCGGTCGATTCTGTAAGCTGAAATATCAAAAACCGGAACAGATTCCTCATCGTCGCAAATATTTTTATCCAACAAAACAACAACCGGCGTTTGATATTTATCCGCAATGTAAAACGCTTCCATAGTCATGTAAAACGCGTCTTCAACATCACCGGCTGAAAGTACAATGCGGGGAAATTCATCCTGATGCGCATGCAGTATAAATTGTAAATCCCCCTGAGAACTCCAAGTGGGAAGCCCTGTAGCAGGTCCTCCGCGCATTCCTTCTACTATAACCAAGGGAGTCTCTGTAATTCCTGCCAGACCATATCCTTCAGTCATTAAACAAAATCCTCCGCCTGATGTGGCGGTCATAGAACGCGCACCTGCAAACGAAGCGCCTATTGCCATATTTATCGCTGAAATTTCATCTTCCGGCTGTTTATAAACGTAACCATATTCCATTTGATGCTGCGCCAGCGTATGTAAAATATTTGAAATTGGCGACATGGGATAGATTGCAGCAAACTGAAGTCCTGCAGAAATAGCGCCAAGCGCGGCAGCTTCATCACCGTTTATTACCATTTTCTTCGGTCCGTTTACAGCAGACAATTTAAAAATGCCTTTGGCAATTTCGGCAAAATTTTCTAGGGCAAAGTTATATCCTAGATCCAAAGCTTTATAATTACTTTCCAAAACTTCTGTTTTTTTGTCGCCGAATTCCTCTTTAACTAGTGTTTTCAGTGTTTCAATACTTCCGGACATCATTGCGGCAACAACACCCAATGCTACGGTATTACTCAACAAATCTTTACCACCAGCCTCATTGGCAAGTTTACCTAAAGGCACCGGCAAAAGCTTTACGCAGGAGGGAAGTTTTTCGGTGTTAACATGGTCGTCTGAATCAAAAAGTACATAGCCACATTCGTCAAATTCATTTTTGTGTTTGTTAACAGATTCCTGGTTCAATGCAATTAAAAAATCTGTGTGTCTGCTAGGGCCTCGGATCACTTTGTCCGAAATATTGATTTGCATTACATTGTGCCCGCCGCGAATTAATGAAGGATATTCTATGTAATTATAAATAAAATAACCCGAACGGCTGGCAAACTTGGCTAACAAAAGCCCGGCCGACTTAATTCCCTGACCTGCCTGACCTGCAATTTTTATTTTGAATACATTTTTTTGTTTCATATATTAGACGAATTTCTCCGTATAAATTCTTTCTTTGGGACAACCGTTAGCCAATAAAATATCCGAAGCGTCGGAAATCATGGCCCGATGGCCGCACAGGTATGCCGAACATTTACTTGCATCAGGGTAATCACGTTTAACTAACTCAGTAATGAAACCCTTAGCTCCTACCCAATTTTCACTAGGTTTAAATAATGCAATTTCAAAAGAAAAGTTCGGATATTTTACCGAAAGTTCGGCAAAGTGATCCTGCCAAAATACTTCAAAATCCGATGTTAGTCCGAAATAAAGTTTTAACTTTTTGGTGGTGCGTTTTTCCAGCAAAGCATGATCAATCATACAGCGGACCGCACTGACCCCTGACCCCGTAGCTAAAAATAAAAGATCTTCAGCACCATCTTCTTCGGTGTAAATAAATTTCCCAAACGGTCCTAAAAACTGAATTTTGTCTCCCTGTTTTAACTTTTCAAAAAACTGTGAGCCAGGACCGCCCGGACGCGTATCTACCAACAGATCGAAATGTTTATCATCGTATCGGGTTGCAATTGAATACGCACGTATGGCAGTGTCTGCAACTTTGACACTAATGTACTGTCCAGGAGAAAAAAGCAAAGGCTCCTCCGATTCAAATCTGTAATGATTAAATTTACTGGCTAAAGTAACGTGTTCCAGCGTTGTAGCTATTTTAAGTTTTGGTCCGCTTGTTTTGGAAACAATTGTTTGCGGTGGTAAGGCATTTTCTGTCATAACTATTTTTGTATCTACAGCCCAAACATTTTCACTTGTAACAATAACGGGATTTATTTCTATTTCCCTCGCCTCCTGAATTACCGTGGATAGCTTGCTTACCCTCACAATCAGATCGTACAAGTTGTCTAAGTTGTAGTTTCCGTTTTTTAAAATTTTATATATTTTCGATTTTTCAACTAATTTTTTGGCCTGCGAAATTCCAATAGGAAGCAAATGGAGATTTTTGTCTCCGATTAACTCCACAAACGATCCGCCTGCCCCGAACATTAATACATACTCAAAAGTCGGATCTTTTTTTAAACCTACAATAACTTCGACACCATCTCCAATAGATTTTTGAATTTGAATCTGAATTTTACTAGATTCTTTAGAAATCTCTTCCACCTTGCCTTGTAGATTCTGAAACGCGTGTTGCAAGGCATTTTCGTCAGCAACACCTGTAATTACTCCCCCCAATTTTTTCTTGTGCAAAATACCATGTGAAGATATTTTCAGTACAACAGGCCAGCCTACTTTTTTGGCAAAAGAAAGGGCTTCTTCATAACTGGTTATATTGCTGGTTTCAGGAGTACTAATTCCGATTGACTTAACGAGTTTGTCAGCTGAAACATTATCAAGTGCCGCATAACGTTCATTTACAGCCTCCTGAATAATTGCACGTATTTCTCCTTCGTCTTGTGGTAACGAAATTATTTCTTCATGAAATGGTTGCGTATTTAGAGCTATCTGATTTTGGCGATATTTCCACATTTGAGAAATTACATAAATGGCGCGTTCGGGATATCTGAACACCGGAATTTTATTTTTGTTTAAAACCTGCTCACCCTCAAAAATTTTACTTCCCCCTATAAAAGAACAAAAAACAGGTTTCTTGTATTTTTTACATAACATTGATATGTATTCCGCGGTTTGTTCAATTTGAGTCATTAGTTGAGGTGTAAGTATAAAAAGCACGGCATCTACACTTAAGTTCTGAAGCAATATTTCGGCCGCCTTGCCATAACGTTCTGCCATTGCATCACCCAATAAATCTACAGGATCATGAATACTGGCCGACCGCGGCAAAACTGCCAACAATTCTCTTTTTGTTTTTTCATCAAACTGAGCTAATTCCAATCCTTCCATGACAACGGCATCTGCTGTCAAAACCCCCGGTCCTCCGGCGTTTGATACAACTGCCACCCGCGGACCGTTAGGAACAACACCCCAGGAAAATCCTCTGGCGGCATCAAAAAAATCTTCAAGAGTCTGGCATCTGATAACACCTGCTTGTTCCAGAGCTGTATCCAACACATCATCTTCTCCTGTCATAGCGCCTGTGTGTGATTTCATAGCAGTGGCCGCCGCTTCCGTTTTTCCGGGTTTAATAATGAACAAAGGGTGTTTTTTGCTTAGTTCGGTTGTTAAATCTAAAAACTGGGCACCATCCGAAATAGATTCTAGATACATCCCGATAGGCCAGTTTGCTTTGGGATCTTCTTTAGATAATGAAAGAAAATAGTTTAGTACTTCGTTTTCGGTAAGAACCGATTTATTTCCCAAAGTTATAAATTCACTCAATCCAAAACCCAAAGAAGACGCCCAATCAAAAACACTTGCCGCCACAGCTCCTGACTGGGAAATAAACTTTATATTGCCTAAAATGTTAACCGGTTGTCCGAAAGTTGCGTTTAAATTACACTCGTTGTTTACAAACCCTAAACAGTTTGGGCCCAACACGTTAATTAAATATTTATGGGCAACTTCGATAAGCTTATTTTCTAAAATCTTACCCTCTTCACCTGTTTCTTTAAAACCCGCAGCCAATATTACGGCATTCTTTATTCCGGATTTTCCTACGTCTTCCAAAAGAGAAACACTAAGTTCCGCGGGTAAAGCAATTATGATCAAATCCGGCTTTTCCGGCAAACTAAAAACATCTTTGTAACAAGGTAATTCGTTTAAAACATCCGCATTGGGGTTAATCGGGTAAATTTTACCCTTAAATCCGGCGTTAATTATATTGCGTAAAATTATGGACCCAACTTTATCCGCAGTACGGGAAGCGCCAAGAACGGCGACTGATTTTGGGCAGAAAAAACCGGTCAATTCTGATGGCATGTGTATAGTCTATTTTATTTAGTTTATCGTGTAAAGCGTGGTTTATTTGCTGCGGATTTATTGGCTATTTACCTAATTTGAAATAGTGTTTATATTAACTTAAGCAACCAACTAAAATACAAAAGGAGATTGGAAATGCAACAGTACCTTGGTTTGATGCAACGGATTTTAGATGAAGGCGTCTGGAAGCAAAACCGAACCGGTATAAAAACGTTAAACCTATTCGGTACCACCATGAGATTCGATTTAGCCCGCGGATTCCCTCTTCTCACCACCAAGAAACTCCACATGAAGTCCATCATCTATGAACTTTTGTGGTTTTTCAGGGGAGATACCAACATCCGTTTTTTAAACGGGCATGGCGTGAGAGTCTGGAATGAATGGGCGGACGAAAACGGGGACCTTGGACCTATTTACGGAAGACAATGGAGATCGTGGCCAACCGCCAGTGGTGAGAATATTGACCAATTGGCAAACGTAATCCAGGAAATACGAAATGACCCTGACTCCCGACGTTTACTCGTCAACACTTGGAATGTGGCCGAACTTCCTATGATGCATCTATATCCCTGCCACGTAATGTTCCAGTTTGACGTTACAAAAGGCAAGTTGTCCTGTTCAATGTACCAACGATCTGCGGATTTCTTTCTGGGTGTACCGTTCAATATCGCCTCGTATTCACTACTTACGCTGATTGTGGCGAATTTGACAGGACTTGAGCCGGGAGAGTTTGTGCATTTCATGGGAAGTACACACATATACGAAAACCATCTGGAACAATGCAAACTGCAGCTGACCCGAACACCCAGGGAACTCCCGACAATGCACCTGGCACAACACGGGTGCATCGAGGATTTTGTCTTCGATGATTTCAGGCTGGAAGGGTACGATCCGTATCCTAGCATCCCGGGAAAGGTGGCAGTATGAGCGGACAACAGATGAAAATCTCCATAATTGCCGCTACCGACACACAAGGGGGTATCGGAAAAGATGGTCGTCTACCCTGGAATTGCTTACATGACTTGGAATTATTCAAGTCGCGCACCATGGGACATTTCGTTATTGTTGGCCGAACAACCTGGGAAACCATGAAAAGCGATCTTCCGGGTAGGCGGGTAATAGTTTTATCGAAAAATCCAGAGTACTCTTCGGCCAAACCGTTCTACGGAACTGCTGGATGCCTGGAAGACGCGATAAAACTAGCAAAGAACGAGGGAGAAAGTGAGGTTTTTGTAATCGGAGGACAAAGCGTTTACACCGAAGCTATTCAGATGGCCAACGTGCTATACATCTCAAGAATATCCGGAGTTTATTCTTGTGATACGTTTTTTCCTACGATCGCAATGGATGAATGGGCATTGGAATCAGTAGAGTCGCCATATCCCAAAGACTGTTCGTTTTATGTGTGCATCTACAGACGAAAATGCTAAACCCATCAGGAAGACGTTTTACCGGAAAAACGTCTTCTTCATTTTTGTACCTTTTTTGTCGTTATGGTGCTAGAATTCACCCATGATCGAGTTCTTGTTTAAGACTGTCAGAGACACAAAATATACAGAAATATCCGAACCAAAACGTGGCTGCTGGGTAAATTCATATAATCCGTCAGAGGAAGAGTTAAATAAAATAGCTAAATTGTGCAAATTGGAACATGAAGATGTAACGGATTCATTGGATGAGTTCGAAATACCCCGTCTGGAAAAGCACGACTCAACTATAGTATTTTTCTTGAAAAAACCCAACGAAAAAAAAGACATAAGCATTCCCGACACATTTACTATTATTTGTTCCGACGATTACTTTGTAACCATCTCTATAAGCAATAGTGATGAGTTTGTAGAACACTTGAAATTAACCGGAACATTGGCTCCGACAACCCAAAAAGCAAAACTACTACTTCAAATTTTACTTAAAATTGCTAATGAATTTACCCGAAAAGTAAAAGCAATTCGAAACAGAGTAGCCTCGCAAAAAAGACTAGAAGGTATCTCCAATGCCAGTATTATGGCTCTTGCGTCAGATGAGGATATTCTCGATCAATACTTAACGGTTTTGATTCCCATGCGAAATGTACTAGAGGCATTGTACAACGGGAATTATATTGTATTTTTCGAAGAAGATAAAAGCTTACTGGAAGATATGATAATGTCCATTAGGCAACTGGTAGATACCTGCAACACCAACATGAAGTCTATTAAAAACCTCATAGAAGCCTACCAAATTGTTTTTACTAACAACCTTAATAATGAAATCCGTATACTTACGTATATTACGGTCACCCTGGCCATTCCAACCTTTATTGCCGGTTTCTACGGAATGAATATTAGTTTACCGTTACAGAATCACCCTCACGCGTTTACAATTGTTTCAGTTTTTACCGGCATCATGATTTTTTTAACAATGTGGATAGTAATAAAATTTTCAAGGAAAAAAAGATGAAAAGATTTTTACCTGTATGTTTACTAATACTGGTATATCTCACTTGGACGGCGTTAACTTACAGAAATTATGCTATAACATCCGATGAATTTTCGTCATATATTTCCGGTCAGATTTGGTTTGAGTACTTTCAGAATAAACAAATTACGTATAACTTGGCCCGGTATCATCCACTTGTAAACGAGCATTATCGTATTTACCCAATGATTCTTTACATATTAATCGGAAACATAAAGTATGAGTTGTTTCATTTATTAAACATGCTTGCGTTTATACCGGTAATTATCACTGCATGGATTTTAGCTTTAAAAAATAATAAAAAAATATACGCCACACTTATACCCGTTTTGTTTATTTTATTAACCCCCCGTATTCTTGGTGATATTCCTAACAATCCAAAGGATATGCCGTTTGCTATATCTTATTTTTTAACACTCGCAGTCATTTATATTACTAAATCAACACAAGAAACTTGGAAAAACAATTTAAAGATTTTAGTTCTTGGTTTGCTAATGGGATTTTCTCAAAGCTTAAGACCTTTAGGTTTTGGCCTTTACATAATTTACTTTTTTTGGAATTTTCCGAAAGATTTAAAAAGCAAAGCGGAAATCGGCAAGCTAATTACAGAGTCTATAATCATCTTTTTGATCGGGTTATTAACTATGGCTGTCACTTGGCCGGCAATAGGAGCAAACTTTGCTGCAAATTTAAAAAAGTATCTTTCTCTCGGAGTCGATTTTAACCTTTGGGAAGGAACTGTATTATATTTTGGTAAAGAGTTTAGCGCCGGCATGATACCCTGGCATTATTTATTTGTATGGTTAGGAATTACACTACCTCTCTCGCACTTAATATTCTTTTTTTCCGGTATTTACTCGATTATTAAAAAACGGGCTTCTAACATTCAAATTTATTTATATTTCACAATAGGCCTAAACTTGCTATTACACCTGATTTTAAAACCTAATCTTTATAACGGGATAAGACACTACGATTACTTGGTTTTGTTGATTTCATTTGCAGCGGGAATAAGTTTAGTGAATTTCTATAAAACTCTTAACAAAAAATATTTTTGGGGTATTACCACGGTCTTAATCTTATATACCGGGCTAACGCTCAACAACATATCCAAACTGTTTCCTTATCAAAATTTATATTTTAACGAAATTGTGCACGGGATAAAGGGCGCGCAAAATAAGTTTGATGTGGATTACTGGGATGTGGCATATAAAGATGCCGCGAACTATCTCGCGGCAAACACAAGTACCAATGAAGTTTTAGCAGTATATTCATGTGGGGCGCATACTGCCATGGATTATTACTTAGGACAGCGGATTGATCAAAAAAAGAATGCTTCCGAAGCTCAGTATTTAATATGTGATCCAAAGGGATACGAACGTCTTAAAAACGGTTTTAATATTCTAACCAAAATAGAAAAAGATAAAACGCCTCTGGTTGTCATTGGCCGGCGATAAATTATATACTCAACTTCATATGAAAAAAATCCTACTTGCAATATTTACACTTGCCTTAGTTTTTGGAATCGTTTTTTATATTTTAAGCAGTCAAAATCCAAAATCAAAGTCTGTCGATAAAACCGGCTTAATTGATGAGCAGACTTCCAGCACTATTGATACGGAAACAGATCCTGCTACAACAATGGACAATTACAGTGATGAAAATTTGGGCTTTGCTATTGAATATCCGGCAAACTGGACTTTTGAAAAACAAGGAGATTACTTTGTGCGCATGATGCCAAAATTAAAAAAACCTGCAACATCGGAAACTAACTTTATCCAAATACAAATAGTTCCGAAAAAAATCAATGTGTCCGACAGTTTAATATACGGATTTAACGGCGAAAATTTCAGAAAATTGTTAAATAATACGAATCAAAAATTTTCGATTTCGGAAGATGCCGGAATGCGGGAATATTTTACCTATGAAAAACAACCTGATATAAAACTTTCAGGTTTTACTGCAAACGTTTATATAAATAAAAAACCATGGGAATTTCCTTCCGGAACCACAGAATACAAATACATTTTTAATGTCACCAACAAGTACGTTATTTTAAACGCATTTTTGGGGTCGGATACAAAAGATCAGTTTTATATTAGCCGGGAGTCATTTCAACGAATTTTAAACACTTTAGAAATTACCGACAAAGATAATTTGGGAGAATTCGGTACTATTACGGGTAAATTGTGTTTTCCGTCCGAAAGATTACCTGAAGGCGTTATCCAAGCTTTAAATTTGGCAAATAAAAATATGTACGAGTACATATATCCGGGTAGCGGCAATGGTGGAAAAAGTACATACGAACTTAACGTAGTTCCCGGTGAATATGTATTAAGATATAAAACAAATGAAATGGAGGGATATCATACAAATGTATGTCCTACCGGAATGGAAACATCATGCAACGCGGCAAATCAAAGAAAAAATATTTCAGTAAATGTTGAAAACACTGAAGTCATAAAAAATATTGATCTTTGCGATTTTTATTACAATTCAGACACAAAGCCTGAATTTTAAGTGTAGAATTTATAACAGGAGGTGATAAAAGTGAAGGGATTTTTAGATTTTGTTAGAACTCAAGGTGTTGTAGGATTGGCCGTAGGTTTTATTTTAGGAGGCGCTGTAGCAAAAGTAGTTTCTTCCGTTGTAAACGATCTTATTAACCCTTTGTTAGGACTTATATTAGGGAGCGCAGGAGACATTAGATCGGCTTATTTGGAAATCGGACATTCCAAAATAATGTGGGGAAATTTTGTAGGCACTACTATAGATTTTATTGTGATATCCGCTGTTGTATATTTTGGCGTGAAGAAATTAAAGTTGGATAAGCTGGATAAAAAGAAGGACTAAATAGATGCGACTGCCTTATAAAAAAACGTTATTATTGGTAGTATTGGTTGGGCTATCGGTTTTGCTAACTGCTTGTACAAAACCCGAGTCCAACCAGGGCCAACTACCTGTTCATAAAAATTCTCCTCAAGTAGTAATTATGGACCGGGTATGGAATAAATACTCAAACCTAAAATATAAATACTCTATAAACGTTCCCAAGGAATACTACATCGCACAAGGTTCCTGTCTGTGGAAAGAAGAAATCCAAAAATATGAGTATAAAACTGCACCTACCGAATCCAAAATTTTTGAAAATAAAAACAACACTTATATATATCCAAGCATAATTTATAACCTAAATGAATCCCAGCAGGAATGCACCAAAATAGAAAATACAGAAGAATCGGTAAATGACTCAACTAAAAATTCCTGGAAAATAACCGCATTTGAAGCAGACACACCTGAAAAAATAGATTCATTTATTAAAACGGAATACGGCGATAAATGTACCCTAGAAGTTCTGAAACCCAGTCAAAAGACCGGAGAGTTTGACGTGATAATCGGCAAGACTCAAGACTGTATTCTGGATTCGGCCTACTTTTTTAAGTACAGTGAAAACACAAATACAGGCGTGAGTATCAAAATGGGAAATTCATTTACTTTTAACAGCGATACAAATTTTGGAAATAATGCCTACGATGAGGCAATTTTAGGTTCTTTCGAATTTAACGAGTGATTTGACTTAATATCAATATCCGTATATATATAGTGCTACAAATGTCCTTATAAGCCATCAAAAAGGAGTGCTACTATGGAGCTTATACCTGTCGCGTGTGTATATGAGATTGTTGGGAGAAAAATACGGCATGTAGGAATTTACAATTCCCCCGGAGCTGGTGCCGACCCTGACAACCAATTCGTGGTCCTGCCAAACAAAACCGACGGCTTCCCTCATTACACAGCTTTAGAAGACTTGGAAGAGCTTCTAATCCAAGAAGGCAGGACAGATCTTCTCAGGATGGTACGGGAGAAAATGGCTGAAGCCAGACTCGGACTCTCGATTCCCCGCCGCAGAAAGATGACGTCAACGGAAATGCTGAAACAACTTGCACGCCGCCTGGGAATTACCGAACCGATCTAGGAAGAGAAGTACCGCGCGAACCGCATCTGTGATTTTATTTTTTGCAGATGCGGTTTTTTTTATTCACTAAACAATTTTAATAGTGTTGATAGCGCAAAGTACGGCGTCGGGTAAATCTTAGAAGTGCTATTACTAGAGGCGCAGATATTATAGAAGCGAACACTCCAAACCTAATCTGAGCAGGTTCGACCGGACTATTAAACTTTAGCAAACTGTAAGATGAGTTTTTTATTTGAATCGTAGCTAACGAGTCTATTCCACTCGCCCATGACACCAGACCTGAAGCAAAGGAAATGTTTTCGGGATTTCGTTCTACAAGCGCGTCAATTACAAACTCGCTGTCACCTACAACAGCAATCCTTCCCGCCGTATCGGGGTTCTTTGGTTCAAGTACCACACCCAAAACTTTTTTACCTTTATTTTGTGAGGGGAATTGGTCTGTAGGAGCTAAAGTACTTGGAGGGTTTACGTCGCTCCCGGCATTTTCCGTTGTTGTAATCAATTCTTTAGCATCGTAACCGGCAATATTAGCTGTTTCATTGTTAACCGTTAAGGAACTGGGCCAAAAAGTTGTAACAGATTGGACATATTTTAGCCCAATCGGGTTATTATCATTCATTGCAGATACTACCCAATAAGGATATGCCGCCACCAAATTTCTGTTTCCATCACTAAAGCTAATTCTGCTATACAGGCTTAAATCAAAAACAATGTCTTTATTAATCGTTACTCCTAGTGAACCTAAAATATCGTTTAGATTCTGCGTAAGAGGCGTTGACCCGAGTTGGGAATCTACAGTATATGACTCAGCTAACACTACCAAATTCCCGCCTCTTCCTAAAAATCCTTTAACCGCATTTAACTGATTTTCATCGAGAGCCTGCATAGGCGACGCGATAATAAGTGTGTTTATAGTGTTGCTAATAGCGGGACTTTCCTTTGAAAGTGTAATAGGCACTACTGTAAACTGCTTCTGCAATTCACCGGCCAGATAACTTAGCTGGTCGACGGATTTTGATCCTCCCGCGACCAAAAACGCGACTGCCGGTTTATTTTCATTCGTCAACTTGCTAATTAATGATGTAAGTTGATATTCCAAATCATTGGTAGATTTTAAAAACGGCAAAGATTCGTGTTTGTCTTTATATGAAATTAAGATACCCAGATAACCTGTTTTAAGCTGTAATTCATCCTGGCCGATAACATTAAATTGCACCTTTTGAATGCCGTTCTGGGTTGCAAATTGCTCTTCCTCTATGTTTTTAGCCGGATCCTTTGTTACTAAATTTATGTTCTTTCCTGCCACACTTTTGTAATCACCTAAAACGTATTTTATATCCCTGAGTATTGGCGCATATTGCGAAGGAAGCTGTTCCGAAGCATACAACGTAATTGTTACAGGTTCTGGTATAGATTTTAATACCTGTTTGGTCTGGGGAGTAAGTGTATAAATTCTATGTTGAGTTATGTCTAATCGTAAAGGCAGCCAAATTTTTAGAGAACTCACCAAAAAAAGCACTATTATTAAAGATCCTGCAACGGACTGAAGTATCGAATAACGGGCTCTGTAATCACCGTATTTTCGTTTGTACAACTGCAGTAATGTTAAAAGGGCGAAAACAAAAATAAAAACAACAAAATACAAAATATCGTATAAATCCAAAACTCCGCGGATAACAGAATCATAATGAGTTAAAAGAGAAATTCTTTCAAAAATTGCGGCGATAGAAAAGGGAAGAGAAATTGTGATTAAATCGGTACCGGACAGAATAAGTAAAAATCCCGCGGCTAACGTAGAAAGCATAGAAGCTATTTGTGAATTAAATAAAGAAGAAAGAAATATTCCAAGTGATACTAACGCAGCTGAAAACAATAAAAATCCTATTAGCTGGCTGGCATAAACTCCCCAATCAAAAAATTGGCTAAATCTGCTAAATACAACAGCAACCGGTAAAGTAAACAATGCTGCGAAAGATGTGTAAAGCAGGCCCGACAGCAATTTTCCCAATACAAACTCTGTTTCTTTAACCGGATGAGTAAGCACAAATTCTAAAGTACCGTCATCTCGTTCTTTCGCTATCGCACCCATTGTTATAGCCGCAATAAGAACAAGACCAAACCAAGGATAAGTGCTAAATAAGTTACTAAGTGATGCTTCGCCTATTACAAAAACCGATCTAAAAAAAAGAAAAAACCAAATTCCTAAAAAGACTACCAAAACCACATAACTAGCCGGATTATCCAAGTGCGCTTGAAGTTCTTTTTTTATAATGCTGCGTACATTTGCGTAGTTTATTTTTTTTCTCATACTGTTGTTTCGGAACTAGTTAACTCTCTAAATATATCCTCTAACTGGCGTACTTCCTGTGAAATGTTCCAAATCACCCATTTTTTATCATTGGCCATTTTAGAAATTTCACCTTGAATCGCGTTATCTTTTTGAGTTTTTACTTTTGCCGTAACTTTCTCATCTTCAATACTTACAATTTCAATCTGGGCTTCGGGAAGCGATTTTAGACCTTTCTCTACGTCCTTTCCTTCTATTACAACGTTGAAAATAATTTGATCACCTTTCCCCTTTGATAATTCCTGTACTGAACCGTCAACAACAAGTTTTCCTTTATCTATAATGATCATTCTGGTACACACTGCTTCTACTTCCTGCATTACATGGGTACTAATTATAATTGTATGTTCCTTAGCCAATTCTTTTATTAATCCCCTAATTTCATTACGCTGAATCGGGTCTAGACCTTCTGTAGGTTCATCCATTATTAATACTTTTGGTTTATGCAACAAAGCCGCGGCTATACCTACTCTTTGTTTAAACCCTTTGGATAATTCTTTGATAGGCCTGTAAAAAACGTCTTCTAAATGAACGCCTTTAACTGCAAAATCAATTCCTTCGGCTAAACTTTTTTTTGATAATCCCCTAAGTTCTCCCGAGAAACGTAAAAAATCACAAACCAGCATATCCATATACATAGGATTATTCTCCGGAAGATAACCAAGCATCGCCTGTACTTTTATGGAGTCTTTTACTACCGAGGTTCCGTCCACAACAACATCCCCTTTATCCGGTGCCAAAAAACCACTCATTATTCTCATTGTTGTGGTTTTACCCGCGCCATTAGGACCTAAAAGGCCAACAATTTCACCTTGGGATATTTTAAAAGATAAATCTTCAACGGCTTTTACTTGATCGAATGTTTTATTTATTTGGTCAACCGAAATCATATAAGCTTTATTACATTAATCCATACAGACATTTTTTTCAAGTTTACTATAAATTAGTTATACTTAGCACATGCTGATAAATTCTGTCCGAACTCTTGACGAGCTGAGAGAGGTATTAAGAAATCCTAAGGCCACAGGACCGGAAAATGCCTACTGGGTATTTTCACAACTGGGTCATAAAAAATGGGAAAACATGACCATTACAACACCGGGCCTGTACGACACGGAATTTCCTAAAACATACGGACACTACCATTCATCGTCTGATGAAGTAGAAATTTATAAGTTGATCAGCGGCCAGGGAGTTTTTTTGCTCCAGAAAAAACACATTGAAAACGGAAAACCGGTTTATGATTTGGTTGATGAAGTTTTTTTAGTCGGTGCCGAACCCGGGGATGAAATTGTTGTAAAACCGGAGTACGGGCATTCGTGGTCAAATGTGGGTAGCACGCCATTAATAACTTATGATAATTGGCGATATGGACACGTTCCCCAGGATTACGAACCGATAAGAGACTTACAAGGCATGGCGTACTATCTTATAAGTGATTCAAAGGGAATTGAACTGGTACCAAACCCAAAGTACCGCAATCATCCAAAACCTAAATGGCTAACTGCCAAAGAATTTATGCAACTTTTTGACTGATAAATTCAAGTCCACCAATTAAACCCGCATCATCTTCCAATACACCCTTTTTGATCGGGGCAATACTTATTCCATCTATTTTATTAAGATAATTTGTAACGCCGTTTAGAAAGTATTCGTACTTAGAAGATAAACTGCCCCCTAAAACAATTACATCCGGATTCCAAAAAGCGCAAACGTTAACAAGTCCTGCGCCCAGGATAGTGCCGTAATTTTCCCATATGGACACATCGTTACAATCTTCGGGTAAAATACCATAACGCTTTTTAAATCCTGTACCAGACAAAAAAGACTCCATACTTCCAAAAATTCCTGCGTTATCTGCAACAGCATCGTCAAATTTTAAAATATGATGACCTGGTTCAAACGCTTTTGATCCATCGTAAAGTTTTTTTCCGGTTACTAACGCTCCGCCTACTCCGGTACTTAAAGTAATAAAAGCAACACTTTTATACTGCTTACCTGCGCCATGCACTGCTTCGCCTAAACAGGCCAGAGCGGCATCATTATTAATGAACAGTTTAGTATCAGAATCAAAAAGATCCGCGAAAAAATTAAAATCACTGCCTTCCAACAATTTGTAATTTGGGACTTTTAAAAAGCGTCTGTTAAACAAGTCGAATGTTCCCGGAATAGCGATGCTCACTGCTTCTATTCGGGACGTTTCCAAAATCGGTTTTATCAGGTCTATTAGTTTTTCTTTTTGGGATTTTAAATCTTTAAGACTAGAAAATTTTTCCACCGAATCAAGACTATGTAAATCCCTTGATAAAGCTAACCGTGTCTTAGTACCTCCTAAATCTATAGAAATATACATAGTAAATTATTTATACACCGGAAAAGGCTTATTTGCATTGACCTGCATATTCCTACATAATAGTTACATGCATAAAGTCAACTATAAACCTATATTTATGTATTTGGTTTTAACCTCGCTTATTGTATTACCAGCATTAGCGGAAACCGGCCAAGTATTACCAAAATCAACAGAAGAAAAACCGCAAAAAGAAGAAATTGATGAAATCAAAGCGCAACGAAAAGAAGAGAAAGAACAGATAAGAGAACAAAAGGCTGAAGAGAAATGCGAAAACATAACTGAACGTTTGGAATTAAAAGTCGAAAGATATAACACTAATCGTGAAATGTATGTTGGTAAATATGAAAGGTTAAGATTAAGAATTGCTGCATGGGCGAACAGATTAGAAGAAGATGGATATGACGTGGTAGATTTGGAAAGTGCGTTAGCCACATTGGACACAAAAATAGATGCTGTATCAGCATTACACGAAGAATTTATTACAAAGCTTGAAAATATTAAAAACTATGAATGCGGAAACTCTGATGGCGCATACACTCAAGCTTTAACGGCTTCGAGAGAAGCTTTAGCCGCGGTTAGAGACGGTGTTACGGAAGTAAGAAAATATTACAAAGAGGAAGTTAAACCCCTGGTAATATCTTTAAGAAATCAGGTCGCTCAGGATAAGGAAACCGACGAAGCTGAGACTGATTAAAAGTATTAAGTTTATATTTAAGGAAAAATAATGCAAGAAAACGAAACACCAATTCAAACCGTAGCCCAGCCGGAACAAAAAAATAATAATAAAGATTATCTGGCTCCGGCACTAGTATTTATTGCCCTGTTCTT
>JAAZNL010000045.1 GCA_012798315.1 candidate division WWE3 bacterium | reverse complement strand
GTTTGGTTTTTATAGTTTTATTGGTAACAAGCAGTTGTACTTTCCCCGCCAGGAAATGCAGCTGCTTTTTTTATTCTGTTAAAAATCCACATGCAAACTTAATAGTAATTTCATGTGAACTATGCGAGAATACCTCTGATATATCAGCTTTTAAATGCCGGTTGACACTCTCACCGTTAGAGTGATATTTTATACGTTGTTAAGATATTTAAGTAGTAATTTTTACCAAAGGAGGTAATCTTATGGCTACCACTGCAAATAAGGTACGACCACTATCTGATTACATTTTAGTTGAGCCCGCACAAAAGGAAACAACATTGCCCTCCGGTATAGTCTTAACTGACACCGCGAAGGAAAAACCCCAAGAAGGAAAAATAATTTCAATAGGCCCCGGAAGACGCGATGAAGATGGAGACCGCGTTCCTATGGACGTAAAAGTCGGGGATACTGTTATGTATAAAAAATGGGGAGGAACAGAAATTAAAATTGACGGCAAAGATATGCTCTTAGTTAAAGAAGAGGATATTTTGGCTGTAGTAGAAGGTTAACAAAGGAAAGGAAACGAAAATATGGCTGCAAAAATGATTATATATGGAGATCAGGCGAGACAAAAACTTAAAAAAGGTGTAGACCAGCTTGCCAAAGCAGTTGCTACGACCTTGGGCCCTAAAGGAGGCAATGTAGCTTTAGATAAAAGTTGGGGTGCGCCTCAGGTAGTTCACGATGGTGTTACTGTTGCCAAGGAAATTGAGCTAACCGACAAATTCGAGAACATGGGAGCTCAGCTGGTAAAAGAAGCCGCTTCTAAAACAAACGACATCGCGGGAGATGGAACTACCACATCTACGGTATTAGCCCAGGCGCTGGTAGAAGCCGGTTTAAAAAATGTATCAGCCGGTGCAAACCCAATGATTATGAGAGCAGGTTTAGAAAAAGCTATTGATGCCGCTTCCGAAGAAATTAAAAAACTGGCAAAGCAGATTTCTACTAAAGAAGAAAAAGCTCAGGTAGCAACTATTTCTGCTCAGGATGCTGAGATAGGAAAATTGATTGCCGAAGCAATGGAAAAAGTGGGAGATGAAGGAGTTATTACTGTAGATGAATCAAAAGGATTCGAGATTGAACTTGATTACAAAGAAGGTATGCAATTTGATAAAGGGTATGCTTCAGCATATTTTGTAACCAACCCCGAAAAAATGGAAGCAGTGATTGAAGACGCTTACATTTTGGTTACTGACGCAAAAGTTTCCAACATTCAGGAACTATTACCAATGCTCGAGAGCTTTTTAAAGATCTCTAAAAACTTGGTAATAATTGCCGAAGATGTTGAAGGAGAAGCTCTTACCACGCTGGTTTTAAACAAATTAAGAGGTACTTTTAACGTTTTAGCAGTTAAGGCCCCCGGATTCGGCGATCGCAGAAAAGCAATGTTGCAGGATATTGCAATTTTAACCGGCGCATCCTTTGTTAGCGAAGAAGTTGGAAGAAAATTAGACTCCGTAACCGTTGACGATTTGGGTCGAGCCGACAGAATAATTTCGGACAAAGATACAACCACAATTGTGGGAGGAAAAGGTATTGATACCGAAATCAAAAAACGAGTTGATCAATTGGCAAGTGAAATTGAAAACACTACATCCGATTATGATAAGGAAAAGCTTCAGGAAAGACTCGCGAAACTAACGGGCGGTGTCGCGGTAATTAAAGTAGGAGCGGCAACTGAACTAGAATTAAAAGAGAAAAAGTTAAGAGTAGAAGACGCTGTTCATGCAACAAAAGCTGCCGTTGACGAAGGCATTGTCCCCGGTGGAGGAGTTGCATTATTGAGAGTTCGTGAAGCTATCAAAAACTTAAAACTCGATGGTGATGAAGCTACCGCAGCAAAGATTTTGTACGAAGCATTAGAAAAACCGACCAGATTAATCGTGGAAAATGCCGGTATGGATTCAGGTAAAGTTTTAGCAGAAATGGAAAGACTGACCAAAGAGCAAAACAATGTAAACATTGGATATAACGTTGTTACCATGAAATACGCAGACATGCTGGAGGACGGCATAATTGATCCGGCCAAAGTTGTTAGAACAGCTTTACAGAACGCCGCTTCAATAGCCATTATGGTATTAACCACTGATTGTCTAGTAACGGATGCCCCAAAAGAGGAACATGCTCATAACGAAGGCGGTCCTGCCGGAGGTATGGGTGGAATGGGCGGTATGGATATGGGCGGAATGATGTAACACTCCCCTTGCGCGTTGTACGTATTTAAGAAAAAAATATAGAGAAGGGCCCCGCTTTCGCGGGGCCCTTTCTAGTCTATTTTATACTGTCCTTTATATTTACCCTGTTACTTTTTAGTAGTAACACTGATTTTCTTTGGTTTTTCTTCCTCGGTTTTTGGTATCGAGACCGTAACCACACCGTTTTCTACCTCTGCCGTCGCCTTAGAGGCGTCTACCATTCTTGGCAGGCTTGTAGAATATGTAAAGGAAGACTGTCTGGAACTTTTATATATAGTTTTTTTCTTTTCGGTCTTCTCTTCTGACTCTTTAGCCTCTGCGGTTATTGTGAGAACGCTGCCTTCTACGGTAACTTCCACATCTTCCTCTTTAGCTCCCGGTACTTGTGCTTCAACAACCACAGCATCATCCGTTTCGTAAATATCTAATCCTGAGGGTGTGGACGACAAGTCGGGCCAGTTCATAAGAGATTTAATATCTTGCTCATTAAAGACAGATGGCCACATAGGTTCCCAGCCACCTCTCCATTTAACAATTGCCATGATTATCACCTCCTTTTTTCATACCCTATCACTTTAGCACTCCAAGTGATAGAGTGTCAAGATACTTTACCGAGGTGATCTGAGAATTCGTTTAAAATCTTTGCAGAGTTGTCGTTTTTATTGAAGTGAATTAGATGTTTTTTGGTTATCTCGTTAGTTTTATGTTTTTTCATGTAAGCTAGCTGTAAATGCATAAGTATATTCTCTATAAAATTTACGATAAAGCTGTGCCCCTTTACCCAGGGTTTCGTTTTTTCAATTTGTTCAAATTTAAAATTGGGCAAAAAATCGTTAATCCATTTGTTGGCAGTCATAAACCTAAAGTACACATTATCCCGATGAAATATGGGTTGCATGCGGGCAATATCATGTGCTATATATACTGACCGTTTATCCCTTGGCCATGCTAAATTATCCTCATCCATATACAGGTTGGCGCACACTTTTCCGATTTCTCCATCCGTTTTTGGGTATAAATTTAGGATTTTCAAATAAAGAAAAGTTAATAGTCTGGTAATCCAAAGTCTGTTTTTTTGGGAAATTATAAAAATATCTACGTCAGAATCTTTGTCAGCATTATGAGCGGCAACGGATCCTGTGATTGCTATCATTTTAATCCACGGCACACCCTCTAATGCCTGTAGACTTTCTTTAGTTTTGGTTATAATATCTTTGGATATTTTGTAACGGGTTTGCCAACTTACTGGCTTGTTGCCTAACATAAAAAATTTTTCTTTTTCCACCCCTATATGTTTATTTTTTAAAAGTCTTCGTAATTGCTTGTTGAAAAAGAAATAAGCGTATTCACGTTTTCCCATTAAGTAAGTTGTAAGTTGATAATAGCTCAGAGGATATTTAAACACTGCACTATACGCCAATGTTTTTTTTATATTCGCTTCACAATCTCGCTCTTTTGCTCGTTCTCTAGGCATTATTTTATGATTTCTGCATCCAAGGCATCATTTACAAGCTTGTCCGCCTCTTTGTTTTTTTCTCTTGGGACATGAACAAACGAAATGACTGCAAATCCGGACGCCAATTCTTTGGCTTTTTTCCATAAAACCAAAATACGATCATTTTTCACTTTATATTGTCCGTTAAGCTGTTTTACAACTAATTCGCTGTCTAAACGCATTGTCAAATGAGTTGCCTTAAAATCTTTGGCTTTGATCAAAGCTTCTATTAATGCTGTATATTCAGCCTCGTTGTTGGTACAATACCCGATTGTTTTTCCCATTTCATAAATTGGTTTGTCGTTTTCGTTATTTATTACTACACCTATTGCACCGGGGCCGGGATTTCCGCGGGACCCGCCATCTGTATTAATGTTTAGCTTTATCATTTTTATTTTCCTTAAAATATTCGGTAAATACAGTAACAGCTACCAGACATGCTAAGCCCAACCCCATCCCTGCCACAATAAACAAGGGCAACGATTTAAATTCTGACCTTACGACAGGATTCTCCGACACTTTGTAGATTTTTAAAGACGGATCGCTTTGCACGCTAACCCTATTTGCATACATATCCGTATTATTAAATATTAAGTTCCATAGTTTTTCCGCATCGGCCCCTGACTTTGCCTTTACACTCAGATTAATTACCGGGGTCTGCGGGCCTGATTTTTTAACGGATATGCTTTGTTTAAGTTTCCAAATCTGATAATCGGTGGTAGGGATTCCCAGCTCTACTAGTGTGTCCCTAAGCAGATCTGTGCTTTGTATAAAGGCAAGAACGGAATTGGTATAGGACAATGCCGTCTGTTGTCCGTAATATCCTTCGTACGTAAAAAAATGGCTGTTTCTGTCGGTAATACGGCCTACGTAAATTGACCCACTCGCGGTGTAACCGTTCGGTAAAAAATAGACCAAGCTTCCAAGTAAAATACCGGCTAAAGGCGTAAAGATTAGCGATTTTTTATTTTTTATGAGTATTTTTATTAATTGATGAAATTCCATATCATGTATTAACTTTTGCTCTATTTTACTACAAAATTAAAGAAATTTATCCTTGTAATAATTCCCGTTTTCCGGCTATACTTTGTATACAAAACTGCCCATATGCCCAAAAAGAACGTGATCAAAAAAACAGCGCTTTCCCCAACTGTGTTAATTGCAGGAGGTGCCGGTTTTATTGGGTCACACCTTGTCGAAATATTCTTAAATAACGGCGCCCGTGTGATAGTATTGGATAACTTTAAAACCGGAAAAGATATTCACGTTAAATCCTATATCGGAAACCCCAACTTTGCTTTATATGACATCGATATTAACAACGGACTTCCTCCGGAAATTGAGAGTGTTGATTATGTGGTGCATTTAGCAGGACTTGAGGAATATTTATACAGTAAGGATCTTACGGATTTAAACACACTGTTAACAAATTCAGTGGGGACCAAAAACCTATTAGATTTTGCACTTGCTTCTAAAGCCAAGTTTTTGCTGGTTTCCAGCGTGGATGTGTATTTAGGGAGGATGTCTCAGATTGAACTAAACGAGTATTTTGGAAAATCATCAATAGATGAGAACAAATACATGGTTACCGAGGCAAAGCGCTACGCAGAGGCTTTAGCCTGGGAATTTTATAAAAAGCACAAATTGGATATAAGAATTGTCAGATTGCCGGAAATTTACGGACCCAAAATGAATTTGGATTCCTCCGGTTCATTAGGACGACACCTGAGAGATTTGATTGAGGGTAGAAATTTAACGGTTTACGGTGACGGAGATGTTGCCCAGTTTTATTTATATGTTGGTGATGCAGTTTCCGGAATAGTAAAATCGCTTTTTACCGAGGGAACAACCGGAAACATATATTCGTTAGTATCTCAAGACCCTGTTGCGGATGTTGAGCTGGCATATATTGTAAAGGGTTTGGCCGATAGGGAAGTTTTGGTAAATTTTGAACCAAAACCTGATCAGAAAGATAAAGAACCATTACCTAACAAACCGGATATGTTTAATCTCAAGGATTTGGAATGGTCTCCTAAGGTTGAAATGAAAGACGGTTTGTACAAAACATTGCAATGGTTAGGCTACCAGCCAAATGATCACAGTTTTAAACCGGCAAAACTAATAGAGGATAAACAACTAAAGAAACATATGGAGACGGTTTTAGAAACAAAACCAACCGAAACCGGCGACCTAATTTTTTCTCTTCAGGGTGTAAAGCCGGATACTCCTGTTCCGCAACCGGTTACGCCGATTATGCCAGTTATGCCCGCGGCAAATACCGTAACCACAGCACCTTTTAGTCATACAGTGTCCAAAATTAATCTGGTTCCCAAAGGTCCGGGTATGTTTACAAAACTCAAAAATGCCGCCGTTTTTAGTTTTATTAAAAATCACAGCATGTCTATATTAGGTGTAACAGCTGCGTTGTTTGGCGCATTAATAGCTTTTGTATTAATTCCCGTCAGTCTGAGTTTGTACCATGCTCAGGAAGGTGCCAAAGATTTAAAAAACGCCGGTAAAATGGCAGGTTCTTTAAACACGGTTATCGCTATGGACAGCGCCAGAAGTGCATACAGACATTTTTACGAAGCCAAAAAAACAATAGCAGGCTCCGGTTGGGTTTTTAGACTGGTGGGTAAAGGAGATTTCTTTTTTTCGTATACAAGAACAGTTAGTTCTTTAGCATATTTTTCCAAGGCATCTTACACTTTAGCTGATGCCATAAAACCGTTTGAAACTTTGTGGGAAACTGTACGTCCGGATACGGCCTCGGAAATTGACATTACTGCGTATGATGCTGCCAGGTTACAGATAAATAACGCGAAAGTGGATGTACAACTTGCCCAGGCAGATTTGAAATACGTTAACGCGAATGTGCTTCCTAAAGAAATTCGCCCTGAAATTCAAACTTATACTGAGTTGTTAAATTTACTCTCAACCAATTTAGATGTTGGAGAAAAACTTGTGGCTGAAGTACCCGGAATTTTGGGTGCAAATGGCGAGAAGAAATACTTAATTTTATTTCAAAATACAAACGAGGTAAGAGCCACCGGAGGATTTATAGGATCATATGGAATTCTTACGTTTTCAAACGGGAAAATTAAAAACCTCGAAATAGACGATATTTACAATCCTGATGGACAGATTGATGTAAGAAATATAAAAGTTCCCGCGCCAAAGCAAATAGAGCAATATCTAAAAGAAGATCGTATGCATTTGCGCAACGCAAACTGGGACCCGGATTTTACCGTGTCGGCCTCAAATATTAGTGATTTGTATTTTAAAGTTACTGGAGAGCAGGTTGATGGGGTAATCGCTTTGGATTTGTCGTTTGTCCGTGATTTTTTGCGCGTGACAGGTCCGGTATTTTTAACCGCGTATAGTGAGGAAATTAACGCAGATAATTTATACGAGAGAACGCAGCTTCATAGCGACTTTAATTATACTAACGGGTCGGAACAGAAGAAATCGTTTTTAACAGTACTTGGCAGTAAACTTTTGGAAAAGTTTTTTTCGCTTCCCAAAGATCAGATTCCTGCACTGGCAACCATGTTATTAAATTCTGCTGATTCCCGACATATTTTAATAAGCCTAAATAATAGTCCGGTTAATGCTCTTTTATCCAATAACCGATGGAACGGTGGTTTAGTAACAACAGATGGTGATTATCTCAGTATCATCAATTCCAATGTTGGTGGTACTAAAGCTAACTACTATGTAAAAAACAATTATCTGTATCGCGTAACTTCTCAGACCAGAGATGGCTTACTCAGGGGTATAGTACGTATGGAATACACCCATACAGGGCAGGATGGGGCTTGGCCTGGAGGCCCCTATACGAATTACGTAAGAGTGTTAACCCAAAAAAATACGAAATTAACAGGTGCAACTATTAAATTTTCAGACAAAGATACAGAAGAAAATATAATGCCTCTCATAGAAACAAATACCAGCGGTGCTTATCAGTATTATGCTTATACATTTATTTTAGACCCAGCGAAAAGTGCTGTTTTAACCATAAGCTACGATTTGCCTGCCAATCTATCGTTAACGGTGGATAACAAAGAGTACAAACTATTTTGGCAAAAACAGGCCGGTGTCGATAAAGACTTAGCGCAGTTCGTGTTTGATTTTCCGCTAGGAATGGAAGTAGTAGAACGTACACAAGGCTTTGTTACAACAAATGATGAAATGCAATTTAATACTGATTTAAATAATGATCACAGTTTTTATGTTAAACTTCGATAAGACATGCCTTTAGCAGAATTACCTCAAACAAATAGACAGCACGCAGTTCCACAAAACATTATGGAAGTTGAATTTAAACTTATTGGGGACTTAACAATGCGGCAGTTCGCATATTTAATGCTGTTTGGAGGTACGGCTTACTTAAGTTCTGTTGTGGTCCTTGGTGTATTTAAATGGCCTTTGGTAATTATTAATGCCGTACTTGGTTTTGGACTCGCTTTCATTCCTATTCAGGATAGAGGATTGGACGAATGGATTGTGAATTTTATCCGCGCTATATATAGTCCCACCCAACGTGTTTGGAGAAAAGAACCTACCATTCCGTCTGCATTTGTTTATGAAAACATTAACGTTGTTAAGCAGGAAATGATCGCACTAGCTCCCACTTCTAGCCGTAGAAAACTGGAGGAATATCTGCACTATCAGTTTATTGATAGTACAGTAGATCCTTTGGATATAAATGAGGCCGAGTATGTAAATAAAGTCAGAGCTGCTTACGCAGATGTTTCACCTCAAATGCCATCTGCCCCAAGCGCTCCCGCCGGTGTCGGATTAATTGAACCGGAAGAGCCGGGCATTTCGGAAGAACAGGAAACATCGATTCCGGAAAATGAGCCATCTTCGGAACAGCAACAACCTCCAGAAGAATTGCCGATCCCAAACTTTACGACTCCATCGCCTGTTCCTGTCATGACAACAAGTACAGTAGCACCTACTACACCACTGATTAAGCAGCGAAAACCGCAACCCGCGCCAGCTACCGATTTTGATCGTCCTTCTAGCTCATCCCGCTTTAGTGCTGTTCCAATAACTCCGGATATGCACGCGGGAAGAAGGTTTACTAACTTGTTACCTTATGGCGGTGAAATTGTGTTACCGATTAGGGGTGAAAAAGTAATTCAGACCTCAGAAGAATCTAATATTGAGCAGGATATTAACGATAAAGCAGAGAAATTAAAAATGTTGTTAGCGCAAATTAAGAATAGTTCGGGTATTGCCCGACAAACTTCTCAAGCGCAGCCTTTAGTTTATACGCCGACCACACCTGCACCCGTGGCCAACGAAGCCGTAAGTAGTGAAGCAGAAAATTTAGCAGCCAAACTAAAACTTGAAAATGATTCGTTAGCTCAGGAAATCGATAAGTTAAAAGCGGAAACCGGTTCCGGTAGTCTACAGGATGTGACTATTGCTGATAAAGAATCAAAAATTCGTGAGTTGGAAATGCAGAAACAGCGAACACAGGAATCCTATGTAAAGTTAGAACAACAGGTTCTGGATTTACAAAACAAATTACAGGAAAAGCAACAGAGTCAGGGGATTCCACTAACAAATTCGCCCGTTCAACCGGTTTACGCAAAAATACAACCGTTGACCACTTCTCCGAATGTAGTTACGGGTATAGTAAAAAAACCCGATGGAACAGTAGCCGAAGGTTTGGTTTTAATGATAAAAGGGGACAAAGGAGATATTGTTCGCGCGTTTAAGACTAATTCTTTGGGCCAATTCTCTCTAATAACTCCGTTGAATTCAGGAATCTACACGCTGGAGGTAAGCAAAGATGATAAGTCCGCGGGAATGTCTTTTGATATAATTTCCATTGAAGCGAAGGGAGAGGTAATTCCACCTTTAGAGATTAACGGAAAACCGTTACAATAATATATATGGCAGAAAGAATCTACTCTACAACTCAAGATCAGTTAGACATATTAGAGATAAGAGATGATTATGTAATTTTAAAAAATGGAATTACATGTGCCGTATTGCAGACAACAGCTGTTAACTTTGATTTACTTTCTGAAATTGAACAGGACGCTATTATTGCGGCGTTCTCAATGCTACTAAATTCCATTACGTTTCCGGTACAAGTTGTATTACGTTCAAAAAAATTGGATATTTCAAAATACATAGAAAAAGTTCAACGAACCGAAAACAAAATTATGGATCCGCTAATGAAACATCAGGCCGAAGCGTATAGAAGATTTGTACAGGAGTTTATTAGAACCTACGAAGTTTTGGATAAAAAGTTTTATGTTGTTATACCCTCGGGAGCGAGTTTGGAACAGGAGCCGGGGTCAGGCCCTTTTGATTGGTTAACTAGATTGGCGGGAACTCATAAAAAGAGAGTAAGCGTTAATGTAGATAAATCTCTTTCTGATGCGAAGATTCAACTAAGTCCAAAGGTTGACCACCTTGTGAAGGAATTTAATAGAATAGGCGTACGTTCAAAGCAGTTAAAAACCCAGGAATTAGTTGAATTATATTTTGATATTTACAACCCAAGTAATGTACATGGCCAGAGAATCCGTACAAATATAGAAGATTACAAGACTGCAATTGTTAATCCGGCGATTATTGAGGAATGATGAAAATATGAATTTATTTACTATGTTTAAAAAGAACAAAACAACAAAAACCGCGTCGACTGATCCCGGAAATATGACCGAAGCATCGGGAAAGACACCGGCACAGGTATTGGCCGAAGGGATGATTAACGTCCGCGATATTATTGCACCTTCCGCGATGGAAGTAGACTTTAGCACCATAAAGATTGGGAATACGTACTACAGGACACTTTTTGTCTCCGGATATCCCAGATTTGTAGGCGCAAACTGGCTGTCTCCGGTAATTAATTTTGATCATTCCTTGGACATTTCAATGTTCTATTATCCTGTTAAATCAAAATTGATTTTGGATGACTTACGACGAAAAATTACCGAACTTGAAGCCACAATAATGTCTACAAAAGAAAAAGGCAGGGTTATGGATCCGGTTGTTATAGCAGCTTTGGAAGATGCCAACGCGCTTCAGGAACAGCTTGTTAAAGGTGTTGAAAAATACTTTAAGTTTTCTTTTTACATTACTATCCCCGCAGAAAGCGAGGAGGAGTTGGAAACAGTAACCTCAAGGTTGGAGTCAACTTTAGGTTCACTTCTTTTAATTTCTAAAACCGCATCGCTTCAAATGGAAGATGCCTTTGGTTCCACAATCCCCTGCGGGATGGACAAGCTTTTGATCACCAGAAACATGGACACTACAAGTTTGGCTACTACATTCCCATTTACTTCCTCTGACCTAACAATGGATGAGGGAATTATGTACGGTGTAAATAAGCACAACGGTTCCCTGATTATTTTTGATCGGTTCTCAATGGAAAATGCGAACACAGTTGTATTTGCTAAATCCGGTTCAGGTAAATCCTACTTTGTTAAACTCGAGGCCTTACGATTAATGGTTTTTGGTGCAGAAGTTATGATTATCGATCCCGAAGAAGAATACAGAACTTTATGTGATGCCGTTGGCGGTAACTATATAGATTTTTCTGCTAACTCGCCGGCAAAAATTAATCCATTCGATTTATCAGGTGTCGCTGTCGAGGGAGAAAATGAATTAGGCCAAAAGCTTTTGGCGTTAATGACGCTTTTAAAACTTATGATGGGGGGTATGACACCGACTGAAGAAGCAGTAATGGACCGCGCCTTAATTGAAACCTATCGTATCAAAGGTATTACAACAGATCCGGATACCCAAATGACCAGAGAACCTCCTGTAATGGAAGATTTGTATAAAGTACTTTTGGGTGGGGATGAGCCGGAATCGCGGGATATGGCGAACAGAATAGAGAGATTCATTAAGGGTTCTATGGCAGGTATTTTTGATTCTCAATCAAACATTGATTTAAACAGTAAAATGACTGTTTTCTCCACAAAAAATCTTGAAGACACTTTAAGGCCTATCGCGTTTTATATTATTTTAGACTTTGTATGGACAAGGATCAGAAAAGAATTAAGAAAACGTGTTTTGATAGTTGAAGAAGCATGGTATCTGATGCAGAATGCCGATTCTGCGAAATTCATTTACGGCATAGCTAAGAGAGCAAGAAAATACTATTTAGGGCTGACCACAATTTCTCAGGACGTAGATGACTTCTTAAAGTCTGAATATGGAGGTGCTATTGTTTCTAATTCGTCTATTCAGATATTACTTAAACAGCACCCTTCAGCTATTGATAAGGTTGCGGACACATTCTATTTATCTGAGGGAGAAAAAAGATTGTTACTCGCTGCTGGAATCGGAGAAGGTCTGTTCTTTGCCGGCAGTAATCACGTTGCCATTAAGGTAATCGCTTCCGATGCCGAACATAAACTAATTACAACTAATCCGGAAGAGATTTTGAGGCTAAAAGAAGAGGGTTTGATTAAACCTAGAGCTACAACGAATAAACCTATATATAGACAAGTCGAAAACCTGGATCCTAATAAATATTCAACATATGATCGTGCCGGGCAGGTAAAACCTGAATTTACACCGCAGATGAATAAGCCCGCGACGCCCGAGCCGACATCGACAGGCGGTACAGGAGAAACAACTATTGCTCCTGCCAACCCAACACCTCCGGTTCAGCCCACTAAGTCCGAGATTCCCCAAAACACTGATAATGGTGAAAAACAGCCTTCTGCCGAGGAAATTTTAAAATCAGTTCAGGATACAGTTGGGCCGATAACTCCCAATCCGAACATCACAACAAGCTCCGGTTCTACCCCGACTCCAAGCCCAAACCAAAATCGGCCTTTTAATCCTTTGAATCCAATGGAAAATAACGGTGGAAATAGAAACGACGGCGGTGACTTAGTGTAGGTTCATTATATTTGCATTGGCATTATAATGTGGAAAAACTCGGTGTTTTCTTCTGATTGAAACAGGCAAGGTGAAACGTTTCCTGATGTTTTTAAAGTAATTTTCTCTGTCTTTACATTGTTTAGATAATCTAAAAGATATTTTGAATTAAAAGCTATTTCCATTAATTCTCCCTCTATTTCCGCGGCGATCTCACTTTCGTGTTCGCCCGACTCCTCAGCCAGGGTATTTATGCGAATCTTTCCCTCGGGATCAAAGCGTACTTTGATTGTATTATTTCCCTCTTTAGCAAAAATATTGGTAAGTTTTACAGCTTCCACAAAATCCTGTGACGAGAAAATGGCATTTAACACTGATTCTTTGGGCACAATCCTTTTATAATCCGGATATTGGCCATCTAAAATAATCGATGTTACAAATGTGTCATCTGCGTGGAAAAAAACCATGTTTCCGGTAGTATTCACCGCCATTTTTACGTTTTGTTCAGCCCCCGAGTAAATTTTACTGATTTCCAACAAAGTTTTCGCAGGTACGACCGCCGAAAAGCTTTCAGCTTTCCCGTTAGTCTTTAATATTTTTTCGGAAAGCCTAAATCCATCAGTAGACGCGATTGTCATGTTTTCACCGTCAAAGTTAATATATACGCCGGTAAAAATCGGTCTGGTATCGTCGCTTCCTGCCGCAAACGCTACCAAAGATACTGTTAGCGCAAAAACCTTGGGATCTATTTCTACATAGTTTTTTTCAAATGAGATCGAAGGTAGTTCCGGGAATTCGTCTGCATTGATTCCGTTAAATTTCGATTTTGTTTTATCGGATTTAACGTGAAGAATGTCGTGTTCGGTTGATAAAGATAGTGTGCCTGCAGGCAAATTTATAACAAATTCCTTTAACAATCTGGCCGGTACAGTAATACTGCCCTCATCCTGAACGGAACACCCTATATACGTAATAACTGTAGTTTCCAGATTTGTAGCAGCCAGTTTTAGGCGGCCATCTTCGGTTGCTAAGAGAATATTACCCAAAACAGGCATCGGGGCTTTAGCTGCTACGGCGCGTGAAACCGTGTTTAGGCCTTTTGCTAGATTTTCCTGTAAGCAAGAGATTTTCATTAATTTGTTTTCCTACTTTTTGGCTTAATGACTATTCTTCTGTTTAGTCCTTCGCCGGTGCTTTCGGAAACGACGTCATCGTATTCTGAGACCAATTCGTGAATTTTCTTCCTTTCCCACGATTTCATAGGAGGGAGTTCATAATCGGATTGAAAGAATCTTACCTTATCAATAAAAACTTTCGCCATGTCATGTAGCTTATCGGTGCGTTTATCTTTATAGTCATTAATATCCACAATTACGGGTGTCCACTCTCCGGTTTTATTATGCAAAATCTGTCCCAATAATGTCTGAAGTGCGTCTAAAGATTGTCCTCTAAACCCTATTAGGTAATTCAGGTTTTCCCCGTAGATAACGACTTTCATAACGTTTTCTTCCCCATGATCAATAGAAAAGTCATTTTTGACGCCGATAAAATCCAAAATATCTTTTAAAGATTTCTTAAGTATGTCTTTTTTGTCCATAGCAATTTCCTTTACTTGTTTTTTCGAAGCAGCTTTTTAGCCTTAGCTACCCACGGTTTTAAACCTCCTAAACCGCTTATAAAATAATTTTGAACTATTGTAAATAGGGTAGTGGTAAGTATATACAACACCACACCGGCCGGCAGAGTAACACCGATTATAACATTCATTATAGGCATCATATATAGGGATTGCTGCTGCATAGCCATGGCAATATCGTCAGATTTTGCCGGGGTTTTTTCGGCGGCCTTCTCGGCTAGTTCAACGTACGGAATAGTCATTTTTGACGCGATAAACTGCAAAAGGCCTGAAAGTAATGCCAGACCAAAATAAGGATCAGGTTTGGCCAAATCGAGGTATAAAAATTTTGTTGGGATTATGGTGCCTTCCGCAAACTTTAAGGCAGTAAAGTAAATTCCATTATTGAGTTCTTCTGCGGTTCCATTGAGGGTAAACTTTCTAATAACGTTATATAAAGCGATGAGGACTAAAATCATTATGACCTGATTCAGACAACCGGACATTGGATTTATACCGTGCTGTTTAAACAGTTCCATCTGTTTTTGGGCCAGCAATTGCTTATCGTACGAATATTTTTCCTTAAGTTTATTGATCTCCGGTTGTAGGTCGCGTTGTTTCTTCATCGCTTTTAGAGAAGGGGCAACCACGGGAACAAGAATTCCCCTGATAATCAAAGTTAAAATAATAATGGATATACCAAGACTGCCAAAAATCTGGTACAAAGCGACGAGGCCGTTTAATATCGGATTTACTAAAATATTATTCCAAATAAAAGCAAGCATAATTCGTCTATTTTACTGTCAATATAACAAAATTTCAACTCACAGTTGGTTTAATGCATCACCTCAACTGGTCTTCTCCACCCTTATTAAATGGGTTGCACCTTAGAATACGCCACACGGCGAGAACAGTGCCCTTTATTACTCCGTATTTATCTATGGCCTGATAGCCATATTCCGAACAAGTCGGATAAAAGCGGCATTTATAAAGCCCTACATTATCCGATGAAATGTATTTCTGATAAAGCCTTATCAATTTGAGTATTAATCTTTTCATAGTTCTCATTATATAAACATGCGTGTTTTGGGTAGAATATTAGCCAAAAATTGTCAGGGATATCGGAGACTTTCTTTCTGATAATCTCCCTAAAGAGCCTTTTAATTCTGTTACGTCTCACGGCATTTTTGTGATATGTTACGGGAACAATAAACCCAATTTTTGCGGGGCCTTCGTAATTTAGTGGCCGGCAGACTATACAGTTAAATAATTCGTAGGAATACTTTTTACCGTATTTACGCGTAATTTTGAATTCAAAATCGGATGTTAATCTATGCTGTGCTTTAAGCATGAAATTTTCGTTGTGGTAACGAATAATGCCTGTTACTTACCATTATAAGCAACTACTAAAGATTTTCGGCCTTTTCTTCGGCGTCTTTTAAGTACGTTTCTTCCGCCCGGAGTTTCCATTCTTTTAAGGAATCCGTGCTTTTTTACTCTTTTAGCTTTTTTCGGTTGCCAGGTTCTTTTGGTTGCCATAACATTGAGAGTTTACATTATAGGAACGGCGTAGTCAAACAGTAAATAAACCAAATTTGCCGGTTTTTTGTATAATACGTACATGATAAATATAGAAGATTTTGCAAAGGTCGATTTTAGGGTAGGAACTATCCTGACATGCGATTTTGTCGAAGGTTCGGAAAAGCTATACCGATTAAATGTTGATTTTGGTGAAGGTATAGGTAAAAGACAAATACTTACAGGTCTTGCTCACTACTATACCCCGGAAGAACTAACAGGATTTCAGACTATATTTATAGTTAATTTGGAGCCGAGAACTATGATGGGTCTGACCTCTGACGGTATGTTATTAACGGTAGGAACTGACAGGTCGAAAAAACCTGTGTTATTAAAGTTTTATGGCTCGGTAGAAAACGGTGAAGGGTTATCTTAGTAATTTAGATTGGCAGGTGCATTCATGGACAGTTATTCCCCGAAAACATATTATATTCGCACTTTTGGCTGTCAGGCTAATATGGCGGATTCGAGTACTTTAGCCGGTATTTTGGAATCATTGGGGTTTGAGCATGTTGAAGAACCAAAATCCACAAAAAACGATCATGATTTATACATGCATTTATTGCCACAGACAGACCTTTTTATCTTAAATACGTGTTCTGTAAGACAAAAAAGTGAAGACAAGGTTTATGGCTTGGGCAAGGTTTTAAAAGAGTTAACGGAAAAGGGAAAGAAAAAGCCATTTGTGGTATTGGCGGGTTGCATGGTTGGCTCTGTTACAGGAGAAAGGCAACGTTACGCTTTTGAAGAACTTAAAAAAAGAACACCGTGGGTTGATTTGTATATAAACCCTTCTCAAGTCTTTGACCTGCCAAATTTGCTCCAGCGGGAAGCTATTCTGGACGAATGGGCCGTCAAAAAATATTCCGCATTTAACATAAAACCTGTAATTAACGATAAGAAATCGGCTTTTGTTAACATTTCTTACGGCTGCGACAACTTTTGCACATTTTGTGTTGTTCCATACGCGCGAGGAGCGGAGGTATCCCGCAGTGAAGAAGAAATAGTAACGGAAATAAAGCATTTGGCCGGACGCGGGATTACCGATTTTACTTTGTGCGGCCAAAACGTAAATTCGTGGGGTTTAGACCGTAAAACTAAATTTCAGATTCGGACAGGAAGCGATCACGTTTTACCTTTTGCTGGCCTGCTTAAGACAGTTCACGAAATTGAAGGAGTGCAAAAAATTAATTTCTTATCGTCTAACCCTTTTGATTTTACGGCGGATCTTATTGAGACGATAAAACTGCCCAAAATTGATAATTACCTGCACATTGCTGTTCAATCCGGCAACAACGAGGTTTTAAAAAACATGAACCGCAGACACACAATTGAAGATTTTTATTATTTGGTAAACAAAATTAAGGAGGCAAAACCAACGGCAGAACTTGGTACTGATATTATTGTAGGTTTCCCCGGCGAGACAGAAGACCAATTTATGGATACAGTAGAATTGTTTAAAAAAGTAAAATTTAACGTTGCTTATATTTCGATTTATTCTGTTCGTAAAGGTACAAACGCCGAAAAATTTTTAACTGACGATGTTCCACTTAAGGAAAAAAAACGACGTCATGCTTATCTATCTAAAGTTTGGAAAGAAACGCTCCGTTAAAAACCGTGGTAGGATTGCTACACAGGCAAATGTGAGGTATACATTACCCATGGATTTTCCGATTCAAAATATTCCTATGCAAAGCATCCCAATAATTTGCGGCCCAACTTCTACCGGGAAGACCTCGTTAGCTCTGAATCTCGCCAAAAAACTTAATGCGGTTATTATTTCTGCAGATTCACGTCAGATTTATAAACAAATGGATATTGGTACGGGCAAGCTGCCGGTTTCTGCAAATCATATTGTAAAAAAAAGTAAGGAAACCTGGGAGATAGATGGTGTTACGGTGTATGGGTACGACTTAGTACATCCGAACGAGGTATACTCGGCTTTCGATTTTTGCAATTACGCGCGCGGGGTAATAGAAGAAAATTTCGTCCATAACAAACGTGTCCTGGTGGTTGGGGGAACGGGGTTTTATATTGACACCCTGACGGGAAAAGTACTTCCATCGGGCGCCCCTCCGGATCATTTTTTGCGGGCTGAATTAAATACTTTGTCCTTAGACATGCTTCAGGAAAAGTTACATGTGTTATCTATAGACATTTTTAATTCTATCGATATAAAAAACAAAGTGAGACTTATAAGGGCTATCGAAAAGCTTACCCATCCGGTGAGCGCGGCTTCTCTGAAACAATTACCTTTTGACGCTAAATATGTTTATTTGGGATTAAAGGCATCAAACGAATATATGTATTCCAAAGCGGACCTTTGGGCGGAATTAGTTTGGAAAAATGGTTTGGTTAATGAAACCCAAAAACTGATTTCTTTGGGCTATCAAAACGCAGCGCCTCTTAATGGGATTATATATAAGAGTGTTCAGGCGTATATTAACGGCTCTATGACTTCCGAAGCGGTTTTGCAAAGAATAAAGTACGATTTACACTCGTACATTAGGCGTCAATTAACATGGTTTAAGAAAAATACTGATATACATTGGTGCGATGTTTCGGTTTTGTCTGAAGAGCAAATTAAATCTGACGCACTTCGATTATTTTCTGTATAATTTTGTTAATGGATAAACAGGTTGTAATCTCATATAAGTCCATTGTATTTTTCTTTTTACTAGTCATAGCCGGTTATATAGTTGTACGGTTGGCGCCCGTGATCGGTCTTTTTCTAATTTCATTAGTAATAGTATTTGCTGTAGAACCTTTAATTAAAAAACTTATGAGGCTGGTTGTACTAAACCGAACGTTATCCCGGGGAATAGCTGTATGTATTACGTACGTTCTCGTAATTATTTTTATGATCTTTATTGTAACTGTGGGTTTGCCGCCCTTTATTTCACAGATAGAAAAATTAGTCCGTAACTTTTCAGTAATTTTGTCTGGTCTGCAACTACCCGAAAGTTTCAACATAAAAGTAGCTGATTTAATCCCTCAGGCCTCTAAGATTTCAGAAAGCATAATAACCACTATTTTTTCGTTATTTTCGAACATTACTACTGTAATTACACTGTTAATTTTTTCTTTGTACATGTCGCTCGACTTAGAAAATAATAAAGCCCGTTTTTATTCTCTTTTTCGTAACACGGTTCGTCAGGACGTTAAAAATGTGGTAGAGGAGATAGAACTGAGCATGGGGCAGTGGGTTAAGGGTCAATCATTTTTAATGTTAGTAGTAGGAATACTAAGTTTTATTGGGTTAATGGTTTTGGACGTAGAATACGCCCCGGCGTTAGGTCTGATATCCGGAATTTTAGAAATTGTTCCGATGATCGGACCAATTTTATCCGCCGTTATAGCCGCTATAGTAGCTTTTTCGGACAGTACAATTAAGGGCATAGGGGTTTTAGCCTTATACGTAATTGTCCAACAACTTGAAAATAATCTTTTGGTTCCAAAGATAATGCAACGTGTGTCGGGTTCTAGCCCGCTCGTCATTTTGTTGGCGTTAATGATCGGTAGTGAGTTTTTTGGAATCGTGGGGGCAATCCTGGCAGTTCCTATGGTTATGGTAAGTTCTGTAATACTCAAAAAGGTATTACGCTACGAAGACTATATAAATTAAATTTTTTGCAGGGAGTCCGTAAGCCAGATTCTGTTTCAAACAGAACTGTCTTGCGACTTGCGTCTAAAGCCAGATTCTGTTTTAGCCAATCATCTATCTATGCCCATCTTCGTATCTCGCCGAGCAAGCTGATGTCGATACAGTCGTGGTTGCTGCAGGTGGGATTGCCCGTTTCACCCGTTTGCCGTGGCTTGCGCTTTAGGCATACGCTCGTCTCTGTTGCTCTCAAAAGATGTAGTCTCACCTTTTGTCTTACGCGCTTTTCAGCGTGAAGCACCAGCGGTTACCCGTCGGAGGTTACCCCCCGTCCCTTGCTCTGTGCAGTCTGGACTTTCCTCTCACTTGATGTGAGCGATTAGCCAACTCCCTATGAGCATTTTAGCAGAAATCAACCGAAAACGTTGTCCGGGTTGAATATGATATTATTACTTCATGCCTGAGCCATTGGACCCAGAAAAATTTCATGTTTTTACACCCAAAAGCAGGCGTATAGCATTAATATTGACTGTATTGGTTTTGTTCGTAGTTGCGCCCCTTGGTGCATATTTTTATTTCAATTTCGCGGTTTCCCGTCCATCTCAATTAGATAAGGAAACTGGTTTTGAAATAAAAAAAGGAGAATCAGTCAGCGAGATCTCCTTGGATTTATACAAAAAGAATGCGATTAACTCCGATTTTTTATTTAATGTTTACTTAAAAACCAACGGATTTGATAAAAATATTCAGGCAGGGACTTACAATATACAGCCCGGTACTTCCATAAAACAGTTAGCTTTGCTTTTTCAACACGGCATTACAGATCGAAGAATTACTTTTCTAGAAGGTTGGCGCGTAGAAGAATATGCCCGTGAAGCAACCAGGAACTTTCCAAACATAGATTTTGCCGATTTTGTAGCTAAAGCCAAAGTATACGAAGGAATGTTGTTTCCTGATACCTACTACTTTCGAGAAGATGTGGAAGAGGACGAAATTATTCAAACACTGCGCCAGACTTTTGATGAAAAAACAGCGGATTTACTCAGTAGCGCTTCTATTTCCGAAACAGGCTTAACTAAGGAGCAAATTCTTGTATTTGCCTCTATTTTAGAAAGGGAAATAAGTAAGCCCGAGGATCGTCCCGTTGTTGCCGGTATATTGCTAAAACGCTGGAAAGAGGACATGAAAATCGACGCAGACGCTACAACCCAGTATGCAGTAGCTGATGCAAAACTGTGCAAAAATGCCCAACAAGCATCTTGTGTAGTTAAACCCGAAGATATTAATAAATTTGATTGGTGGGATCAGGAACTCACATTAGATGATTTGGAATGCGATAGTCTATTTAACACGAGAAAATACGTAGGACTGCCTCCGGCGCCAATTTCGAGCGCAAGTATATCTGCCATTAACGCGGTAATACACAGCGTTTCCAGTCCCTACTATTACTACCTTTCAGACAAACAGGGGGTTACGCATTTTGCCCGGACTATAGAAGAGCATAACCAAAACGTTTCTACGTATTTAAGTTTCTAATTCGCGTTCTAGCAAATCTTCAGTTATTCTAATCCCTTGTTTCTGTAGTATTTTTGGTGCCGCGTAAACCGGAAAGTTTATTTTATCAGCTAAGTAAGAAAAAATTTCGGTGTCGCAGTTAATTTTATAGGTTTGTTTCTTAGTTTTTAGTCTTAAATACCAGTAAAAAGTTTCATCCTGGTGTTTGTATATTTCAAAAGAAGCAGTTTTGACGTTTAAAATATTCAACATACTTCTCAATACCGTGCAAAAATTTTCGTTGCTAAAAGAATTATCTGCTTCTACAGGTAATAATACGTGGTTTGTCTTATCGTATAGATAGGTTATATTTGAATCGTCGCTTTTACTTACATATAATATTTTTAGCTCAGTCATAAAGCCTGTATAATAAAATAGATGTTCAACCTGCTCCGCAAAATAAACTCTGATTTAGAGGCCATGGAAGCAAAAAAGTTACTCATAGTTTTGCTGAATGTGTTTGTAGTCTTTTTGCTCGCAGGTGTAATTATTGGTTATGTTAGAGATCTGGGATTAAAAAAAGCTGAAACTTCCCTGGCAGATGACACTAATTTGACAGACCCTTCCAAAAAGAATTCTTATGATGGTAGAGTTATGTACATTGACCCCAAACAATACGAGGCGGATGGTGTGAGGTACGCGCTTTATGATACCAACGATAAAGAAGTAATTTTACTGAAAGCTGCCGATCAGAAACTTGATTTACTGGAGGGTATTTTCGTAACGGTAAAAGGTGATATCGTTATGTCTAAGTCAGGTAAAAAACAAATATTAATTGTTTCGGAAGTAGTAATGAATGCCTCTAATTGAATTTAATAATATAACAAAAGAGTATGAACCAGGATTTAAAGCTTTAGATGATATTTCATTTAAAGTGGACGACGGAGAATTTGTCTTTTTAGTAGGACCATCTGGGGCCGGTAAATCTACAGTTGTTAAACTTCTGATTAAGGAAGATGTCCCAAATTCGGGAGAAATATTATTCGCGGAACAGAACATAAAAGATATTCCGTCCACAGACTTAAATTATTTGCGCAGAAGAATTGGTGTAGTATTTCAGGATTTTAAACTATTAGAAACGCGGACTGTTTTTGAAAATGTTGCTGTGGCTTTAGAAGTTGCAGATGCTAGTGATAGGGAAATTAAAAATATAGTG
>JAAZNL010000044.1 GCA_012798315.1 candidate division WWE3 bacterium | reverse complement strand
TGCTTTTTGCACCACATCGGCTTTGTTTTCGCAAGCCTTGGTGTAGTGTTCTATAATATCCTTGGCAAGGCGTTCCAAACGATCCTCATCGCCAAGTATTACTTCCATTGCACTCATTGCTTTTTTGCTGACTTCTATATCCTCTGCAGTAGCTCCCTCATCGGCACATTGCTTGTAGTAGGCGTCTATCTGTTTTACTTTTTCACTATCGAGTGTAACGTTGGCTATACGAGGTATATACTTCAGCGGAACCGTGATTTCATCTTCAACAGCTTGTTGCATCGTGTAGCTATCTACCACTTCACCAAAGACTTGGATTGTCTCATCAATTGGAGTACCCGAAAAACCAACAAATGTGGCATTAGGGAAAGCAGTGCGCAAATGCTCTGCATAAGGCTTTGTGATAAATGCTCCGAGACCTTCAACTTCTATTATTTCGTTCTTTTCTTTTTGGTCTTTTATTTTCAACTGCGTATTCAAACGCACTTGTGTACGATGTGCCTCGTCAGAAAAGCATATAATGTTTTTACGTGTATTCAATTCTCCTATCTGTTCGCAGAACTTTTGAATGGTACAGATAAAGAAACCTCCGGACTCTCTGATGGATAATTCTCTTTTAAGTTCTTCCCTGTCGGCAATTATTTTTGCAGCACCCAATGATAAAAACTCCTCTGAACGAAGGAATAATTTGCCTGCTTGGGTTTGAAGGTCATCTCTATCCACAATCATTACAACAGTAGGAGAGCCAAGCTCTTTGCAACGCAAGGATAGCTGGCGAGCCAAAAACATCATCGTATAAGTTTTACCGCAGCCCGTTGCGCCAAAGTAGGTTCCACCCTTACGGCTGTTGGCAGTGTGTGCCTTTAACACGCTTTCTCTAAGCATACGGGTTGCAAAAAATTGCGGATAACGACACACTATCTCTTCTTCTTTCTCATATTTTTTGTCGGGGAAGTAAACGTAATCGCGAAGAATCTCCAGAAAGCGGTTTGGCTCATACACTCCTGCCACTATGGTTTTTACCTGGTCGATGCCCCGCTTGGCCGCTTCGTCCTCGTTATTTACCTTCTTCCACGCATAGTAGTGGTTATAGGGCGTGTAGGTTGTGCCAAGTTTGGTATTGTTTACTGTGGCATCGCTGATACAAGAGAGCGGACAGTATCGCAAAAGATGGGGTATATCTCTTTTGTAGCGAATATGAATTTGGTCATAAGCATCGGCAATCGTTGCATTAGCGTCAGCCGGGTTTTTAAGTTCGAAAATACATAGCGGAATACCATTAACGAAGAGCAATACATCGGGTATGCGAACATCATCTTTCAGTCCATAACCTACTTCAAACTGATTGACACAGCGATACACATTGTTTTTGTTTTGCTGCTCAAAATCCACAAACTCTATATCGAATATTTTTCCGTCTTGGTTTCGTGTATAACGAAAACCATCACGCACCAAGTAGAATGTATTGTGAAGCAGTTCAAAATGGGTTTGACCGCTCACGTGGCGCAAACGGTTAATTATTTCTTCAATATCACTCGCATTTAAATCTGTATATCGTTGCTGAAGATACTCTGACAAATCATCTACAAGCAGCACTTCTTTATTGTTGCGAGCTATGCTGCCACCGTGAGTGTACTCCCAGCCTTGCTGAATAAGCAGGTCAATTAGAGCTTCTTCGTAGTCACTTTCGTAATATTTACCATTCATAATATATACCTTTGGGATTAACATTATCCATTTTTTGCTCTCTGCACCAGAGCCGGACAGAGGGTTTTCATTAATTCACGAGCCTCTGCGGCTATTTTCTTTGCCTCTTCGGCACAATTGTAGATGTTTACTATGGCTTGTTGAACTTCGGGCGGGGGAAGGGGAATACGAACTCTACATAATTCATTCCAATCAAATGTTTCTCGTGCACTTCCCCAAGAGTTAAAAATTGCATATCTATCAAATTCTTCGCTTCTAAATATGAGATGCAGAAAACCAATATTTAAAACTGACTCATCTTTAGAACAAATAACTTTATTAACCTGAGTAACTACATATGTTTCATTTGTGGTATTTAAAGCATTTGCAAAACACTTCTCATTTTTTGTTGTTTGCACATATGACAAATGACGTGGTGGAACTATTTTGTAATCCGCTAATTCATATTTATTTACTTTTGCATTAGTTTCTTTGAATTCTTTGGTTACCGATACACTTTTTACTGCTTTAATTTTTTTATCATAATTTCTTTTGTCGTATTCCTCTATATACCCCCCAAGTTCCACTTCAGGATACTTTTTTTTGCAATCGACAATATAAGCCTGACAGGCTTCGGTGAGTGGCTTGATTAATGCTTCGTTTTGCTCTGCCAATGCCTTCAGTCCATTGTAGGTATCAACCAACTCTTGCTGTGTTTCTAAATCGGGAAGTGGGATTAGAATATCACAAAACACATTCCAGTCCAGATTAGAACGAATACTGCCATCACTTAAAAACCAACCATATCGATCCATTTGAAATCGATTAAACTGAATAAACAAATATTCAGGCAAAATCATTGACCGATCTTTCACAACAAAAGTAGTATATGCCGGTGATACTAAAATTGTATCTTCTTTTTCATACAGAGCTAAACGGATACAAACATCGCGACCTGTTTGCATACCGCTAAAAACAAATACATCTTTTTTGACGATTTTATACTTTGATTTATCTAATTCATTGGTATCAGCAACCGTTGGCATAAAGGTTTTATCCTTATTTATTCCGAAAAATGGCAAATTGATTATTCCGGACAAATTGAGCCACCGTTCCGACGGAAATTGAGCCACCCATTTTAACGATGGATTGAGTGATAAAATTACTGTTTTTTTTCTGGTTTTTTTCGACGTAAAGATTCACCTTTCAATTCTATTCGATGAGC
>JAAZNL010000043.1 GCA_012798315.1 candidate division WWE3 bacterium | reverse complement strand
CTGTTTATTTTTGTATAATTTCCCTCTTAGAATCAATACCACAACCACGCTGTTTATAATAATGATGTACAGAGGGTACACGTAATCAGTTAAATACCACCTTTTTGTAGCTAGCATATTAAAGGCTGAGGAACATGCTCCTAAAAAGAAAAACTGCCAAGTTTCTGTTTCAGGGTATTTATACGATTTTATAACCGTTGGGACAAATCCTATAAAATCAGCAGTTATAGAAGAAAATAAACCTATAACAGGATTATTAGTAAATTTCCACAATCCAATACCTATAATAGCCACACTAAAACACAATATATCGTTTTTCGAGAAACCTCCATAACCGTATTTAATGCTCAATAAAAAAATTATAAGTGAGCAAACAGTAAACACACCGGAAAGCCAGATAGCAACAGTATTACCCTGGGCAAACAAAGACAGTGTTACGAGGGCACTGATTAGTAAAATTACAAACCTTGTTGTCCTATGGGGTTTAGCTTTCCCATTTAATATAGCTAAAAAATAACCGGCGTAAGCATAAAGAGCTATCACTGTGCTCATCAGGATTAATAAGTTTTTCACTGTTGTATTATAGCCAATAAGGTTGAAATCATAAACACTAAAAAGGCTTCTGGATTCTCTTTCACATTTTGAAATGGGGTGGGGGAAAGGATTTTACCTTCGTCATTCCCGCACAAGGGACCGTTTTGGTTAAACTACCCCCACCTCGCAGGTATTCGTAGTAATTATATCATCATGTAAAACAAAAAAGAGGGGGGTGCTGAGTAAATAAAATTCTCAGAACCCCCGGTAAACGGATGTTACATATTTCGCAACTCTTCCTTACGGATCCAAGGATAGATTGCAGGGATAGCTCGTGCGCCTGTGCATCGGAGCATCATAGTACGCTGCAGCCAAACTCCGGGGCCCTCTGTCTGAAGCAATATCCCACCGATTTTTTTGAGGTAATTGCCTTGAGCTCCGTACAGAGCAAACTTTAACCTTGCCATTTTTTCGAGAGTGGCTTGATCAAACTTGAGTTTGCCTTTGTAGGGTCCGGATTCTCCAAACAGCCATCCAAAGAAAGTTACTTCCGCCTTGAGCTCATCATCAGCAATTGTAGCCTTTTCATTGCCGGGTACTACTTTGCGCAAACCAAGGCTTTCAACTGCAATAGCTGAATCGAACAAGTTGGACGCTCGAGCAACATAGCTTTGTAAATGCTCTTTTCGGCGTTTGTCGAATTCGGCCGGGTTGATTTTGAGATCTGGCAGGAACGGATAGATATATACTTCGGCGTCATTGTCGCCTATCAGTATATTAAGCGTGGGCACGATCCCAGCTTTGCGAATATCACCCAACACCTGTTTAATTTTGGGAATTCTTTGAAAAAACAGGTCGTTCGGATCGTCGGCAGTTACGGGCATGTACTCCTCAGGTTTGCCAGATAGCAATGCCTCCGTTAAGAACTTTGGGCAAACAAAGACCGAAAGATTGAGAATTTTAGTAGACTCAGCTCGTGTCAAAGTCTTGACTATCTCATCTCTATCGACATTGTTTGGCATTCTATCCATGCTATTAATGACATCAAGTGCGTTCATGAGTGACTCCTTTCCTTAAAAGGATTTGGTTCGCTGTATGATATCATAAGCCTATACCACATACAAATTTGATGTGAAAGGGGTTTTTGGATGGAAAATAGCGCCACTTTAGACATTTTAAAAGAACTTATCAAGATACCTTCTTATTTTGAAGAGAAAAATAATGAGAGAAACCTCGGGTTTTTCATTATGAATTACTTAAAAGCCAACACAGACTTACAGGTTGATCAACAGGAAGTGGAAAACGGAAGATTTAATATTATTGCCTATAAAAATCTCGAACCAAAACTTATATTATTTGGTCATTTAGATACAGTTCCACCTAAGGTTGAAACGCTAAATCCCTTTTCTGGCGAACAAAAAGGGCAAAAATTGTATGGGCTTGGATCAGTGGATATGAAGGCAGGAATTGCCACTATGCTTGAAATAGCAAAGAAATACAGAAAATCAGATCAAATTGCTTATATTTTTACAGTAGATGAAGAATACGAGTTTAAAGGAGCTCATAAAATTATTGAAAAGTATATTTTTAATCCTGAGTACACGATAAATTTAGAACCAACAGATTTAAAAATTCTCAATGGTTGCAGAGGGGTAACGGAATTTAGCTTTCTTGTCCATGGAAAATCTAGCCATGCAGGTACGAAACACCTTGGAGTAAATGCCATTGAAAAGGCTGTCGAACTATCCAATTTGATTCAAAGTGAAATCTCCGAGTTCGATACAACGGATTCGAAAAATTCATTTAACCTTGCATACTTAAACGGTGGAATTTTATCAAAGGATGGGAATGTTATGTATAGTGGAAATGTAGT
>JAAZNL010000006.1 GCA_012798315.1 candidate division WWE3 bacterium | reverse complement strand
CGGGGAAAAATCGGACATGAAAATTCAATCGATATGGCATATGTTTTAAGCCAGCACCCTACTTTTAGCTATACGCCCTTTAAATATTGGAATGATAACGCTCATGCAAAATATAATAATTCCCAATATTCCGGAGTAATAACAGATGATACAAACGACAGTTACATACCGGTATTTGACATGTCCAACAGTGAATTTCTCAAAAAGTATGCGGAAATTACAGGTGTTAATGTTAAATCCAATGTAGATATGGCCCAACTTCGTTTTTTAAACGAAGTTACCAGAAATAACATGGGCGGATACAATATGGATGTAAAAGAATATTTTAGTTTTCTTAAAGTACATTGGTATCCTTATGTTTCCGAATCAAGTCAGGGAGTATACAACAAAAAAAGGCAGGAGATTTTTGGGAACGTTGAAGTTTTAGGCAGTTACGAAAAATTTGAGAAACAGGATTTACAAAGCGTTAATGAACGTTGGGGGCATGTTACAGGTGATATGAATATAAATAGGTTTATTGGTAATGTCATTTATGCTCTTAAGTAAGTATTGGTTTGTGATAGAATTTTTTCAAACGTTAAAAGAAAGGAGAGAGATCTAATGAAACGTTTAATCGTTTTACTGCCTGTAGCGGCTAACCTGAGAATAACGCTTTTAGAAGAGATCCTATCGATTATACGGGAAGAAACGTCGCGTTTTTCTGTGGATTTACACTTTTTATTGACGGTGAACCAAAGCTCTTTGGACGCGGGTAATCCGGTAAGTAAACTGTTGGAATTGCAGGAAAGACACACCGATTTGGAGGTGTTTGAGGTTCCCGCTGTCGAGGGTGCAATCACAGATGCAGGCCCGGGTCGTTATGTATACGGATTCTACAAAGTTTCCCAGCTTGGAGATTTCGTAATTGATATAGACTCGGCCGGTGCTCATGACCCTCGCAGTATAGGAAAGTTCCTGGAAGCGCTACTTTCTGGCCAAAAGGCGGTCTTTTCAACGCGTTTTGGAATGAAAGACGCCAGGGATTTGTACCCGTTTCAAAGACAACTGGCATCGCGTGTGGCGACCCTGCTGAGCAACGTAATATTGGGAGTCGGAATTTACTACCCTGATATGGCTTCAGGCTACCAAGGATATAGTTCCGATTTACTTCAGCGCGTGTTTCGGGTGGCACCTCCTGAGTCGTGGATCACAATGAGCACAACAACCGCGTTCATCGAAACCGAGTTGCGCTCGTATGTACTTTGGCTGCTTAAAACAACCGGCGCAAATCTGAGAAGTAGCGTACAGGTGATACCGATCATTTATGGCGTTAACAAAAAAGGGGTGAAATTTCCGGCATCGGTGGGTCTAAAAGCCCTAAAAGCGTTTTGGCTGCTCTATCAACGAAAACCTGTTTATCTGCAAAAATGCAAAGATTTATTTGCCGAAAAAACGGGAAAATCAGACTAAGCCGGGGAGAATTTATATAAAAATCTCTCCGGTTTTTTTACATCTCCGATGCTCCTCATTGTTTTTACGCTTTTTCTAGTTCTACGTATACCTCAGCTGCACCGCCGACCCAAAAGCACCAAAATCTTTCAAAAAATTCAGGATTTATATCTATTAAAAATTGAATCAAATTTACGTAAGCTTTAATTAACGGAGAAAACCAATATTTTTCCCAATGTGGCTTCCAGGTATTGTATTTGTACCAATCATACGGGTAAGTTAAAAAATATTTTACTTTATTCTTTTTTATATTAAATCTTACGTCAGAATAATAAGCGCGTTTATTATCTGCTTTAAAAATATCAAAAGAATGAAATCCGTAGCCTCGTTGGTGTGTGAATTCGCCCCATTGGCCATACATTCCTGAACCGTGGGGAACGCGAATATATAACGTTCCTCCGGGTTTTAAAATTCTGTAAAGTTCTTTCATTACACCAAAATGATCTATTAAATGTTCCAAAACAAAATACATATGAATTTCATCAACTGAATTGCTATCGATGGGGTAGGGGAATTTTTCAAAGTCAAAAATCATATCTACATTTGGCAGGTTGATATGGTCAACATTGGTTGCACCTTCCATATAAGTGTCGCCGCATCCAAAGTTTAGTATTGTTTTCTTTTGTTCATTTTGTGGCATACTGTCTATATTATATAGGTATCTGACAATATGTGTGGCATAACAGGCATTATCGAAAAAAAACGTGGGATTTTTAAAGACCGACAGGGAACTCTAAAAATTATGACCGATGCCATAAGGCATCGCGGACCCGATGATGAAGCCTTTTTTAATTCAGAAGTATGTTCTTTGGGCATGCGACGTTTGGCCATTTTAGATTTAACTCCGGGTTTATATCCTTTTTCAAATAAAAGTAAAACGGTTCAACTGGTGTTTAACGGAGAAATATACAATTACCCCGATTTAAAAAAAGAGCTGGAAGTCCACGGTTACAAATTTTTGACTCACTGCGATGGCGAAGCAATTGTTCATGGTTATGATTTGTGGGGAACAAATGTTTTTACGCATCTTAGAGGAATGTTTGCTATTGCATTGTGGGATGAGAAAGAGAAAAAACTGGTTGTTGCCCGCGACCGCATAGGTATTAAACCCGTCTATTTTATAAATAATTCTGAATATTTTGCTTTCGCGTCGGAAGTAAAATCATTTATTGCCGCCCGAAATACAAACGAGTCTCCAATTTCACTTTCGCTTGATACCGAACAAGTACAAAACTTAATTGGTTTTATGTTTTTACCGGAATCAGGCAAAACAATTATTTCCGAAGTAAAAAAACTTGAACCGGGATGTTTTATGGAAATAACCAAAGATAAAACATCTGTTGTAAAGTATTGGTCAATAAACAATGTTAAAAAATCCGAAGCTGTCTCATACGATCAGGCAGTAACAGAGTTGGATAACCTGCTTACGGATGTAGTTTCAAATCATTTGCTATCTGATGTTCCGTTAGGGCTCATGTTATCTGGCGGAGTGGATTCCGGATTATTAGCCGCGATAATGACTAAAAAACTTGGGGTAGAGACGCACTCTTATACAGCCCGCTTTGATCACGCTTCAAACGAAAGTAATCTGGCCAAGGAAACAGCCGCTTATTTAGGCACAATTCATAAAGACTTTTTTATTGATGTATCAGATATTAATAACAACATTGATGACTATATAAAGGTATTTGATGATTTGACGACATTTGATGGGGGACTAATAACTACGTCAATACTTGCCAAAATAATCCAAAAAGAAGGAATTAAGGTTTTATTGCTGGGAGAAGGCGCGGATGAGCTTTTTGGGGGATACTCTTGGTTTGGGCTTTCGCAGCTGCCGTTTAGTTTACTTCCCAAGCCTGTAAGAGATAGCATTTATTATTACGCAATTTCCAGGAATTATTCATTTAATTTTTTACATTATTCCGGATATTGGAGTAAAAAATATT
>JAAZNL010000042.1 GCA_012798315.1 candidate division WWE3 bacterium | reverse complement strand
TTCGGCCTTTAAAGTTCGTTGATCAGCTTTCAGTTTTGCTATCCAGCCCTGAGACCAGGCTTTGGTATTTTTTGATTCCCAAACTATTGTTCCACATTTAACACCGGAATTTGTTTTTACAATTTGGATTACGTCGGCACCTTCTACACCTTTTGGCACCTCTTTAATCTCATCGTAAGGAAATTCCACTCTGAGCATATCTTCCAAAAATGTTTCCTGAACTTCTCCCTGTGTTTGCTGTGAACCTTGCTCGGCTTTCCTCTGAGCTTCTCCAAGCTGTTTTCGCAAATCTTCCAACTGCTTATCTTTTTGAGCCATTAGCAACTGTGTCTCGTCTATTACTTCCTGCTTTGCTTTATTTTTAATAATATCCTGTTCTTCTATTAGTTTTTTTTGAAATTCAATTTCTCTGGCCTCATCTTTAGATTTCATTTCACGGTTTTGTTTTAGAAGTTCAGTCAGCTGATCCCGAAGTTCTTTGTTTTGTTTCTCTCGTTCTGTTACGTCAGCTTGCACGCTCTCAATTTTTAATGAATATTCCTGGCGTACTTTTTCTAGCGTTTCAGCACGTATATTTTGTTCGAGTTCAGTTTTCAAATCGGCTAATTTTTTATTACTTTCCTGAATAAGGGCTTCTTTTTCCTTCAACAACTGTTCTACTTCTTCCTTATGTTTTTGTTCATGTTCACGCACAACGCGCTCTTCAATTTCGCCGGTAATAGCTTCGGAAATTTCGATTGTTTTTTTACAGTTGGGACAAGTAAAGGTTTGCGCCATACAGCAAGTATATCATTATATATATTGGTAACCCCACGGTGAATCGAACCCCGTTTGCCGGGATAAAAACCCGACGTCCTACTAGCCACATCGACCTTATCGGTTCCTGAGCAAAAACGATGTTTACAATTATCAAACATATCCGAATTATGACCTATAATAAGGTGGAAAATATAGCGTAAGTTGATTGACCGATTCTGGAAAAATAATAAAATTAAGAAGCAATGTTAGGCAATTATGAAAAACCTGAGAGTAGCGGCGAAGTGGGAGGTGGTATCGACCCCAAATTGGGTTCAGAATATCTTGATAAAGGTTTCACCCTTGGAAAACGTATTGGTGGTGGATTTGAAGGAACTGTATATAGAGCTACGGACGCAAACGGTACTGAAATAGTTATTAAAAGACCAAATCCCGGGCAAGAAAGACAGAATGCTAGTGAATACCACATGCTCAGAACATTACAAGATGTGTATTGTGAATTGCCTGATGGTAAAAAATACCCCGTAACGCCGCACTTAGCAGAAGGTAATGGAAACTTGTCCTCTACTCAAGGTTTTGCAATGGAGTACTTAGATGGAATGAGTTTGGATGATTATGCTCAAAAAATAAACGGTGGAGTAATGCCCCTTGAGGCGTCACTTCATTATTTAGATTTTTTTACTCAATGTCAAAGAAAAGGGATACTTACTGGAGATATTAAGAGAGAAAACTTGATTGTTCAGGAAGATTTGGAAACAGGTAATTTAGTTTATAGATATATGGATGTGGGGGTTTTTCGTAGATTTGAAGAGTTGAGATACACGTCTAGTACTGAAAGGGCAAACGGTTTGTACAAAAACTATATGTTTGATGAAATAAAGCTACTAACCAGTATGTTGGAAAGTACAGCATTGTGGGACGAAACTTCTATAACCCAAAATAAAAACAAGTGGGTTGACTTAATGCACGACGTTTATCTGAACCGCGCCGATAAGTTAAGTTTGCGTAATATAGAACGGTATGCGGAAACTGGGGATATGCAACGTGTTGAAACTAATTTTTGCCTAAAATATTTGAGTAGAATTATACCCTGGGAATCGGTAATCGACGCAGATTTAATTGAAGAGTTTAATCGAGATTTTATCGCTCTTACTTACTACAAAATAACAAGCACACTAGATGTAGAAAGCGATGAAGAAAAAAAAGAAATGTTAGATTCATTTAGAGCTAATTTGCCTAAAGACACAGCTGAAATTTTTAATGAAGAGATTATGACAAGAATTGATCGTTTGCTAAGCGCCAAAACACAAGAATTTTTTCCTAATGTACACACTACAGAGCCAACGGAAGCGGAAATTATTGCTAAAGAAAAACAAATCAACTTGATTTTATACGAACGCTTTAAGAAAATAGACAGTTTTGGAGATTACCTACAATCAATTTATTCACATAAAGACGACCGTGCATCTCTTATGTATTACATAATACTAAACGGGAAAAGAGATGCGTATGATTATAAAGACTACGCGAATGTTCTTGATAGTTTTGCGAGAGATTATAAGGAGCAGGATAAAGGGGATATAGAATTATTATTTGATCTTATGAGTCAGGAAGAGCCGTTACCAGGGGGATTGACTGAACACGATACTACAAAGTATACAATAGCTGTAGATCTTATCTCGACAGCAGTAAATTTAGCAAGAATCACAAAACTTGAATATGACAACGAAGAGGATCAGTCAATATTTCAAAAAGAAGCTGAAAAAAATAAATCTCTAGCTGAATTAATATCGCAGAAATTAAAAATAGCAGGTGATGCATTTGGTAAGTATTTAAAAAGTGATTTTGATGAACAATTGCTAGAAAAATTTTGGGAGCCGTTAAAAGAATTAACTGACTTATATGAAGCATTACACGGCACTGGGTACAACAGTGATTCCGTTTCTGAGATATTCTAATATGAAGTCAATAATATAGAATATGGAAATTATTCTTTATCTACAAAGTCGCCGGCAACCATAATATGGCATAAGAGCAAATGGTGACCCCACGGGGGATCGAACCCCGATTGCCGGGATGAAAACCCGGCGTCCTAACCGTTAGACGATGGGGCCATAACGGCTTAAAAACTAATAGATGATAACAGTAAAAAGCCCGATTTAGCAAGCGGCAATGATGTAAGTGACTATAACGGTTTTGTTTCAAGAAACGAAAAAAGTTTAATAATCTGGTAAAATAAGTACGCGGATATGACAATAAAAGCGATATTTTTATTTTTATCAACGTATTTACTCTCTTACATGCCTGTTTCCTCTTATGTTGAAGGGGTTATTGACCAACCTAAGTCCTTTTTACCTAACGAAACACGATCCCAACACGAATCTTCTGTATCCTCACTAATATTTAGGGGTTTGTTCAAATATGACATTTACGGCGCATTGGTACCGGATTTAGCAGAAACGTGGGAAATATCAGAAGACGGTCTAACTTATAAAATTACAATAAAAGACGGAAATTACTGGTCAAATGGAAAAAAAATAACATCAGACGATTTAATTTATACTGCCTTTAAAATGCCTGCACTAGAAGGCGTTGCAACGGACAAGGTTGATGACCGAACCGTAATTTTTACCCTTCCCAATAAATACGCCCCTTTTTTGAGCTTACTGACAACAGGTATTATGCCAACTGATGCTGTAGAAAAGGGAAACAAACTGATGCCCGTAACCAACGGCGATTTTACGATAGCCAGAATTGAACGAACCGGAGATGTAATTAGAAAACTTACACTTTACACGAAGAACGAAAACTACAAAATCCGAAAAATAGTGTTTAAATATTACTCAAATGAAGAAGAACTTACAACAGCCGCGAAACTCGGAGAAATAAATGCGTTTCTTTCGGATAAAACACACGTAATTTCCAATTATGAGGACTATAAATTCCCTATTCAAGGTATTTACTACGCGGTTTATTTTAACTTACGAGATGATCAGCTTGATGATTTGGAACTACGTAAAAAACTTGAAAAAGTGCTGCCGATTGACCAGCTAACATATGACCGGGGAATTACTGTACAAGGTCCGGTTAGCCGCAGCGCGTACACAGACAGAGATTTAAAATTTAACAAATACGACGAAACCTTTAAGGAAAGTTTAGGAGATATTAAATTAAAAATTACAGTTCCAGACACGGAAAAACACGTGGAAATGGCTGAGAGAATTGCGGATTTGTGGCAGACTAAACTGGATATAGATGTAGATGTAGTAAAAGTCGATCAAAAGGACTTTTTTACAAAAGTTATAGAGCCGAGAAACTTTCAAATTTTACTGTATGGACAGGAAGTCGGGCGCGATCCGGATAGATATTCAAATTGGTATTCCACTGAGAAAGATCCGCCCGGTTTGAACTTATCTGGATTTAGCCAAGTTCGTGCGGATCGCGCTCTAGAAGAGGGACGAAAAGAATTAAACAACG
>JAAZNL010000041.1 GCA_012798315.1 candidate division WWE3 bacterium | reverse complement strand
GGCTCTCGCGAAATCCTGTTTCATATCATTATAAAGTTCACCTAATTGATCGGTAGTTTGAGCACCGATTGTAAATATTAAATCGTAGTTCTGACCCTGAATTTCGGTTTGAACCTTATTTATATCAAAATCCCGGTTTACTGGCGCCAACTTTATGTACAATATCCCGTTATTTGTACTGTATTGAGCTACTGCCTCAGGAGAAGATGCGTAATCTATTGAAACTACCAATTCTTTTGCACCTAAGTTTGTTTTTATAATTGTCTTATCCAGTAAAAATTCACATTCTGCCGGTACTATACCCTGGAACAACAAGTCTGTAGTTTTAGCCTTGTCTCTTAACATAAAGTACAGTCCTACAGCGGCGCAAAATGTATCAGTATCGCAGCTTTTGGATAAAATGATCGCAATACTTTTAGCGCTATCTATAGCATCAGCTATTTGGATGTTTTTTTCTCTTTGATCCATATTATATTTTTGACGTGGAAGTTGTAACTTGACGTCCGGAGATTATACCGCCGGAGAAAAATAGTGTCAATTTTAGCGGACTTCTACCCAAAGCCCGTCTTTAATACCTTCAAATGCTGGTTTTAGGAGTAGACCGCACTCATTGTCCTTACCCACTACCTTAACCTCATCTTTGCCTTTTTTAAGTTTTTTAATACTACCTGTGTAAAGAGGAATATCTGTCTCTTTTAGTTCAGCCGGATCTTTATCATATATGGAAACGCGGCTTCCTTCTTTTAATGCCCCGGCCAAAACCTTTGCTCCCGCTATTACGTCGCCGGAAGGAAGTTTGAAAAGTTTTAGAATTTGGGCTCTTCCCTTAATTTTCATTTCTTCTTCCAAAGCCGTGCCTTCAAGTAATTCCTCGGCCTCATCTATTAATTCATAAATGGTTTTATATGTTTTTGCCACTATTTTGTTTTCTCTGGCCATTTCTGCGATTGGTTCAGGTATGCGCACATTAAAACCTACAACGATCCCTTTTACGCTTTGAGCTAACATAACATCTGATTCCGTAATATCACCGGTAGCAGTATGCAAAAATTTTAGGGCATAACTTAAGCCTACAGAAGAGGTAACCAGGTTTGCTAAACTGGCTTTAACCGCTTCTAAAGTACCTTGGGTATCAGCTTTAATTACAACAGCAACGGTCTTTTTAGCGTCTTTACCCACTATTTCTACCCGTGATTCATCCTTGGATAGAATTGCTAATTCACTGCCTTTTCGTACGATTAAATCACCTACATCCGGTACTTTGTTAAATCCTAGTATTTCTACCGGTGTGCCTAAATTTGCCAGTTTTAATGTTTGTCCATTTTCGTTGGTTAATGATCTTACTTTGGCTTCATACCCACTGGCAGTAATTTCCTGCCCAACCTGAATTGTGCCGCTTCGGACAATGCAGGTTACTACCACACCCTTTTTTCTATCTAATTTCGCCTCAATTATAGGTGCTTCAAGTTCCCCCGCGGGATCTGAGTTTAGGTTTAGCATTTCAGAAATCGCCAAAATTGAATCCAAAAGACTATCTATGCCTTTTCCGGTTTTTGCGGATACTTCGACAGCTATTACATCTCCGCCCCAATCTTCAACTAAAACATTCTCCTGGGCCAGACCTTGCTTAACTTTTTGAGGATTTGCCTGTGGGAGATCTGATTTGTTAATTGCAACTATAATTACCGATCCGGCGGACTTGGCATGAGATATGGCCTCCTTGGTTTGGGGCATAACACCGTCATCCGCGGCAACTACTAGAATTACAATATCTGACGCTTTTCCCCCGCGGGCACGCATTTGGGTAAATGCCGCGTGGCCTGGGGTATCAATGAACGTAATTTTTTGGGATTTGTATTCTACTTGATACGCACCAATATGCTGCGTAATACCGCCATACTCGTGGGATTGAACATTTGTTTTCCTAATACAATCAAGAATCGATGTTTTTCCATGATCGACATGCCCCATAACTGTAACAATCGGAGCTCTGCGACTAATATTCTGTTGTATTTTTTTACCCACTTCTGACATAGTTTTAAAAACGCCTGCTCTACTATTCTATTTTTTATAG